>CAZJXG010000012.1:0-20846 GCA_964549965.1 uncultured Sphingomonas sp. | reverse complement strand
TTTCACTTTTTCGACGATTTTGCCGGTCATGGCGGCAATTTCGCGCATGAATTCGCGATCGCGAACGGGCGTGAAGCTTATGGGCTCCTGATCGTACCGTTGACCGGCAAGGGCTATGGCGAAATTCCCGCCGAAATCCGTGTGATGCTTTCCGCCGAAGCGCCTGCGGTGCCGACCGTGGTAGATTTGCGTGCTTTACGGCCGCTGCAGCGCTGGCTGCGGGCGCCGCTGAAGGATGCGGAATCGGCGGCCTTTCGCGAGATCGTAAACGGCTATGACGCGATCGTCCTGCTTCCCGGCGAGGGGCCGGCCACGATGACGCTGAGCGGCCTCAGGCCGATAGGGTGAACGAAACCGCTCGCGGCCTGCAACGTTGAGCTTCGGAAATCAGGGAGTTTGACATCATGCGCCATCTCGCGACCGCTATCGGGCTTATCCTGGCCACACCGGTTCTGGCGGAGCAGGCGCCGATCACCGGGGACCGTCCCTTTGCCGAAAAGCCGTTCAAGGCGGTCGAGATCGCGACCTTCGAAGATCCCTGGGCGCTCGCCTTCCTGCCCGATGGAAGGATGCTCGTCACCGAAAAGAAGGGCCGGATGCTCCTGGTGTCGGCCGATGGTCGGCAGCGCATCGCGATTGAAGGCGTCCCGGCCGTTGGAGCCGCGGGGCAGGGCGCACTCGGCGAGGTGGTTGCGCACCCCGATTTCGCGGACAACCGCCTGGTATATTTCAGCTATTCCACGCCGGGATCGCCGAACGGCATCGTGCTGGCGCGGGGCAGGCTGGCCGGAGGGTTCGACGGTGCCCGGCTTGAAGACGTCAAAACACTCTATGCCGCCCACCCTCTGAAGAGCGGCGGCCATTATGCCGGGCGGATTGCGTTCTCGCCCGATGGCTTCCTGTTTTTCTCGATGGGCGAACGGCAGAAGTTCATGCCGGCGCAGGAGCGTGAAGGCGTGCTAGGCAAGATCGTCCGGCTGACCATGGATGGCAAGCCGGCGCCCGGCAATCCGCTCGCCGGCAAGGGTTTCGATGCGGCGGTGTGGACCTATGGGCACCGCAACCCGCTCGGCCTTGCCTTTGACGGACAGGGTCGGCTCTGGAATGCAGAGATGGGACCAAAAGGCGGCGACGAAGTTAACCTCATCCTGCCCGGTCGCAACTATGGTTGGCCGTTGGTCTCCAATGGAGACCATTATGACGGCAAGCCGATACCTGACCATCCGATCCGCCCCGATCTCGAGGCGCCCAGGGTAAGCTGGAATCCCTCGATCTCGCCGTCGAGCCTGCTCGTCTATTCGGGCAGCCTCTTCCCGCAATGGCAAGGCAAGGCGCTGGTCGGCGCGTTATCGGGCAAGATGCTGATCCTGGTTGCGCTGGGCGAAGGCGCGGCGCGTGAGGAAGCGCGATATGACATGGACAAACGCATTCGCGCTGCCGATCAGGCGCCCGATGGCGCGGTCTATGTACTGGAAGATGGCAAGGGTGGGCGCCTGTTGAGGCTGACGCCCGGCCGTTAGCTTCGGCGCAGAACGATCACCGTCACTTCGGTTCGGACGTGGAAGCCCAAGGTTTCGTAGAGGCGTATCGCTGCGCTATTCGCGGCATAGGCATGGAGAAACGGCGTCTCGCCGCGTGCGGCGATACGGTTGGCGACGATCGCCGATAGCCGTCCGGCAAGACCGCGGCCCCGGAAGTCGGGATGAGTACATACGCCGCTGACCTCTGCGAAGCCGTCGGGTTTCAGGCGTTCGCCTGCCATCGCAGCCAGTCGACCATCGATACGGATGCCGATGAAGCCCCCAAACGCATGGGTATTCGCCAGAAACGGGCCAGGCTCGGTGAGGGTTGCGAGCGCTAGCATTTCGGCAGCGTCTGCACCGTCGAGCGCAACCACCCGATCGTCTGCTATGGGTGGCGGCAATGGTCCCGCAATCATCTGCACGCCGATCAACTGTTTTTCGACGATCGCGCCTGGCGGTATCGGGATATCCCCCGCCTCGAGCAGGACCAGCCCGCCGTCACCGGGAAGCAGGCCTTTGAGGGCGGACAGCGCCGCCGGGCTGTCATCGCGCGCCGCGGCAAAGGGGCTGATATCGGCTCGATAGCGTCGCGCCAGCATATTGCCGAGCGCAAAGCCCGCATGCCGGCCCGCAAGCGCGTTCCAGATGGGGCGGTCGAGCGTGTGTACGGTCATGGCGTGCGGGTGAGGCGGCCGGTGACAGCCGGCGCGACACGCCCCGCGGCGCGCGTCACATCGTCTGGTTCCGGCTGGCCAAGGTCGAGGGCGAAGGGAACGACGCCCGCCCAGATATCGTCCGCCATATCCTCCTTGTCGTCGACCGGCGCTCCGCTGCGGATTTTCACCGAGGCTTCGTCGAGCGGCATCCAAAGGATGTGTGTCGCCTTCAACTCCTTTGCCGATACCGGCCGCAACGCTCCCCAGCGGCCTGGGCAAAGCCTGTCCATCATGGCTTCGAGGCGCGCCAGCTTCTCCGCATCGCCGGTTACGAGGCGCGCGGTGCCGAAGATCATCGCTGATCGGTAGTTGGCGGAATGATGAAAAGCCGATCGTGCGAGCACAAGCCCGTCGAGATGGGTGACGGTCAGGCAGACGTCGAGGTCCTGGCTGGCGCGCAGCGCGCGGCTTGCGCTCGATCCGTGCCAGTAGATCGCGTCGCCCTCACGCCAGTACAGCGTCGGCGTGACCACCGGATATCCATCGAAGACATAGCCGACATGGCACAGCATACCAGCGTCCAGGACGTGATATAGGGCGTCGCGCTCATAGGTGGCGCGCTCATGGACACGCTTGACACGCGTGCGCGAGCTGGGCGGCGAAGCTGGCACGAATACCCCCATCAGATAAGATTATTGGCCGTGACGCCCCGCCCTGGAGGACGGCGGGGCGGGGCACGGCTCAAGCACAAACCGCCCCCGATATGCGCGGAATTGTACCCTTAGACCCATATAGGTGATTTTCATCGTGATCGCGAGCCCAAAGGGGACCCGCCGGGCCGTGGTTCCGGCGGGTCGCCACTCTCCTGAGCCGAGGGTAGAAGGGGGGCTTTCCGGCTCGGCAGCACAACCTTTGCAAACGCGTGCGGTTCCTCTGTGCGGTCGGCTACACTAGCGCAGGTCGTCGGGCAGGGCAGGCCGAGATGCGGTTGCCTTTGTTACAACATTGCCAGGCTACCCAGTTCGGGCAGGCTGATCCCGTAGGTCGCGCAAATATGGTCGCGCAACGCCCGTTTCGCGACCGCCATTTCTGCGTAGGCGGCTTCTTCAGCTGCCTCGGCGGCGGCGTTTACGGTCAGCGCGTCGGGGACCAGTTCACCCCAGCTCATGGCATGCCGGCTAGCGGCCGCGCGCACCGCCTCCACCAACAATCTTGCTTCCTCGATGGTCGAACTCATATCGCTTCTAACGCAGAGGCGGGCGGCCGGTTTCAAGCACGGCCGAGCAGCCGGTCCAACTCGCCGATCAACGCGGCAGCGCGATAGGGCTTTTGCAGGAAGCGGGTTGCGAGGGGAATGTCGCGATCATCCTGGAAGAGGTGTCCGGAGGTAAGGATCAAGGGCATATCTGGCCAGCATGTTCGCACGCGCCAGGCAAGCGCCAGACCGTCGAGCTGGCCGGGCATCCGGATATCGGTGAAGACCACCGCTATATCCTGGCGTTCGCCGAGCACCCTGATCGCGCGATCGGCGTCCTCGGCTTCGACTGTCGCGTAACCGGCCTCCTCGATGGCATCCACAGCCATCATCCGAACGAACATCTCATCCTCGACGACAAGGATGACAGGTCGGTCATGGTCGGCAATATTCTGGCCCATTTTCGTACGCATCCCAACTCTACAACAGGCCGGCGGCTTCGATGCGATGCCTCAATCTGGCAGCCGAAGCCACTACGGGCCTGCACTTAAGCGGCGTGGACGGAACGGCTCGCCACACCAATGGTTACGTCACTCCATAACAGGGAGTTGCACATGCTTGGAACAATCCTTCTGATCGTCCTGATCCTGCTGCTGATCGGCGCGCTGCCGACCTGGGGGCATAGCCGCAATTGGGGCTATGGCCCGTCGGGCGGACTGGGGCTGATCCTGGTTATCCTCCTGGTGCTGGTCCTGCTTGGCAGGATCTGACCTTGGCGTGGGGGGCGGCGCTTGCCGCCGCCGCCTCTACAACCGGCGATCAATGCCGGTAATGAGCCGGGCGCCTCGATCGAAGGTGACATAGTTCCAGGCCCAGTTCGCACATACAATCAGCCTGTTCCGGAAGCCGATCAGGAAATAGATGTGCGCGGCGGACCAGAGCAGCCAGGCGAGCAAACCCGATAGACGGAGCCATCCGAAATCGACCACCGCATATTTGCGGCCGATCGTGGCCAGATTCCCGAAACCTTGGTAGCGGAACGCGCCGGGCGATTGTTTGCCGAGCAGGCGGGCGACAGCGGTACGGGCGGCATGGCGGCCCATCTGTTTGGCCGCAGGGGCGATCCCGGGCACAGATTTGCCGCTCGCATCGATAACGGCTGCAGTGTCCCCGGCTACGAAGATGTCGGGGTGCCCCGGCACGGCGAGATCCGCCCCGACGATGACGCGTCCGGCGCGGTCGGCCGTGGCATCGAGCCACGTCGCGGCGGGCGAGGCGGAGACGCCGGCGGCCCAGATAACGGTGATGGCGGCGATGCGCTGATCCCCGATGATAACGCCATCATCGTCAATCGCCGTTACCCGGCAGCCAAGGCGGACCTGCACGCCAAGCGCCTCGAGCGCGCGCTGGGCGGCACTACCCAGCGAAGCGGGGAAGCTGGGCAGCAGGCGCTGCTCGGACTGGACCAGGATGATCCGTACGCAGTGTCGGGTAATATGGGGAAATTCCGCTTCGGCAGCGGCACGTGTCAGCTCCGCGATGGCTCCCGCCATTTCGACGCCGGTGGGTCCGCCGCCCACCACGACGAAGGTGAGATATTCCACGCGCTCCGCAAGATGTTCCTGCCGGCTGGTTTCGGCGCGTTCAAGCGCAAGCAGGATTGTACGGCGGACGCTGATGGCATCGTCGATCGTCTTGATCCCCGGCGCGCGGTCTGCCCAGCTTGCGCCGAAATAGCTGTGGCGGGCGCCGGTGGCGATGAGCAGCGCGTCATAATCGAGCATCGCGCCGCTCGCGAGTCGAATGCTGCGGGCCGCCTTGTCGATTCCCTCGACACTGTCCAGCAGCACCTGGGTACGGGGCTGCTTCCTGACGATCGAGCGGATCGGTTGGGCGATGTCGGCCGGCGACAACCCGGCGGTCGCGACCTGATACAGGAGCGGCTGGAAGAGATGATGGTTCTGCTTGTCGATCAGGACAATATCGACATCGTGCCGGGCCAGCTCGCGCGCGGCGGAGAGGCCGGCGAAGCCGGCTCCGATGATGACGACCCTTGGACGGGGCTGTGCGGTTTCGCGCGAAGCCATGGCGTCAATCTCCCGCCTTCAGCGCTCGCTTGATCAGGCGATCGAGCGACCAGCCGCCGCCGCCTCTGGCGATGAGGGGCAGCAGCAGGCCCGCCCAGCTCAGATGGGTCGGCCAGGCGTCGGGATAGACGAAGACCTCGATCACGATCGTCATGCCAAGCAGCGCGAGGGCCGCGGGACGGGTGGCAAGCCCCAGAACGAGCAGTATCGGGAAAAAATGTTCCGCATAGGTCGCGGCATGTGCTGCAATCTCGGGCGGAACGAAGGGCAGGGCATATTCGGTGCGGAACAGTTCATAGGTCGTATCGGTGATCGTCAGAACACCGTCGACCTTGGTGCGGCCCGACAGGAAGAAGATCGAGGCGACGCCGAGCCGGGCGACGAGCAGCAGCAGCGATTCGGGCAGCAGCTTTTCGGCGAGGCTGGCCGCGCTGCGGTAGAGGACGAGGGGCTTCATGGCATCTCTCCGGACAATTCCTCCGCGCGTGGCGATATGTGGCGCGCGCGGAGGAATGAGGCGTCAGGCCTTCTTGGGGGTAAGCGATCCGGGACCCTTGGGAGTCTTGATCGTGGTGCAGCTGCCCGCGGGCACGAGCTTCCAGCTGTTGCCCTGATAATCGACCTTCGAGGTGCCGGCGCAGCTGGTGCCGGCGCCAGCCGCGCAGTCATTTTTGCCGGCGAGGGCGACGCCATAGCATTTCTCGGTCTTCTTCGCGGCGGAGTCGGCGGCCTGGGCCGTACCGGTGGCAAGTGCGAGCGCCAGGCTGGCGGCAATGGCGGCATGGGTGGTGGTGATGGTCATGGTTTCTCCTGTGCAATGTCTTCGCGACCCGTAGAGGCGTCGAAGCGGGGTCACGTCCGGAAGTTCGAGGCATCGGGGCGGATCGTTACAGCGGCCATCGCGAAAATATTTCTGTGTCGGTGTCGATCTTCCTGTAACCTTGCGGTGGGATCTGCCGAATGCGTGTCCAGGGGAGCGCATATGCGAGCGAGCGAGGATCAGTTGCGAGCCTGGATGATCGGCGGCCTCAAGGGCGACGCCGGTGCCCACGCCGCACTGCTCACCGCGCTCGTGCCCATGCTCCACGCTTTTTATCGGCGGCGCGTTCGCGATGCCGCGGAGGATGTCGAGGACCTCGTGCAGGAGACGCTGATTGCCATACACACGCGCCGCGGCACCTATGATCCCGAGCGCCCGTTCGCGGTGTGGCTGTTCGCCATCGCGCGCTACAAGATGATCGATCATTTTCGGCGGCGGCGGCAGTCCTGCTCGATTGACGATGTCGCCGATATTCTGGTCGTCGAGGGCTTCGAGGATGCCAGCATCGCGCGCATGGACGTCGCACGGCTGCTCCATACGCTGCCACCGAAGCAGGCCGACGCGATCCGCGACACGCGGCTCGATGGGCTGAGCATCTCCGAGGCGGCATCGAGCGCGCGGATAGGCGAATCCGACGTCAAGGTATCAGTCCATCGTGGCCTCAAGGCGCTGACGGCGCGTGTGCGGGGGCAGGCATGATGACCACCGATGCCCTGATCCGCTCGCTGGCGGTCGATCTACGGCCGGTACCACGTAATGCGGTCGGCCTGCGCGTCGCCGCGGGTCTCGCAATGGGTGGACTGGTGACGACCATGCTGATTGGGGCCTGGCTCGGCTTTCGCCCCAATTTCGATCTCGCGCTGCACAGCCAGAGCTTCTGGATGAAATGGGCCTATACAGCTTCGCTCAGCGCCGTTGCGATCGCGGCGACGGTACAATTGGCGCGGCCGGAGCCTGTCCGCGTGCGGGGGCTCTGGTTGCTGGGGCTGCCAATAGCGCTGCTGGCCGTGGTCGGGCTGATCGAACTGGCGCGGCTGCCCTCCGATCAATGGCTTGCAATGTGGCTGGGACGCAGCTGGAAGCAATGTCCATGGGTCGTGCTGCGCCTGGCGATTCCCATCTTCATCGGTTTACTCTGGGCATATCGCCGGCTGGCACCCACCCGGCTGAGAGCGGCCGGCGCGGCGGCGGGTTTGACGGCGGGGGCCTGCGCGGCGACGCTGTACTGTCTGCACTGTCCGGAAACATCAGCGCTGTTCGTGCTCACCTGGTATTCGCTGGGCATCGGCATGATGACGGCGATCGGCGCGCTGCTCGGGCCGCGGCTGCTGCGGTGGTGAAATATTTCGGCGCTATTGTAACCATGCCGGACGCGGCACCGTAGTTACCGGTGCCACCTCCGGCACGAACCCTAGGGGAGATTGTCACCATGTTCACCGTCAAGAACGGCGTCGGCGCAGCTGCTTCGGCCGCCCTCATCGCGATCGCCGCCATCAACGCCGCCCCCGCGATCGCCGAATCGGGTAAGGATGCCAAGGTCCATTGCTATGGCGTCAACAGCTGCAAGGGCAGCTCCGACTGCAAGACCGCGGAGCATGCCTGCAAGGGCCAGAATGCCTGCAAAGGCCATGGCTTCAAGGAAATGACCGCAGAAGCCTGCACGGCAGCTGGCGGCTCGACGACCGAAGCCAAGAAGTAATCTTTCTTCCCGGCCGCGCGTCCTTTGCGCGCGGCCGGGCCTCTCTTTTTTCGAGGCATGTGCCAATGCCCGTTCCAGCCTTCGGCCTTGGCCTGCGCAAGCCGCATTATAGCGATTTCCTCGACGGCGAGACGCCTGTCGCGGTCGATTTCGTCGAGGTGATCTCAGAGAATTTCATGGTAGCCGGCGGACGCCCGCGCCACATCCTCCGCCAGGTCCGGGAGCGGCATCCGGTTGCTCTGCACGGGGTTTCGATGTCGGTAGGATCGGCCGACGGAGTCGATCGCGATTATCTGAGGCTGCTCCGTGCTCTCGTCGACGAGGTCGAGCCGATGGTCGTATCCGACCATCTCTGCTGGACCCGGATCGAGGGCTTCAATTCGCATGACCTGCTGCCTTTGCCTTATACCGAAGAGGCTCTGGACGTGGTCTGCGACAATATCGGCATCGCTCAGGACATGCTTGGCCGTGCGATGCTGATCGAGAATCCGTCGAGCTATGTGGCGTTCGATCAGTCGCCGATGACCGAATGGGAATTCCTTGATGCGATGTGCCGCCGCACCGGCTGCGGCCTACTGCTCGACGTCAACAACATCTATGTCAGCGGCAGCAACCACGGCTTCGACCCGCGCGATTATCTGGCCGGCATTCCGGCCGATCGGGTGGGCCAGATTCACCTCGCCGGGCACAGCCAGGGCCGGACCCTGCTGATCGACACGCATGACAAGCCGGTGCCGCCCCCGGTCTGGGCATTGTATGAGGATGCCGTGGCGCGGATCGGCGCTGTGCCGACGATGATCGAGCGTGATGATGACATCCCGCCCCTGGCCGAGTTGCTCGACGAGTTGCAAGTGGCCCGCGACATGGCAAAGCCGCATGAGCGGAGGGCGGCATGAGCCTGCTCGAACTGCAGCGCGATTTTCGCGCCTGGATCGCAGCCGCGTCCGACGAGGCGGCCGAGCGGCTGGGACCTACGGCGCGGCCCGGTCTCGACGTCTATCAGAACAATTATCGAGCCTCGCTCGTCGCGGTTCTTACCGAGGCTTTCGAGCGGGTCCATGCGTGGATCGGCGACGAGCGTTTCCTGTCCACGGCCGTCGCGCATATCGATGCGGTTCCGCCGCACGCCTGGACATTGGATGCTTACGCCAAGGGTTTTCCAGCGACGCTCGAACGGCTTTTCCCCGACGATCCTGAGATTGGCGAACTGGGTTGGCTCGACCTCGCCCTGTCCGAGGCCTTTGTGGGGGCGGATAGCGTTCCGGTCGATCCCGCGACGTTCGCAGATATCGATTGGGATGCGGCGATACTGCGCTTTGGGCCGACATTGCGGACGACCGGCTTCCAAACCAATGCGGCGGCGATCTGGTCGGCCCTGTCGGCCGAGGAAATGCCGCCTGCGGTCGAATGGCTGCCCGATCCGGCGACGATCATCGTCTGGCGACAGGGGCTGGTATCCTGTTTCCGTACCGCCGAGCCTGGGGAGGGCGATGCGATCGAAATGGTGCAGGGCGGCGCGAGTTTCGGCGCCGTGTGCGCGGCGATGATCGAACGGCTGGGGGCGGAAGGCGGCGTGCCCGCAGCCGGGCAGATGCTGGGCCGCTGGATCGGCGATGGCCTGATCGTGGGCATCGACTGACGGGACATGGGCAGAGGCTGCGCCTTTCCGCAGGCGCAGCCTCTGCCGTCACGTCGGGCGGACAGCTCAGGCGGCGGATAGCACCTCCCGCCGCGCTGCGAGGAACGCTCCGAAGCCAAGCGCAATGCTGGCTGCGAGCACCAGGCCCTGGGCGATCAGAAACGGCGCCTCGGTTCCCGTTGGCGCCAGCGCATGGAGCACCGGAACCTTGAGGAAGCTCTGCACGACCAGCACGAACAGGTTGAGGTAGAGTGCGAAGGTGGCGCTGACCGCGTAGGTCAGCCGCGTGTGGCGGCCTCTGCCGAAACGGCGGAACGATCCTATCGCAACGACGAGCGCTACCGTCGAAACCACGCCTGTCACCAGAGCGGGGGTGACGCCGCTGATCGGGAAGAGGAATCCCGTCAACGTCGTCGCCAATGTAGTGGCCAGGAAGATGCCGTGCAGTGGGCCGGGTCTGTAGCCGGCGGCGAGCCGCGGCAGGGATATCAGGCCGGTAACGATGCCGATCAGGCTGATTGCGACATGGAGCGCAACGAAGGCGGGTGTGGAAAATCCGAGGACCATCGGGAGTCTCCTTTCGAAATATCAGGCGCGATAGCGCGGGGCCGCGCGGTCGCGGGACAGGTTGGGATGCAGCGCATCGCGCGCTGCGATGAAGCTGTCGAAGGCGGCCTGGTCGGGCAGCGAAGGGATGGTGATGTTTTCACCCTGATCGAGCCCGGCCAGCGCGGCATCGACCATCTCGTTCACATCCATGACCATCTCGGCCGGAACATTGTCGAGTTGCTCCGCTTCCCAAATGGCGGTGCGGGTAATGCCGGGCAACACCGCCTGGACGCGAACGCCTTTTGCTCCCAGTTCGGCCTGCAGCGCTTCCGTGAAGGCCAGAACGAAGGCCTTGGTTGCCGGATAGACCGATGTGAAGCCGCCGGGCATCAGCGCCGTCACCGACGTCAGATTGACGATCGTGCCGCTGCCCTGCGCCGCGAAGCGGGGGGCGACGGCCGCAACCAGCCGGGTGACGGCGACGATGTTGAGATTGATCATGCCGGTCAGATAGGCCGGATCGGCATCGACGATGGAGCCTTCGCCGGCGATCCCGGCGTTGTTCACGAGCGTGTCGATCGCCGTATCGTCACGCAGCCGGGCTTCGACCTTTGCCAGATCTTCGGCGTTGGCCAGATCGGCGGGCAATATGTCGACGTTGACGCCGGTTTCGGCGCGCAGGCGCGTTGCCAGGGTTGCGAGCTTGGCGGTGCTGCGCGCGACCAGTATGAGGTCGAGGCAGCGGTGGGCGAGACGTTCTGCATAAACTTCGCCGATCCCGCTCGACGCGCCGGTGATGAGTGCGGTGGACATGTCATATATCCTTGTAAAAGGTGGACGGACCGAGAGGCCGTCGTTGTTCATCCGTTGATGAAATCGAGCACGTCGGCGTTGAAGCGATCCTGATGGGTCTGGACGAGGCCGTGATCGGCGCCTTCATAGACCTTGAGCACCGCGTGTTTGACGATCTTCACGGTTGAGAGCGCGGAGGCGTCGATCGGAACGATCTGGTCGTCATCGCCATGCAGGACCAGCGTCGGCACGTCGAACCGCTTGAGGTCCTCGGTGAAGTCGCTCTCCGAGAAGGCGCGGATGCTGTCGAGCTGGCCCTTGAGACCGCCCATCATGCCCTGCCGCCAGAACTCCTCGCGCAGGCCCTCGGAGATCGCCGCGCCGTTGCGGTTATAGCCGTAGAAGGGGATGGTGAGATCCTTGAAGAACTGGCTGCGGTTATCGAAGGTGCCCTGGCGGATGCCGTCGAACACCTCGATCGGCAGGCCGATCGGATGGGCCTCGGTCTTGAGCATCAGCGGGGGGACCGCGCCGATCAGTGCCACCTTGGCGACCCGCGCCGTGCCGTGCCGGCCGATATAGCGAGTAACTTCGCCGCCGCCGGTCGAATGGCCGACAAGGATGACCCTGTCGAGATCGAGCTGCTCGATCAGCTCGGCGAGATCGTCGGCATATTGATCCATATTGTTGTTGCCCCAGACCTGGTCGGAACGGCCATGGCTGCGGCGGTCATGCGCGATGGTGCGGAAGCCCAGATTGGCGAAGAAGACCATTTGCGCGTCCCAGGCGTCGGCCGAGAGCGGCCAGCCATGCGAGAAGACGATCGGCTGGCCGTCGCGGGGGCCCCAGTCCTTGTAGAAGATGCGGGTACCGTCCTGGGTGGTGATGGTGGTCATGATGCTGTCCCTTCGTTGAATGTGGTGGGCGTCGCCGCCCGATGGTTGAAGGATTAGGCTTGTTCCGGCATCGTCAGGATTGGCGGAAACGACATTATCCGGGTCAAAAGTGACAAAGGACATCGCGATGGGGAAGGAACGGCCGGCGCGCCGCACCGAAGTGGGACTGCTGCTCTACGCGGACTGTCAGATGGCTATGGTCCATGGTTTGACCGACATGCTCGACATAGCCGGCCGCTACGCTGCGCGGCGAGGCGGCGTGCCTGCTCGCGTCAGCCATTGGCGGCTGCGCGAGGAAGGCGGTTTCGAGCGCTGCTACGATACGCATCCGGATGAGACGGGTGGTCCCGACTATATGCTCGTACCGGGGCGGCTGGCTGGACCGGCCGGACAGGAAGAGGCTACGCCTTATGCGCGTTTCCTGCTCGACCGGCATGCGCATGGCACGGTGCTCGCGTCGAATTGCGGCGGCGCCTTCATTCTGGCCGCCACCGGCCTGCTATCGGGCCGGCGGGCGACGACCCACTGGCAATTCGCCAACGCCTTTCGCGAACGCTTTCCCGATGTCCGGCTCGATCCGGACAAGATCCTGATCGAGGATGGTGACATCCTCACTGCCGGCGGCCTGATGGCGTGGACCGACCTCGGCCTCCGGATCGTCGACCGGCTGTTCGGGCCGACCGTGATGGTCGAGACGGGCCGCTTCCATCTGGTCGACCCGGTCGGGCGGGAGCAGCGCCACTACAGCAGCTTCTCACCCAGGCTGAACCATGGCGACGAGGCGATCCTCAAGGTGCAGCACTGGCTGCAGGCGCGGGAAGCGCGGGCCATCAACGTCGGTGACATGGCGGCGCAGGCAGGAATGGAGGAACGCACCTTCCTGCGCCGCTTCAAGGCCGCAACCGGCCTGAAGCCGACCGAATATGCCCAGCATCTGCGCATCGGCAAGGCGCGTGAGCTTCTGGAGTCGACCAAGCGTCCGGTCGAGCAGGTCGCATGGTCGGTGGGCTATGAGGATGCGGCAGCGTTCCGCAAGCTGTTCCACCGCATCATCGGCCTGTCGCCGGGCGAATATCGCCAGCGCTTCGGCGTCGGTCGAAGCGAGGAGCCGCTAGCGGCGTAGCTTGCCCGCAAGGTGGACGACCGGGACGATCGCCGCGCCGACGATCAGGCCGACGATGCCGGAGCCCAGGGCGGTGACAAGCCAGGCGACAAGGCCGCTCGCCACGGGGACGATGTGGCCCGCTGCCTCGGAGAGGTGGTGGATCGTACCAGCTGGCTCGTGCAGGCCGAAGCTCTCCACGCCGTGAACGATTATGCCGCCGCCCACCCAGATCATCGCGGCGGTGCCGATGATCGAGAGCCAGCGCATCACAACCGGCATGCCCCTGACCAGCGCGGTGCCGATCGTGCGGGTAGCGGGCTTGCGAGCGAGATGGAGACCGATATCGTCCATCTTCACGATCAGCGCGACGACGCCATAGACGCCGATCGTGATGGCGACGCCGACCGCGATCAGAACGCCGGCGCGGGTCATCAGTGGCGTGGTCGCCACTTCGGCGAGGGCGATCGCCATGATCTCGGCCGACAGGATAAGGTCGGTGCGGATCGCGCCCGACACCTGCTCCTTTTCCAGCGTTGCCGGGTCAGTGGTGGCGACATGCTCCTCGGCAGTGTGATGGCCCCCGAACGCTTCGATGACCTTCTCGGCGCCTTCGAAACAGAGATAGGCGCCGCCCATCATCAGCAGCGGCGTGACCGCCCAGGGCGCGAAGCTGCTGAGCAGCAGGGCGGCGGGCAGCAGTATCAGCAGTTTGTTTCTGAGCGATCCTACCGCGATACGGGCGATGATCGGCAATTCGCGATCTGGCGTGAGGCCGGTGACATAGCGCGGCGTAACTGCCGCGTCGTCGACGACCACGCCGACCGCCTTGCTGCCGGCCTTGCCCGCGGCGGCGCCGACATCATCGAGCGAGGCGGCCGCCAGCTTCGCTATCGCGGCGACGTCATCCAGTAGTGCGACCAGTCCCGATGCCATCGAATCCCCCGTTCCTGCCGTCTCTGTACGGAAGCGTTGCAACGGATCAAAGACCAACTATTTCCGTTGTGACGGCGACAGGATAGACAGGCGTCGTGCGTTCCAGAGATATCTCTCCCGATAAACTGCTTACGCTGCGCCGCAGGAGCGGGACGCCGGTGTGGCTGTCACTGGTCTGGCGAGTGCTGCTGGCCTTCGCGTTGATCGCGATAGCGCTGGCAGGCCATTGGTTCGATCGCGACGGACTGCGCGACAATGTCGATGGTGCGATCAGCTTCGTCGATGTGCTCTATTTCACGATGATCACGGTCACGACGGTCGGCTATGGCGATATCGTGCCGGTGACCGATCAGGCCCGGATGTTCGACACTTTCGTGGTGACGCCCGTGCGGCTGTTTGTCTGGCTGATCTTCCTGGGATCGGCCTATGAGTTCCTGTTCAAGCATGTCTGGGAGAGATGGCGGATGAGCGTGATTCAGAGCAAGCTCAAGGGCCATATCGTTGTCGCGGGCTATGGCACCAGTGGCGCCGAGGCGGTGAGCGAACTGATCCGCCGCGGTACCGATCCGGCGGAGATCGTCGTCATCGACGGGCACGATCCGAGCCTGGCGGCGGCAGAGGCCTGCGGTACCAACGTCATCGATGGCGATGCCACGCGCAACGCCACGCTGGAGGCAGTGCAGGTGGCGCGGGCTCGGGCGATCCTGGTGTCGGCCGGGCGCGACGACACGTCGATCCTGATCGTGCTGACCGCGCGGCGGCTGGCGCCCGATGTGCCGATCAGCGTTGTGATCCGATCGGAGGACAATGAGGCGCTGGCGCGGCAGGCGGGGGCGGACACGGTGATCAACCCGGCGAGCTTCGCGGGGATGCTGCTCGCCGGATCGACCCATGGGCCGCACATTGCCGACTATATGGCGGATCTTGCCAATGCCGGCGGGCGTGTCTCGTTGCGTGAACGGGCGGCGACGGCCGACGAGATCGGCAAACCGCTTGCGGCCATCAGCACTGGACTGGGCCTGCGCATCTATCGCGGCGGGGATTGCCATGGTTTCTGGGAGCCGGCTTCGAGCCAGCTACAACCGGGCGACCTGATCGTCGAGGTCGTACCGCGTTAGCTGACCATGTCCAACGCCAGCGCCTCCGCAACCTTGATCCCGTCGACCGCCGCCGAGAGGATGCCGCCGGCATAGCCGGCGCCTTCGCCCGCCGGGTAGAGGCCGGCGGTGTTGAGGCTCTGGAAATCCTTGCCGCGGGTGATGCGCACGGGGGAGGAGGTGCGGGTCTCGACGCCGGTCATGATCGCGTCGGGGTCGTCATAGCGGGCGATCTGGCGGCCGAATATCGGAAGCGCCTCGCGGAGCGCCTCGATCGCGAAATCGGGCAGGCATTCGGACAGATCGGTGAGATGGACGCCGGGCTTGTAGGAGGGGATCACCTCGCCCAGCCCGGTCGATGCGCGGCCGGCGAGGAAGTCGCCGACTTTCTGGCCGGGGGCTTCGTAGGTGGAGCCCCCGGCGACGAAGGCGCGTTCCTCCCAATGGCGTTGCAACGCGATGCCGGCGAGCGGATGGCCGGGATAGTCGCGCTCCGGATCGATGCCGACCACGAGGCCCGAATTGGCGTTGAACTCCTGCCGCGAATATTGGCTCATACCGTTGGTGACGACGCGGCCTTCCTCCGACGTGGCGGCGACGACCCGTCCGCCGGGGCACATGCAGAAGCTGTAGACCGAGCGGCCGTTCGCACAGTGGTGCGACAGCGCATAGGCGGCGGCGCCGAGATCCGGATGGCCGGCGCAGGGGCCGAAGCGGGCGCGGTCGATCCAGCTCTGGGGATGCTCGATACGGACGCCGATCGAGAAGGGCTTGGCTTCGATATGGACGCCGCGATCGTGGAGCGCATGGAAGGTGTCGCGCGCGCTATGCCCCACCGCGAGGACGACGTGGCTTGCTTCGAGAAACTCACGACTGTGAAAATGGAGGCCGCGTATCCTGCCGTCCTCGATCTCGAAATCGGTCACGCGATGCTGCCAGCGATATTCGCCGCCCAGCGCCTCGATGCTGGCGCGCATCGACTCGACCATCGTGACGAGGCGGAACGTCCCGATATGGGGATGTGCCTCGGTGAGGATCTCGGGCGGGGCGCCGGCCTTGACGAATTCGGTCAGCACCTTGCGGCCCAGGAAGCGGGGGTCCTTGATCTGGCTGTAGAGCTTTCCGTCGGAGAAGGTGCCGGCGCCGCCTTCGCCGAACTGGACGTTGGATTCGGGATCGAGGACGCCGCGGCGCCACAGGCCCCAGGTGTCCTTCGTGCGTTCGCGCACCACCTTGCCGCGTTCGACGATGATCGGGCGGAAGCCCATCTGCGCCAGGATCAGCCCCGCGAACAGGCCGCAGGGGCCGGCACCGATCACCACGGGGCGCGGGCTGTCTGCCGGCGCTTTGGCGACCGGGCGATAGCCGGTGTCGGGGGTCGGGCGGACATGGTTGTCGCCGGCGAAGCGGGCAAGGATCGCGGGTTCGTCGGCCAGGATCACATCGACCGAATAGACCATCAGTATCGCGGACTTGCGGCGCGCGTCATTGGCGCGGCGGGCGATTTCCCAGCCCAGCAGTTCGGCGGGAGCGATACCGAGCCGGGCGAGGATCGCGGCGGGCAGCGCCTCGGCCGGGTGGTCCAGCGGCAGCTTCAGTTCGGAGATGCGGAGCATCGGGCGGCTTTAGGCGGGTGCGGCAATCTCTACAACACATCCCAGAACATGACGTAGAGCAGCCCGAACCACGCGACCAGCGCGACGACGCCCGATATCCAGCCCAGGTGGCGACGAAACCAGTCAGCCATCGCTTCTTCCCGCATAGAGCATCCGGCCCCGGCCGAGCCGGGCCAACAGCATCGCGATATCCGCTTCCCCAAAGGCGAAGCAACCATCGCTGCGGCCGAGCTTGCCCTGCCGCACAATCATGTCGGCATTGGCGTACCAGGCGGAATGGATGACGATCGCCCGTTCCTCGGCATGGGCGTTGGTCGGATCGAGGCCGACGAGGCGGCGCGATGGGCCATGGATGCCCTCATAGCCATCTCCGGTGAGATAGGCGCCCTCCGACGTGGCGGCGGAGCCAATGCTATCGGAGAAATTCTGCAGCCAGCCGCTATGGTCCGGATCAGATCCCTTGCCATGCGTGACGAGCAGGCTGGTGGTCTGGCCCCGCAATATGTCCACCAGGAAGAAGCGGGGCACCGAGGACGGCAGGCTGAAATCGGCAATGGCGATGACGTCACGCGACCAGATCGCGGCGTGATGGCTGAACAGTGCGGCAAGGGCGCGCTCGGCGAGGCGCGGTGCGATCATCGGCGCGACGCTGGCGAGTCCCGGCGGCCGAGCCGCAGCGGGAGCCGCGAGCAGAGCGCCCAGCAAGCTGCGCCGGGTCAGTCTCATGCTGTCAATCCCGCCAGAAGCGCTTGCAGTCGATCAGCGCTTCGAAACAATCCTCAGCATCGTCGAGCAGGCGCTTGCGCTGCTTCTTGCCGAGGGGCGGGATGGCGATGTCAATTCCAAGCCGGGCAAAGAGGGCGGGCTCGCCGGCGCGGTCGTTGAGCTCACCGAGCTTGTCCTGCAGCGCTTCGAGCCGGTCGAGAAATCGCTCCATCCGGCGGCGTGGCTTCCGGCCTGGATATAGGGCCACAAAGAACTCGGCGGCGTAGCGCAGCTTCTTGGCATCCTTGCGAAGCTCATGGCGTTGTTCATCGTGGAGACCGGCCAGTCCCCTGCCATCGCGCTTGATCCGTTTGCGGAGCCGGTCGAGCCGGTCGGAGGCGAAGCTGCCTATATCGCGCTCGCCCAGCGCCGGATCGGCGGGAGCCGTGCGCCATGGGCCTGCCGATAGCCATTCGGAGAGATCGATCGGCAGCATCCGGACCCGTGCCTCCGCCAGCTGGCGGCAAGCCTGGTTGAACCTGTCCTCACGCATGGCGACGAGAGATGAGCGCTCTGCTCCGGTCAGCCTGGGAAGCAGCACGTCGATATCACGGATATCGCCTAGCTGGCCGGCGAGCCAGCGCAGTTCTGCCGCGAACATGGCTGCCCTGTCATCGCCCTGGAGCAGTGGCCTGAACAGCCAGAACGCCGACCGCAGCCGGCGGATGGCGACCCGCGCCTGGTGGACCGCCTCCGCGCCGCCCGAACGAAGCAGCAATTCCTCATTGAGGCGATATTGGCGAATGCAGGATGCGGCGATCGCAGCAAAGGCGACGGGCGTGCTCATGTTACGGTCCAGCACGACCGGCGCGGCCTTGACGGCTGTGGCGACCCGGTTGCGGGCCAGCGCATAGCCGCGTTCCGACTTGGATTGAACACCGAGCCGAAGCGGAACCTGTTGGTGAAGGCTGCGGGCGAGATCGAACAAGGCTTCCGCTGAGCCCTGTTTCAACTCCAGTTCGATTTCGTTCAGCCTGCTGTGGCGGGCGCCGGCGCGCACTTCGCCACTGTCGATGGCATATTCGATCTGCGAGCCGCCGGGATGGTCGACCAGGCCGGATATCCGTTCGATGTCCGTAGTGAACAGAGGAGAAATCCGGGCAAGGGTTTCCACGTCCAAGATCTGGCTGAGCGGACCGGCTTTCTCATCCAGAACGGGTTTCTCATCGCTGACCTCGCGCTCCCATTCGCCGCGAACGAACAGTCCGGCCGCCTGACTGGACGCCGCCTTGACCGTCTGGACATGCTTGTCGCGATCGGTACGGATGCGCAGGGCGTAGCCGGCCTTGTCGAGGCGGAAATCGGGGGTGTCGAAATAGGTGGCGCGAAGCCGCTTCGATGCCCGGCCCGAGGCCGCGAGCAGCACGCAGGCAATCAGCCGGTCCCGATCGGTTGGATCATATTCGAGCTTCAGCTCGATCTCTATGGGATCGTCCATCGCCCGGCGACCTTACTATGGCGAAGCGGCAGAGTCATGACATCCCTATGGTCCGAACGGACAATCCGTCGATAAAGCTGCCATGGATCAGGCCAGCGCTACGGCGAAGTCCTTCACCGCCCGGCCGACACGCCCGGCTTCGCCTTCATCGTTCCAGCTGTGGAACGACAGGCGGGTGATATCATCGCGCCGATCGAAGCGGCAACCGGCGCTGGTGAGAGCCGCTGCGAGATGATCTGGTCGGGCGGTTCGCAGGCACAGGGTTCCGCCCCGGCCGGTCATGTCGATAGCGACGCCGGCCGCTGCCGCGAAATGCGCGATCAGCCGGCGATTGTCGGCAAGGATGCGCGCGACGCCGAGCGCCGCCACGGTCTCGATGCCGACAGTGGCCAGCACATAGGGCGCGATCGATGGTGTGCCGCCCCAGAAACGGCGCGCGTCGGGCGCGGGGCGGAAATCGTCGATGTCGTAGGCGAACGGATTTTCATGGGAAAACCAGCCGACATGAAGTGGGCGGCAATGCTCGATCAGCTCGGGACTGACCCAGAGGAAGCCCGCCCCCGGCCCTCCGCATAGCCATTTTACGCAGGATCCGATGACGGCACCGACATCCCATTCCGTGACATCGATCGGCAGGATGCCGGCCGACTGGGCGATATCGACGATCATGACGGCTCCGGTGCGACGCGCCATCGCGGAAATCTCCTTGATCGGGGAGATCAGCCCGCTGTTCGAATGAACATGCATGGCGACGACGGCTGCGGTGTCGGCGCCGATCGCCGCCTGCCAGATCGCCGGATCGGAAGGGTCGCCTTCGATCAGGTCGAGCCGGTAGCCGAAGCGTTCGAACGAGCGCATCGCGAAGCCGATCGAGGGGAAAGCGTGACGCGAGGCGATCAGGCGATCCCGACCCGGTGCATGCGGCAGCGCGGAGAGGAGATTGGAGAGGGCGGCCGAAACGCCGGGCTGAGGGCAGATATGCTCTGCCCTTGCACCGATCAGATCGGCCAGCACATCACGAAACCGATCGATAGCGGCGAGCCAGCCGGGCCAGCCGTCCGCCCCCTCGCTGGCCCACGGCGCCAAAACCGAGGACTCGAATGTGGCACGTGCGCGGGCCGGCAGGCAACCGACCGAATGGGCGAGGAGATAGGGGCCTGGCCCGGGAATCTCGAAAAGGTCGCGCTCCACGATCAGGCGACCTCGCTGTGCCCGATGCTGTCGCGCACCCGGCCATGATGTTCGCCCCAATCGTCGGTCATGGCGACGCGGACATCCCATAGTTCGGGAAAGAAGCGATGTCGTGCACCGGCCTGAAGCAGATCGACCGAGCGGCCCTTGAGCGAGGCGGCCCCCATGCCGATCGAGCGGTGGATCAGGAAGATGTGATGCCAGCGGAATTTGCCGAACAGCTCGTCGAACTCGATCAGCGCCTCCGCAACGGCATAGGCGGCGTCGTGGCGGTAATCCTGATCGTAGATCGAGCGGACTGTCCGTCCTTCCGCTGTCACATAACGGGCCTCGAAGCTGCGCCATAGTTCGGGCATCATCTTCAGCAGGATACGAAAGCCGGGAGACTCCTGGCCGCTGCCATTGCCCAGCTGGAGACGGATCTGCTGATATTCCTTGGGCGACATCGTTTCGAGCAGGTCGAGCTGGTCGATCATCAGGCGGAGGAGGCGATGGCAGCGGTTCATCAGGGTGATGACGCGATGGCTCTCGCCGACCTGGAGATAGTCATCGATGTCGAGCAGGGTGTGGGCGATCAGCTTCATCCACAGCTCTTCGACCTGATGGACGATCTGGAACTGAAGCTCGTCATGATTGGCGAGATCGCCAAAATCCTTCTGACAGGCAAGCAGCGATCCGGTGTTCAGATAAAGCTCATAATCGAGCGTTCCGGGGGCCTGCATCTGCTCATGATATCGGGCGCGATCCATCGCTCTCTCTCCGGTGATCCTGACATGGAGATTAGCATCGAACCGCGGCAACATTGTTCCGATAATGATCGTCTTCTGGCTATGGGGTAGGACGAT
>CAZJXG010000011.1:20084-37934 GCA_964549965.1 uncultured Sphingomonas sp. | reverse complement strand
TGATCGCCGAGAAGTCCTTCCCCGCGCCGCCGAGATTGGCGAAGGCCTGGTAGAGATTCTCGGCAGCGCCCCCCATCGGCACGCTGGCACCGACGCCCTGCGCCGCCTCGACCGCGAGCTTGAGGTCCTTGAGCATCAGTCCGGCCGCGAAGCCGCCCTCATAGTCATTGTCGGCGGGGCTTTGCGGGCCGACGCCGGGCAGCGGGCAATAGCTCGTCATCGACCAGCTCTGCCCGCTCGCCTTTGACGAGATATCGTAGAAGGTCTGCGGATCGAGCCCCAGCTTGTTCGCCAGCGCGAAGGCCTCGCAGGTCGCGACCATCGTCGCGCCGAGGATCATGTTGTTGACGATCTTCGCCGCCTGCCCCGAACCCGGGGGACCGGCATGGATCACCGCCTTGCCCATCGCCGCCAGGATCGGCTCGGCGCGGGCGAAATGCTCGGCGCTGCCGCCGACCATGAAGGTGAGCGTGCCGCCATTGGCGGCGGCGATCCCGCCCGATACGGGCGCATCGACCATCGCGATGCCCTTCGCCGAAGCGGCGGCGTTGACCGCCCGCGCGCTGCCGACGTCGATCGTCGAACAGTCGAGCAGCAGCGCCCCGGCAGGGACCGCGCCGAACACTTCGCCCTCATAGACGGCACGGACATGCTGCCCGGCCGGCAGCATCGTCACGACGAAGTCCGCATCGGTCACAGCTTCGACCGCCGAGGCCGCCGCCTTGCAGCCGGCCGCGACGGCGCGATCGAGCGCCTCCTTCGACAGGTCGAAGGCGCGGACGTCATGCCCCTTGGCCGCCAGGTTGGCGGCCATGCCGCCACCCATATTGCCAAGGCCTATGAAGCCGATGCGTGCCATATCATTCTCCCTTCCAGTTGCCTGGGCGCTTCTCGACGAAGGCGGTCATGCCCTCGGCCTTGTCCTCGGTGGCGCAGATGCCGTTGAACAGGCGGCGCTCGAACAGCAGCCCCATCGCCAGACCGGTTTCGAAGGCGGCGTTGACCGCCTCCTTGTTGGCGATCGCGGCGAGCGGCGGCATGGCGGCGATCGCCTGCGCCATCTTCAACGCCTCGGCCTCCAGTTCGGCGAGCGGCACGATCTTGCTGACCAGACCGCCACGCTCGGCCTCGGCGGCATCCATCATCCGGCCGGTGAGGCACATGTCCATCGCCTTCGCCTTGCCGACCGCGCGGGTCAGCCGCTGCGAGCCGCCCATGCCCGGCAGCACGCCCAGCTTGATCTCGGGCTGACCGAATTTCGCATTGTCGGCCGCGATCATGATGTCGGCCATCATCGCCAGCTCGCACCCGCCGCCGAGCGCGAAGCCCGATACCGCCGAGATCCAAGGCTTGCGGGTTGCCGTGACCTTCTCGAAACCCTGGAAGAAATTCTCGCCATACATCTGGGCGAAGCCCTTCGCCTGCATCTCCTTGATGTCGGCGCCGGCCGCGAAGGCCTTTTCGCTGCCGATCAGGATCGCGCAGCGCTGCGCGGGATCGGCATCATATTTGCCGAAGGCATCGATCAGATCGGCGAGCACCTGGCTGTTGAGCGCGTTGAGCGCCTGTGGCCGGTTGAGCCGGACGATCGTGACCGGACCCTGGGTTTCGACGAGAATGGTTTCATAGGACATGACTGGCCCCCTTTCAGGCGTTGGGCAGAGGCGTCCAGGCTTCGCCCGGCGCAAGCGGCGCGAAGATGGCGTCGACCTCCGAATCTGCGACGGCGGCCGGATTAGCAGGATTCCAGCGTGGCGCTCCATCCTTGTCGACGATCAGAGCACGAACCCCCTCGACGAAATCCGGGCGCTTGATGATGTGCGCGGCGACCGCATATTCCATTGTCATTTCGACGCCAAAGTCGTCGATCTTCGCCGCTTCGGAAAGCAGGCGCAGCACGACCTTGCACGAGCGCGGCGACTTGCCCTCCAGCGTCTTGAGGGTTGCCAGCGCCCAGTCGCCGCCATCCGCCGCCAGCGCCGCGAGGATATCCTCATAGCGATCGGCGGCGAACAGCCGGTCGATATCGGGCTTGCGATCGAGCAGCGGCGCGGCGGGCACCGCCGTGACAGCGCTGCGCAGCGCCGCGTCGACGCCCCGTGGGTTGCCGAGGATCGCCGCCTTGAGCGGCTCGACATCGTCCCCTGCGACATAATGGGTGCCGAGCGATGTCGCCAGGCATTCGGCGCCGTTGAGCCGGGCACCGGTCAGCCCGACATATCGGCCGGTGCGGCCCGGCATGCGCGACAGATAGCGGCCGCCGCCGACATCGGTGAACAGGCCGATGCCGGTTTCCGGCATCGCATAGACGGTGCGATCGGTGACGATGCGGATCGCGCAGGGCTGCGAGATGCCGACGCCGCCGCCCATCGTGATCCCATCCATGAAGGCGATGGTGGGCTTGGCATAGGTGAAGAGGAGGTGGTTGAGCCGATATTCCTCATGGAAGAAGGCACGCGCCGCGACGCCATCCTCCGCCGCGCTCTCGGCGATCAGGCGGATATCGCCGCCCGCGCAGAAGCCCCGGCCGTCGGCATGGTCGATCATGACGAGATCGACCGCGTCGTCATCTGCCCAGGCGGTCAGCGCCGCGATCATCGCGGTACACATTGCATGCGTCAGCGCGTGGATCGCCTTCGGGCGGTTCAGGCGAATGCGGCCGGTGCGGCCTTCGACGACGGCAAGGATATCGTCCGTCATTGGCGCAGCAGCTCCCGGCTGGTGATCATCCGCATGATTTCATTGGTTCCTTCAAGAATACGGTGGACCCTGAGATCGCGCCAGAAACGCTCGATCGGATAATCCTGAAGATAGCCATAGCCGCCATGGAGCTGAAGCGCGCGATCGACCACCGAGGAGCCGGTATCGGTCGCGAGGCGCTTCGCCATCGCCGCGAATTTGGTCTTGTCCGCTGTGCCGTTGGTGACTTTCACAGCCGCCGCGTAGAGCAGCATCCGCGCCGCCTGCAACTCGGTCTCCATATCGGCCAGGGTGAACTGGATCGACTGGAAATCGGCGATGGGCTGGCCAAACTGCTTGCGCTCCTTCGTATAGCCGACCGCCTCGTCAAGGCAGCGCTGGGCGCCGCCCAGCGAGCAGGCGCCGATGTTGAGCCGGCCGCCGTCGAGCCCGGCCATGGCGATGCGGAAGCCCTCGCCTTCGGCGCCGACCCGATTGGCGACGGGCACGCGCACGCCATCGAAATTGACCTGGGCGGTCGGCTGCGAATGCCAGCCGAGCTTCCTCTCCTGCGCGCCGAAGCCGACACCGGGCATATCCTTGTCGATGACAAGGCAGCTGATGCCCTTCGGTCCATCCTCGCCGGTGCGGACCATCACGACATAGACCTCATTCTCGCCGCCGCCGGATATGAAGGCCTTGGAGCCGCTGACCACATAATGATCGCCGTCGCGCACGGCTTTTGTCTTCAACGCCGCCGCGTCGGAGCCCGACCCCGGCTCGGTGAGGCAATAGGAGCCGATCTTCTCGCAGCCCACCATCGACGGCAGATAGCGCGCCTTGAGATCGGCCGAGCCGAAGCGGTCGATCATCCAGGCGGCCATATTGTGGATCGAGATGAAGGCTGAGGTGGACGGACAGCCATAGGCCATCGCCTCCATGATCAGCGCGGCTTCGAGCCGGCCGAGGCCGATGCCGCCCGCTTCCTCCGACACATAGATGCCGCCGAAGCCCAGCGCCGCAGCCGCCCGGACGGTCTCGCGCGGGAAGATATGCTTTTCGTCCCATTCCGCCGCGTGCGGGGTGATCGCGTCAGCGGTGAACTTCGCCGCCATGTCCTGAATGGCGCGCTGGTCCTCTGTCAGGTCGAACTGGTCGGTCATGGCTTGACCCTTACTCCCATTCCGTCATGCTGAACTTGTTTCAGCATCCAGTCACGCAACGGCCCGCGATGGAACGACAACCCTGCGTCTACATTCTGGCCAGCGGGCGTCATGGCACGATCTATATCGGCGTCACCAGCGATCTGATGGGCCGGATTTACCAGCATCGTAGCAAGGCCATTCCCGGTTTCACGTCGCGGCACGATGTCACTCGCCTCGTCCATTTTGAACTGTTCGAAACGATGGAAGCCGCCATCCTCCGAGAAAAACAACTCAAGAACTGGCGACGCGACTGGAAGGCTGTCCTGATCGAGGAACGCAACCCCTTCTGGGAAGACCGTGCCCTCCAACTGGGTTTTCCAAAACTGGCGTAGCGCGTCTGGATGCTGACTTACGTCAGCATGACGACCAGAGAGCGCCATGCCCACCCCTACCCCATCGTCGGGATGATGAAGGCGCTGTCACCGGCGCCGCCATCGGGCCAGCGCTGCGTCACCGTCTTCACCTTGGTGTAGAAGCGGATGCCCTCCATCCCATATTGATTGTGATCGCCGAAACCGGAACGCTTCCAGCCGCCGAAGCTGTGATAGGCGACCGGCACCGGGATCGGCACGTTGATGCCGACCATGCCGACCTGGACGCGTGCGGTGAACTCGCGCGCGACATGGCCGTTGCGGGTGAACAGCGCGACACCATTGCCATAGCTGTGCTCGCTGGGCAGCGCGACCGCCTCCTCGAAGTTTTTGGCGCGGACGATCTGGAGGACCGGGCCGAAAATCTCCTCCTTGTAGGTCGTCATCGCCGTCGTCACCCTGTCGAACAGGGTCGGTCCCACGAAGAAGCCATCCTCATGGCCCTGCAGGCTGAAACCACGGCCGTCGACCACCAGCTCGGCGCCCTCATCGACGCCCATCTGGATATACTTCTCGATCTTCGCCTTGTGCGCGGCGGTGACGACGGGGCCGTAATGGGCATCCTTGTCGGTCGATACGCCGACCCGCAGCGCTTCGATCGCCGGGATCAGCTTCTCACGGAGGCGATCGGCGGTATCCTCGCCGACCGGCACGACCACCGGCAGCGCCATGCAGCGCTCGCCCGCCGAACCGAAGGCCGCGCCGCAGATGTCATCGACGGCCTGATCGAGATCGGCATCGGGCATGATGATGCCATGGTTCTTGGCGCCGCCCATCGCCTGCACGCGCTTACCGGCGGCGACGCCGCGCTGATAGACATAGTGCGCGATATCCGAAGAGCCGACGAAGCTGACCGCCTTGATGTCGGGATGGTCGAGGATGGCATCGACCATCACCTTGTCGCCATGGACGACCTGGAGGATGCCGTCCGGAAGGCCGGCCTCTTTCATCAGCTCGGCCAGGCGCACCGGGACCGACGGATCGCGCTCCGACGGCTTGAGGATGAAGGCGTTGCCTACCGCGATCGCGATGCCGAACATCCACATCGGGATCATGGCCGGGAAGTTGAACGGCGTGATGCCAGCGACAATGCCGAGCGGCTGGCGCATCGAATAGACATCGATGCCTGGGCCGGCGCCCACCGTATATTCGCCCTTCAGCGCGTGCGGGATGCCGCAGGCGAACTCGATCACCTCGAGCCCGCGCTGGATATCGCCCCTGGAGTCGGCGACCACTTTGCCATGCTCGGAGGAGAGCAGTTCGGCGAGCGAGTCCATGTTCTGCTCGATCAGTTCCTTGAAGCGGAACATGACGCGGGCGCGGCGCTGCGGATTGGTCGCGGCCCAGGCGGGCTGTGCCTGCCGGGCGAGTTCCATCGCCTTTTCCAGTTCGGCGGCACCGCCCAGACCGACGCGCGCCTGCACGCCGCCATTATTCGGATCGAACACGTCGCTGTAGCGATCGGCCGGGCTGGACGAGCCATCGGCGAAGAAATGCGGGATTTCGCGCAGCTGGGTAGCCATGGGATCTACTCTCCTGGAATGCTGGCCTTTGATGTTGAATCGTCCATCGGCCCGCCGCGCGCGGCTTGCAAGACCTTGCCGTGCAGCCCGGACCTGCATAAATGCAGGCCATGCGCTGGGATGACCTTCAATTTTTCCTGTCGCTGGCGCGAACCGGCCTGCTCGCCGCCGCCGCGCGCCAGCTGGGGGTCGATGCGACGACGGTGGGGCGGCGCATCCGCAGGCTGGAACGCGAACTGGGCGGCCAGACGCTGTTCGTGCAGGGCCGCGATGGCCATGTCCTGACCGAGGCGGGCCGGCGGCTGATGGCCCGTGTCGAGACGATCGAGCGCGAAACCGCCGCGATCGTCGGCGGCGGCGACCTGACGGACGGCGAGGAGATCAGGGGCCGCCTGCGGGTCAGCGCATCCGAGGGTTTCGGAACCTGGCTGATCGCCTCGCATCTGGGCGATTTCGCCGCTGCGCACCGCAACCTCGCGATCGACCTTGCCGCCAACACCGGCTTCCTCGATCCGTCACGACGCGAAGCCGACGTGGCGATCCTGCTGGCGCGGCCCCAGCGCGGGCCGCTGATCACCAAGAAGCTGACCGACTATCGGCTGCGGCTCTATGCCGCTCCCGCCTATCTCACGGCCAGAGGCCCGATCGCCAGCAGCGCCGACCTGCCGATGCAGACGATGGTCGGCTATATTCCGGATCTGCTCTATTCCCCCGAGCTGAACTATCTGGACGAGGTTCACCCCGGCATCGCGGCGCAACTGCGCTGTTCGTCGATCAATACGCAGTTCCGGCTGATCGTGGAGGGCGCCGGGATCGGCGTGCTGCCCTGTTTCATCGGCGATCGCGAACCGGCCCTGATCCCGGTATTGCCGGACATCGTCATCACCCGATCCTTCTGGCTCGTCACCCATCAGGACAGCCGGCATCTGCCCCGCAACGCGCTGTTCGTCGCGTGGCTGTCGGCGCTGGTGCAGCGGGAGCGGGCGAACCTGCTGGGCGAGCATTCCGATCCAGGTCCGCGACAAGCCGCCTGATCCGGCGCCACGCCGGGCGACAGCCGACCCCGACCCGCGGCCCGGAGCACGGGCTTCGCAAAGCTTTGCGGAACCGGAACGCTGCATCGGCGTTCTGGGGCGGCCACGGGGGTTGGAGCGTTTGCGTGATGGAACATATTCTGGTCGTCGAGGACGAGATGCTCGTCGCCCTCGACCTTGAGCATATCCTGTTATCGGCGGGACATGGCGTCGTGGGGATTGCCCCCGATATGGAATCCGCGCTCGAACTGGCGCCAGGATGTTCGATGGCGCTGGTCGACGTCAACCTGCGCGATGGCCAGACGGGCCCGCGCATTGCCGCCGAGATCTTCCGCCGCCACGGCGCCCGTGTCATCTTCGTCACGGCCAATCCCGAGCAGATCGGCGAGGCCGCGGACATCGCCGTGGCCCGGGTCGCAAAGCCGTTCGACTGCCGCTCGATCCTCGCCGCAGTTGCCGCCGCACAGGAAGCGGAGCTGGCCGATCGCCTGCCCGATCATGGCTACCCCCTCGCGGCCGCCAACCGGGTCAACCGATAAGCGATAGGAAAGACAGGATTTTCGTTTCGCTCCCCGAAAAATTTCGGGGACAGAGTGTATTCGAGTGAACAAGTACGGAGGTGCAACGTTTCCTAGTCGATCAGTGGAGTTGAATATGATCGACCGTGAAACCGCCGTTCAGAGCCGCCTGCTCGCCGCCTTGAAGCGCGACGACCTGGATTTGCTGCTCCCTTCCTTCACCCTGCACGATTGTGCGCCCGGCAAGATCCTGCAGGAGGCCGGCAACGATGTCCGCTTCGCCTGGTTTCCGCTGGATGCCGCCGCGGCTTCGTTCGTGGTGGCTGCCGACGCCAACCATCTCGTCGACGCAGCCCTGATCGGCAGCGAGGGTGCCGTGGGCGGCCTCGTTTCGAACGGGCGGCTGCCGGCCTATGCCCGCGCCCACGTCCAGTTCGGCGGTCAGTTCCTGCGCATCCCGCTCGCGGCACTGGCCCAGGCGAAGGACCAGTCACCTACCATTTCCCGCTGGCTGTCGCGCTATGCCGACTGCCTCGTGGCGCAGCTGTTCCAGTCGGCGGCGTGCAACGCATCGCACACCATCGCCCAGCGCCTTTCCCGCTGGCTGCTCGCCACGCGCGACCGAATCGGCCGTGACGAGATCATGATCACGCAGGAGCAGCTCGGCGAGATGCTGGGCGTAGGCCGGAGCTTCATCAACCGGTCGCTGCGCCAGCTGGGCATCAAGGGCATTTTGGGGTCGCGACGCCGCCGGATCGTCATTCAGGATGTCGATCAGCTGCGTGCCATCGCCTGCGACTGCAATGATCGCATCCGCGACCATTTCGATCAGGTGCTCTCGGGCGTCTATCCGCAGGAGACGGCCTCGGTCGCGGCCTGATCCGGATCAATATCGGCGGCCGGGCGTTCGCCTCCCCGATGGGCCGAAGCGCCCGAGATCTGGAGGATCATGACATGAGAACTATCATTCTGGGCGGTGCAGCCATAGCTCTGGGCGTCATCGCCCTGCCCGCCTCCGCCCAGCTGGGCGTGGGTGTAGGCGGCGGCATCGGCAGCGCGGTCGGCGGATCGACGGGTGGTGTCGGCACGAGCCTGGGCGGCACCGGCTCCCTGGGCGCCGGCAGCAGCATCGATACCGCTTCGGGCAGCAGCCGGACCACATTCGGCACCGGGGGCACAGCCGGAAGCAGCAGCCGGGCGCCGGGGAGCGGTGCGGCGGCCGCGGCCGGCATGTCCCTCGACACCAGCCTGTCGACACAGACCCCCGGCACCGCCGCCGCTCAGCGCGCAGCCGGACGGGCGAAAGCGGATGCGGGCTTCACCGTCGACGGCGGCGTCAGCGATGTAAAACGCGCAACCCGCAAGACTCGCCCGGCCAGCGAGGGGACGGTTTCGGCTAGCGGCCGGGCCAATGCCAAGTCGGGCGCGCGGACGCGTTCGCCGGGCGGCGGCAACTGACGACTATACCGGCGCCGCAGCGATCGCTGCGGCGCCTTGCCTCCCCGCCACATATGAGGTGCGCAGCGTGTCACTAGGCCAGGAGCTTGCTCCTCATCTACCCTTTCTACGCCGTTATGCTCGGGCTTTGACCGGATCTCAGCGTCAGGGCGACGACTTTGTCCGACAGACGCTGGAAGCGATCGTCGCCGCCCCACAGGATTTTCCCAGCCAGGTCGATCCCCGGCTTGGCCTGTACGCCGCGCTGATCGACCATTGGGAGGAAGATCTGAAACGCGAGGGCGCGGCCGACCACCCCCGCCATCTGGCGCAGATCACGCCGCGCTCTCGACAAGCGCTGCTGCTCACCGCGATGGAGGGCTTCGCGGCCGAAGATGCCGCCTGGCTGATGGGCTGCGAACGCGGCGAGGTGGAAGCTCTGGCGGCGGAAGCCGTGGCCGAGATCGAGCGGCTGGCCTGCACCGACGTGCTGATCATCGAGGACGAACCGATGATCGCGATCGACCTGGAGACGCTTGTCCGCGATCTGGGCCATGATGTGACCGACATAGCGGTAACGCACGGGGAAGCCGTCGCCAGCGTGCGGGCGCGGAAACCGGGACTCGTGTTGGCGGATATCCATCTTGCCGACGACAGCTGCGGGATCGAGGCGGTGCAGGAAATCCTGGCAAGCGTATCGGTACCCGTCATTTTCATCACCGCCTTCCCCGAGCGGCTGCTGACCGGGGAGCGGCCCGAACCCGCCTTTCTGATCACCAAGCCATTCCAGCGCTCGACCGTGAAAGCGGCGATAGCGCAGGCGCTGTTCTTCGCCAAAGCGGCCCTCCCCGCTTGAATCGTTTCGCTTTAGAATCAAATGCTTATTGGAACATATTGCCGCAGCCGCGCGTTGAGTAATCAAGCTTTTAGAGAAGGAGATTCCCGATGGGTGAGATGATCGACAAGGCCAAGGGCTATGCCAATGAAGCTGCCGGCAAGACGAAGCGCGCCGTAGGCGACGCTCTCGACCGCCCCGACATCCGCGCCGAAGGCGATGCGCAGGAGGCCAAGGGCGACCTGCAGAAAGCCAAGGGCGAAGTGAAGGGCGTGATCAACCGCGTCTGACCGTCAACGGCGAAAGCCTGATTATAGAGAAGGGCCGGGTTCGATCGAACCCGGCCCTTTTTCTTGCCCGGCGCTGTCAGCGCCGAGGATCGAGGGGCGAACTTGCCGCATATGGCGCACCGCGCAGACGCTGGCGCTCGGCATAGGAACTCGTCCGCTCGATCTGGTTCTGACGTGTCTGGAAACGATCCATGGTGCGCATCATCGCCTCAATCCGGGCATCGCTGCTGACGGGGCCGCTGGCGCGGTTCCGGGCATGAGCCGGCTGGGCAAGGCTACCAAGCGAAAGAGCGACGGTGGCGGTCGCGATGATGATTCTGAACTGCACGGGCTTTCTCCAAGCAACGAACGCCCCACCCGTGCCGCTACGACGCCCCACCGCCGCCTTCTGTTCCGTGTCGCAGGGGACGAAAATAGCCGAGATTGCCGATGATGATCAGAGTGTAGCCCAATCCGACCGCCAGCGCGGTGCCGACGATCGCCCAGTCCGTGCCGATGACGAGGCCGACGGCGGGGACCAGCGTCACGGTCAGCACGGCGATCGACCACTGGCCGGCGATGTTCCACTTCAGATGTCCGGTCGCCTGTCCGAGCACCGAGGGCACGAAAGCCGCAGTGCCGACCGTGCTGGCCACCGCCATCGCGACCGTCGCGATGATGAAATCGGGCGAGATCTGTCCGAGCAGCAGGTAGCTCGCCAATGGCGACGCCACGGCGACGCCGGCGAAGATCACGATCCCGGCGATCAGGAATATCCGGAAGCTGCGGTAGAACAACCGGCGGGCGGCGTCATGATCCTCCACCACCAGCCGCGACAGCGCGGGAATGAGCGGCTGGGCAGCCGCCTGGATGAAATTGCGGGTATAGACGCACAGCTTATAGGCCAGATCATAGGTGGCGAGCGCGTGCAGGCCCGCCAGATAATTGATGATCACCCGCGCCAGCGGCTCGTAGATCAGCAGCGGCACCGATGACGCCTGCATCTTCGCGCCATAAGGCAGCGCATCGCGCAGCACCGCTGCCGACAGCCGGCGCGGCCAGGCGCGGAGGCCGGGCAGCTGCGAGACCAGGACGCCCCTTGTCCCGACCAGCACCGCGATCGTCTGCGCCAGCTGCGCGATGGCGATGCCGCGCACCCCCCAGCGGGGAATGGCGAACAAGGATACGCCACCGAAGATCAGCGATCCGACCAGCAGGATGATCGACCTGACATCCACCTTGTGGAGCCCGTCGATCGCATTGGCCTGTGCCCCGCCCACCACGGTGAGGATCAGGATGACCGCCGCCCAGGCGATCAGCTCCTGCGCCAGCGCGACCTGACCGGCCGGCACCATCCCGGCAATCGCCCATTCCAGCGGCAGGATGGCGACCAGCACGAGCCCGAGATGGAAGACGAAGATGAAGAATGTGACTGTATCGACGACATAGGTTTTCGCGTCGTCATCGTCCTGGAGCCTGGACACGAGGCGGGCGAGCCCGGCCCCGCCCGATACATCGACCAGCCGGATGATGGCGACGGTGCCGACGGTCAGCGACCACAGCCCCACCGCAATCGTGCCCTGCGTTGCGATCAGCAGGCGCATCGCCAGGAAATAGGCGATGATGCCAATGGCCGACTGGAGCAGGGAGAAGGTCGCGCCTCGTGTCAGCTTGCCGTCCAGCAGCCTCCTGACGGGGTTTGTCATGATCGCGCGGGAGACCCCGCCCGGTTCCCGTCCCCGCCCGCTTCGCTCTGCCAGCTCTGCGCCACGCCGCAGCCGAGCAGCGCCGCGAAGCTGATCGCGATGGCGGGTATCTGAACGCTGAAATCGAAGAAGGCGTGAACGCCGACGATCAGCGATGCAGCCACCGCGACGATCGGGAAGATTGCATCCCTGCGGCGGCGGAACGCCCCGATCAGGCACAGCCCCACGCACCACAGGATACCGAACACCGCGAGCGTCGCGGCGGGCAGGCCCAGTTCCGCCGCAAGCTCCAGATAGCTGTTATGGGCGGCCGTGTAGGTCGATGCGGAGGGAAGACGGACGTCGCGATACAGCAGGAAGGCCTCCGCGAAGGTGCCATAGCCGGTGCCGGTAAAGGGCGCGGCGCTGATCTGATCGGTGACGATCGAGTAGATCGCGAAACGATCGGTATCGTCGTGGCTGAAGCGCTCCAGCACGCCCTGCCCCGACACGATGAACAGGAAGGAACCGATGGCGATGATCACGGCGAGCAGCCACCAGCTGCGCCGCACCAGCCCCGTGGCCGACGACAGGACGAGCAAACCGATGATGCCGATCCCGACGGCGACAACCCCCATGCGCGAATGGCTCTGCAGCCAGGCCGTGGCGATGACCACGGCGATCAGGAGATAGACGATCGGACGGCCACTGAGGCTTTCGGCGATCCGCCCTGCCCGCGCCTGACTGGCATCCGAAACGCGCCAGGCCGCGCGGAACGAGGATATGCCGAGGCCCAGCGCGCTGACGAGCTGCAGGCCGGCGAAGGTCGCATAATGATTGCGGTTCACGAAGGTCGCGGTGACATCCTCATACCCCGCCCAGCGTTCGAACCAGAGCAGGTGGGTGTTGCCCGAATAGAAATTGATCAGTCCGTACAGGGCGAAGGCCAGCCCGCTCCAGCTTAGCAGGACGAGGAGATGCTCGGCCCGGCGGGGGTTGCGGCAATATTGCACGCTGAGCCAGAAGATCGCGATATAGCCGGCAAGCCGCATCAGCGCGACGAGCGAGTTATCGACCGAGATCGAGATGCGGCGCGTCAGCGGCCTGCCCAGCTGTTCCGAAGCGAAATCCCAGATCGGCGCGCTGCCCGCCGTTTCCGGCAGGATCGAGACGACCACCCAGCCCATGATCGCAAAGGCGATGACGACGGGCACCGTGAGCGCCTTTCGCCAGACGAGCGTGCGGCTGCCCCGGGCGACCGCAACCGCCCACACCGCCAGCAGCATCGCGCTCAGCAGGCTCAGCAGGCTCCACGCCCAGGGGCGATTGCTGCCGAACGGGATCGGTGCCAGTGCCAGGAGAAGCAGCACGCCCCACCAGACCGGCGCGATGCGCCGGGGTGACGATGGGGCGGATTGGACAGAGGGTGCCATGGTTCAGCGCGCCTGCTTGTCCATCGCGCGCTTTCCGATCAGCGCCCTGATATAGGCATCATAGAGCCGGAATTCCGACATGAGAATCTTCTGGGTCCGGCCTTCGGCGGCGCCGCCATCGGCGAAAACCGCCAGCTTGTAGGGCTCGTTCCGGGCGGCGATGCGGACCTGATCGACGAAATAGGCTTCGAGATCGTCATCCGGCTTCAACTGCAGCAGGCGCAGAATGATCCGGAGGCGCGGAACGGTAAGCCCCGGGACGAACCGCCCCATCAGCAGCGAAGCCTCCAGCGAGGCCCGCGCGCCGGCAAGATCGCCCGCATCGAGCTGGAGCTGCGCCCGGCGCGCCCAGTTGTGCGGTGAGGTCGGGCCGACGACCAGTGCATCATCGACGAGACGCCGCAGACTCGTTCCATCGGCAAGCCGCGCGCGATCGGCGGAAGGAAGCCGTCCCGCCGCAAGCGCCGCATCGCTATAATAGCGGCCCGGTTCGAAAATCCGGCCCGCCCGGATATTCGCGGCAGCGGCGGCGGCGGCAGCGGGCCGGGAAACGTCGCGCCCGCTGCGCATCTCCGCGATGCTGTTCCAGGATGGCAGCGCCACCGATGCCGCCCAGAGCGATGGAATGGCGACGGCGGCGACGGCAATGGCGACGAGGATGGCAGCTGCGCCCGCGAACAATGCGGGCTTAGGACCCATAGCTGTAGGAGCCGTAGCGATGGTAGTAATAGCCATATTCGCCATAACCATAGCTGGCATAGCGGGCCATATCGACCTGCGTCAGCACCGTGCCCGCGACCGGAACCTGCAGGCGCGCCATCAAGGTCGTCACGTTGCGCAGCACCGGCACCGGAGTCTGGCCCCAGCGAACGGCGAGAACGACCTTGTCGACCAGCTTGGCGATGATCTGGGAATCGGCGAGCGGCGCGAAGGGCGGCGTATCGACGATCACCAGATCATAGATGCCGCGAACCCGATCGATGAAATCGGCCATCGCCTTGGAGCGTAGCAGATCCATCGGCGTCGGATGACGGCGGCCGGCGGTCAGGATCTCGACCCGAGAGCGCGGATCCGCCTGCAGCGCCTGATCCAGCGTCGCCGCGCCGCTGACGACATCGGCAAGGCCGACCTCGTTGCGCAGCCCGAACACCTTGTGGACGCGCGGACGACGGAGATCGGCGTCGATCAGCAGCACGCGACCATAGCCGTCGAGCGCGGAGCGCGCGAGCGTGCTCGACAGGAAGGTCTTGCCTTCGCCGGGCAGCGACGAGGTGATCATCACGACGCGCGGCGGCTTGTCGACATCGACGAGCGACAGCGCATTGCGCAGGGTGCGCAAGGCTTCCGATGCCGACGACATCGGGCTGTCGATGACGATATCCTCCGGGGTCGAGCCATCGAGCCCGTCGGCCGGAATGAGCGACAGCATCGCCGTACCGGTCAGCGATTCCAGCTGATCGGGATTGCGGATCGCATTTTCGAGGCGTTCGATGATGAACACCGCGATCAGGCCGATCACGACAGACAGCAGGAACGCTACCCCGACCGCAACCGACTTGAGCGGATAGGACGGCACCAGCGGCACGGTGGCCTGCGCGACGATCCGCGCATCCGGCATCTGTATATCGACCTGCTCGCGGGTTTCCTTCGAGCGGTTGAGGAAATTCTCGTACAGCGTCTTGGCGGATTCGGCCTGACGTTCCAGCTCGCGGAGGCGGACCTCGGCCATGCCCGACGCGCCGGTCCTGCCGCGCGCGGCCGCCATGCTTCCGGCCAGCGCCGATTCGCGCGCCGATGCGACAGCAAGCTCGTTGGCGGTCGACTGGCCGATCTTGCGCACCTCGACGGCGATCTTGTCGCGCAGGTCGCGCAGCTCGGCATTCGCGTTGATGATCTTCGGATGCTGTACGGCGTAGGTCGTCTTGAGTTCCGAGAGCTTGCGCAGAACCTCCGCTTCCTGGCTGCGCAGATTCTGGATCAGCGGTGATTCGAGCGTGGCCGCGGAGGCATCGAGCCCGGCGCCGCTGTCGGTCAGCTTGCGGATCTGGCTGAGCTGGGCGGCCTTCTCGGCGCGGGCGACCCGGGCAAGGATCAGCGCGGAGTTGAGCTCGCTCATCTGCTGGCTGTCGACCGACGTACCGCCCCCACCCGCGACCAGGCCGGTCGCGGCGCGATAGGAGGCTGCGGCCTGATCGGCGACGATCGCGGCGCTCTTCAGCTCCGCAACCCGCGCTTCCAGCCAGACGCTCGCCCGGCGGGTGGCATCATATTTGGTTTCGATCTGATCCGAGATGAAACCTTCAGCGAGGCCATTGGCCATCCTCGTGGCCTTCGCGGCATCGGGCGATGTAGCGGTGATGACCAGCACATAGGAGCGCGGCTGGACCCGCACCTTGATCGCAGCGGTGACTGCGGCGATGAGCCGAGCCCGGTCACGTGCCGCCGCCGCCGGCGACAGTGCCGGGCGCGCGATCGTCAGCGAGACCTGATTCTTGGACGACGCGAACCAGGACGACGGCGAAAACAGATTGAACTTCGGCTTGGCCGCGTTCAGCGCCGCACGGGCCGACGCCGAGAATTCGGGATCGAGGTCCAGCCGCTGCTTGTCGATGAGCTTGCCGATCAGCGACGACGAGCGCAGAATCGACGCCTGCGTCTCCATCATCGCGGTGTCCGGCGGCAAACCGCCAACCACCTGCGCGACATTGACGATCTGCGTCTTCTGGGTGTTGATCGCGACCGACGACGTTGCGGAATAACGCGGAGTCATCTGGAAGACGACCAACACGGCGAGAAGAGTCACACTGACGATGGAGGCAGCCAGGACCTTCCAGCGCCGACGCAGCACAGCGATGATGGCACGAACGTCCAGATACGCCCGGGGAGCCACGTCAGACTGCTGCACGGAACCCATCCGTGCAGCATCTCCCGCCACATAATCCAAAATAATTCTCCGCTCTATTCCGTCTGCGGTAGCGCGTTTTAGAACGTCAGCTTGACGAAGCCGATGGCCCTGTTGCGGGTATAATCGGCACCGACCGCATTGGACGTGCGCTTGCCATATTCATAGCTGGCGCCAAACGATACCTGGCGGCTGAGCAGATAGCTGAGGCCGACATTGGCAAAGACGATATCGTCGTCACGATCGATCACCAGATTGGAGAAGCGCAGATATTTGTTCTTGTCGTAGCGCAGGCCGGCCTTGAGCTGGATGAAGCGGGTCAGGTCATGCTCGACGCGCAATCCGGCATTGGTCGAGATGAAGCCACGATAGCCGACCAGGGTGGTTTCCTGAATACCGCGGTTGGCGTCGACATAGACGGTGGTGAGACGCGACGGATTCCAGACCAGGGTGGCGCCATAAGCCAGGCCGCCATAGTCCCTGAACACCGGGCTCTTGTAGCTGCGATGCATATAGCCGGCGAAAACGCTGCCCGACATGACATTGGTCAGGTCGAACTTGACGCCGCCGGTCAGGCGATAGCCCTTCGCATCGCGGTTGACGCCGGAATCGTCGAACGGATCCTGATAGGCGACGCGATCGAACAGGGCGCGGCCATAGATGCGATAGCCCGGCGAGAACTCATAGCTGAGCTCGCCGCCCGCCGCGACAAACTGGCGATCACGGTCATCATTATTGATGACAGCACCATTGCCCTGCCGGCCATCGTCGAAGTTGAGCTTCTCATAATCGACGATCGTGCGGATCTGGAAGCGCCCCACTTCACGCGCGAGGCCACCGCCCGCCGTGAAGCTCTCATAGCGCACCGGCGACCGGGCCGAGACGAGACTGTCGGGCGCGCCGCGCTCTTCCGTCGCACGGCGGAAGCCGGCGTTGAACGTCACCGACGTATCGCGCAGCAGCTCTGCCACCACGTCGCCCTTGACGTTCCAGTCAGTGCGGCTTTCACCGTTCAGCTTGCTATATTCATAGCGATCGAGACCGGCCGAGAAATTGGCCTTGTAGCGGCTCGTGTCCGAGGTCAGCCGGACGCTCGGCGAAATCTTGAAATAGGTGTCGTCGCGGGCGCCCGTCTCCTGCGCATAGACGTTGTCGTCATAGACAGCGTTGGCATCGAGATTGATGAAGGCGCGGAAGGCGCCGACGCGGGCACCAACCGGCTCGAGCCGGGGCGGAGCCTCCTTCTCGGCCTCAAGCTTGGACCCGCGCTCCTGCGCAAGCGCCGCACCAGGGAATGCCCCGGCAAGGCCGATCGCCAGCGCCGAAACCGAAAGAAAGGACACGCGCGACCGCGAAGCTGCTAGCCGGTAGAACATCTGAAACCCCCTTTTATGGAGTGAGCCCCCTTATAAGGCATCATCTCCGCCCCGTTCAGGGCCACTCAATTCCCAAATCTTGCACAGCGACAAGATCGCGCCCGATTCAGCTCGGGCTTGCGTTGGCCTGTGCAGGATTTTCCGCGACCGCGTCACCGGCGTCGGCCTGCTCATCCCCACCCGCATTGGCCGTGTCGCTGGCGATCTGCTCCGCCGCATCGGGAACCGCCTGCGCAATCGCGGCAGACTGATCCGGAACAGCGCTGGCGATGGCCGCCGCCTGATCGGGAACCGCCGTCGCGATCGCGACGGCCTGATCGGGAACCGCAGCCGCAATGGCCGCGGCCGCAGCCGGAACCGCAACGGCGATGTTGACGGCAGACGCAGGAACCGCCGACGCGATGGCGGAAGCTGCCGCAGGTACCGCGACGGCGATAGCAACCGCCTGGTCCGGCAACGCAGCGGCGATCGACGACGCAGCCGCCGGAACGGCCGTGGCGATATCAACCGCTGCAGCGGGAACGGCCGTGGCGATGGCAAGTGCCGAATCCGGCAGGGCCGCGGCAATCGCCGCCGCCGCCGC
>CAZJXG010000011.1:0-20074 GCA_964549965.1 uncultured Sphingomonas sp. | reverse complement strand
AGGGTTCTGCGTCGCGATCTCAACCGCAGACGCCGGATTTGCAACCGCAGCGGCAACCGCCTGCTCGACCGTCATCGCGACAGCTTCCTGCGCGATCGTCGACTGCGGAAGCAGCACGGCGGCAGACATTGCCGCGGCTGCAGCAATGCGAACCGCCACTGAACGCGACATGCCGTAAGTGCGTTTAGAGCCCATGACGTTTAATCCCCTGAAATCGATGCCGATCCGGCTGAATCGAATACCCGCAACACGCATACTCAAAGCTCTTCGCAGGCGCAAGCGCAGAGGCGGAATGCCGCCCGGCCCTGCCGGCAAATATACTCTGTCACACGCCCGTACCGCATTGCGGCGGACATGGTGAACATAGCGTTAGCTTCTTGCGTATCTGTGACTGACCGCACAGTTCGTAAAATATCGTAACCTTTCGATATCGACGCGGCCCATTGTCGCTACGCCCCGCCGACCGACAATATCTCGGTGCGACCGTCCTCGATCAGGATCGCACTCAACCGCCCCGTCGCATAGGCGCCGGTATCGATGCCGATGCGCGATGGCGTGGACTGAACCTCGAACGACACGCTGTGCCCATGCACAACCCGGCATGGAAGCGGCTTGGGGCTGCTGAGAAACGGCTCGCGTATCGACAGCATGTCATGCCGGCTCTGCCTGTCGAGCGGGCGCCCGGGACGGATGCCGGCATGGACAAACATATAATCGCCCAGCCTGATGCTGATTTCCAGCCGCTCGAGGAAATCACGGTGGTGTGGCGGCAGCGCCGCCGCCATTGCCTCGGCCATGATCCGGTCGCGCTCCCGCGGATCGCGCCCCTGGGGCAGCGTGATACGATAGCTCGCAAGCGTCGCCATGCCGCCCCAGCGCAGCCAGTCCCGGATCAGCGACGGCTCGGCCATCGCCCCCAGGAAGATGTCTTCGTGATTCCCCATCAGGTACCGGGTCGGCAGACCCGCGAAGTTGCCGCGACTCAAATGATCGAGGACTCCCGAGACATCCGGGCCGCGATCGACATAGTCGCCCAGAAAGATCACGCCGGCATTCAGCCCGCAGTCACGTGCCGAGAGCATGATCTGCTCTTCGAGGCGTTTCAGGGGCTCCAGACATCCATGGACATCACCGACGGCATATATCCTGACGCCTTCGGGGAAGCTATAATGCCGCTTTCCTTGTCTAAAACGGGACAGAAGCTTTGTGATACCCATCACATCCCGCACAGCAGCAATCCGCGCATTGATCAATCGAACCTGTACTTCTAGATGAAGGCCTTCATAGCGAGAATGAGAATGCCACGGAAAAGCTTTTTTCTTCAATTGCTCGCCCTTGCCAGCATCGTCTGGGCGCCGATGTCCGGTGCCGCCGCGCAACCCGCCGTCACAGGCTCCCCGGCTGAGGCTCAGCAGGCAGCGGGAGAGGCCTATCGGCTGGGCGCCGGCGACAAGCTTCGCATCACGGTCTACAAGGAAGAGGAAATTTCCGGGGAGTATGAGGTCGACAATTCCGGGAATGTCTCGCTCAAACTGGTCGGCGCGGTGCCGGCGATCGGCCGGACGCTTCCCGAACTGGTGAAGATCATCGAGGCGAAGCTGCGTGACGGCTATCTGCTCGATCCGCGCGTCGCGATCGACGTGCTCAATTACCGGCCCTTCTATGTGCTGGGAGAGGTGAATACGCCCGGCAGCTACCCCTATGTCGCGGGCGTGACCGTGCTGAAGGCGATCGCGCTGGCCGGCGGCTATACCTTCCGCGCGCGGCAGAATCGCATCGAGCTGATCCGCGCGAGCGACCCGGAAAAGCCCATATTGGTGGATCAGAATACCATGCTGCTGCCCGGCGACATCATCCGGGTCAAGGAGCGCTTTTTCTAGGGAGCGATCGCGTTGCCCGATGCGGACGGGCAACGACGATGGCGGGACAAGCCGGAGATTGAAGTTGCCGGCGGTGGCGGTAAGGTGGGACAGTCTCGAGCGGGGGGCTTGAAACTATCTGTTGGTTGGCAATGGCTTGCGCATTGGGCGATGCGCGGACCAGTTCATGCTAAGACGATAGCATTTCAGGGACAATGCACCCTCCGTCGCGACCAGGCACGACCCGCGGAGCAAGGGGGGAAGAATGTCGGTGCCCAGCGTTGACAAGTCACGAGCAACCACCGCGGGTGTGAGCGCGCTCTCGTCGCTGTCGGTCCAGTTCCTGATCGGTTTCGTGGTCGCCATCCTGGCTCCTGCGCTCGTTCGATATGGCACTCTTGCCAATGCGATTCCGGCGACGGGCTTCCTAAGCAGCTTCGTCGGTGCCACCGCGGCGCTGATGTTCGGCCTACTGATGCTGCGCCGCGTGACCGCCTATCCCGGCACCAAGACCTTCGGCTATATCCTGCCATCCTTCACCGGATCATTTGGCCTCGTTCTGGCCATTTTCTTCTTCTTCCGGATCGATTATAGCCGCTTCTACATGGGGTCGACGTTCGCGACCGCGACCGCGATCATGTTCGTGCTGAGCATCTACCTGCTGCCGCGAACGCGCCGCCGCGTCTATGTCGTACCGGGAGCCGAGCTCGAGGGCCTCGACTTTCCAGGCGGGGTCGAACGCATAACCCTGCGCGAACCCAACGTTCCCGCCGACCGCTCGGCCATGATCGTCGCCGATTTTCGCCATGACCATGGGCCGGCATGGGAACGCATGCTGGCGGAAGCGGCCGTCCAGGGGCGCACCGTCTATCATAGCAAGCAATTGCTGGAGTCGCTGACGGGGCGGGTCTCGATCGAACATCTTTCGGAGAATAATTTCGGCTCGCTGCTGCCCAATCTGGCATGGCGCAAGGCCAAACGGGGCGTAGATGCGATCGCGGCACTCGTGCTCCTGCCGATCTTCCTGCCGCTGTTCCTGGTGATCGGCATTCTCATTCGGCTGGATTCGAAGGGGCCGATGTTCTTTCGACAGGAACGCGTCGGGGTCGGCGGGCGGCCGTTCAACATCGTCAAGTTCCGCACCATGTATGCGCTGGGCGACGAACCGGAAGCATCGCTGACCACCGCGATTACCAAGGTCGGGGATCAGCGGGTAACGCGGATGGGCCGCTGGCTGCGACGGACGCGGATCGACGAGATGCCCCAGATCTTCAACATATTGGCCGGCCAGATGAGCTGGATCGGGCCCCGCCCCGAAGCCGTCGCCCTATCGCAATGGTATGACGTCGAAATCCCCTTCTACATCTACCGCCACATCGTTCGTCCAGGGATCACCGGATGGGCACAGGTCAACCAGGGCCATGTCACCGACCTGGTGGACATCTATCGCAAGCTCCAGTTCGATTTCTATTACATCAAGAATTTTTCGGTGTGGATCGACATCCTGATCGCGCTACGAACGGTCAGGGTTATCTGGAACGGATTTGGGTCTAAGTAGCGTGGCGGCCGCGATGGGGCCAGCTTCTGGCGATCATGCCATGTGTTGAGATGTTTGGAACAGTCGAATGACGCAGAGTGGTGCTCCTTCCCCGGCCTATATGCCCATGGCTCCGTCGGCGAATGCGGAGCCGCATGCGGCCAGAATTTCGACCATATTGACGGGGCTGACCTATGCAACGATTGCGATCATTCCGTTTCTATATGCCCTTCAGCTGAATCTGCAGACCGCCATTCTCGTCCTGCTGATCATCCTGCAGTCCGGGCGGATCATAGCATCGAAGATCGACTCCTCGCTCTCGATGGTCTTCGGACTGTCCTTCCTCTTCCTCTATTCCTTCCCGTCCTTGTCGCTGGTTATGTTCTACGACGTGAACCCGCTGCCGATCGTGGCAATGTTCGTTATTTTTTCTGATGTCTTTCAGTATCTTAATAAAAAGATGTCACCTATATGGGCAAAAGGGAAGGACCCGATTTTTACAAATAAAAATGCAGGAAGTTATCGCATCTTCATTTGGCCAATTTTCTGGCTCCTAATATTATCTGCATTCTTCGGTCTTATCATAAATAACGAGTTACTCAGATTCACATCTTTTGTCGTTCCATATTTTATAGCCACTTGCCTTCTGGAAGAGGCCCTTCGTAGAAACCCGTCTCGATCAGCGATTTACGCCATCATTAGCCTTTTTAATATTACAATTATTATTTATGGATACTTTTATTGGAGCGGCGGAGGACGCATCGTCATGGCCGCCTATTTCCTCATCCCCATTCTGGTCTGCGTGCGATATACCGATCTCGGTCTTCGATACTGGCATATCTATACCATATCGCCCGCCATCTTCTTCATCGCTCAGGTGCTTCGATATGGAGAAATAGAGGATGCCGGCGCGCTGTTTTCGGGGTCGGCGTCCCATCATCTCGAATTGTCGCAGGAGCTTCTGACGAATGGAGCGCCAGGCTATGGCGACGCTTTCACCCAGTTCCTGGAGCAGTTCAGCCTGATGTTCCTCAACTGGGTTCCGCGCCTGTGGTGGGAGAGCAAGCCGCTGGGGTTGGGCGCGATCTCAGTCGACGACTGGTTCGGCCGTACCGGCTATGGCGAGGGCTTCTCGGTTTCTTTGGGTATGTTCGGCGAGCATATCTATCTGCTCGGCGGCTGGTTCATCCTGGGTGTGATTGCAAGCACAGTGACATTGCTGCTGATCCGGCAGGGCCTGCTGCGCATGTTTCCGGGTCAAGTGACGCAAGTGACCGTCTTCGACGTCAATCTCATTTCCTTTTTCTGGGGCGGTGGAGCAACGTTCGGTATGCGCTTCTGGTTTGTTATCGTGCCCGCGCTAATCTGTGTCTGGGCGGTGCGGCGCATATTCATCGGCGGTGCAGGCCTGCGACGATGAGAGTGATCATCATCCAGCCGACGATACCGGCCTACCGGACCGATTTTTTCGATCGGCTCCACGCCGAATATGGTGACGCGCTCATCGTCTATCATTCCACGCTACCGATGGGTGCTATTTCGGGAACGCATCTCCGCCGCCAATGGCTGCGCAAGCTCGGTCGGTTTCTAAAGGTTTTTCCTGGGCTGGAATGGCAATTCGGTGCTGCGGGCATCGACATCCGCCGAGGCGACGTCGTCATCATTCCCGGCGCCCCGCGTAATATTAGTAACCTCGTGCTACTAATCAGGGCCAGGCTGAGCGGCGCCACGGCGATCTGGTGGGGGCATTATTGGAGCTCCAATACACGCTTCTGGCGATTCTATATTCGAAAGCTCCTGATGCGCCTCGCCCACGCCGTGATGTTCTATACCGATGCCGAGGTGGAGGAATATCGGCGGACGAGCTGGAAGCATGACTACCGCATCGTCACCGCGGTCAACAACGGGATCAATACCGACCCCATCAAGGTACTTCGCCTGCCCTATACAGCCAACGCGCGGGCGCGACGCATATTGTTCATCGGTCGGCTGACTGCCAAAGCCGATCTACCATTGCTATTCGCGGCGCTTGCCCTACCTGAGGCAGAGGATATTCATCTCGATGTCATCGGCGATGGCGACAGCCTTGCCTCGCTCCAGGCCCGCGCGTCCGAGCTTGGCATTGCCGGGCGCGTGACCTGGCATGGGGGGACCGCGGATGAAGGCGAAATCGCCGCCATCGCCAACCGCGCGCGTCTTTTCGTTTATCCGGGGGACGTGGGGCTGAGTCTGATCCATGCTATGGCCTACGGGCTGCCGGCTATCCTTCACAATCAGCGGCACGCTCATATGCCTGAATTCGCAGCCTTTTCAGACGGGGAAAGCGGCTGGTCGTTTGAACGAGGCAATGCCACTGCATTGGCCACCCTACTGGCCGAGATCATAGCCAATATTGAAACGCTAGATCGAGCATCGAGCCGGGCGACTGTAACGGCCGATGCGTCATTCAACACCGAAGTCATGACGCAGCGCTTCACTACGCTGATAGCGCAACTTTCAAAGATCCGTTAGATGCGCATTGCCCATGTCACTAGTGGTGTTTCCAACAGGGCCGATGGCGTGCGCACGACGGTCGAACAACTATCCGCAGCGCAAGTCCAACTGGGCCATGATGTGAGCGTGTCCAGTTTGGCCACTCGTAGCCAACTGACCACAGCCTATAAGGACTGGGCGGGAGCCGAACTCCGGATTGTGCGACATGCCGGCCCGATGAGCATTGGCTTTGCTCCTAGCCTTCCAAGGCATCTGGTCGCCCTCAATCCTGACATTGTCCATGCGCACGGTCTCTGGATGTATCCGCCATACGCCGCCGCGTACCAGCACCGGCGTGTGGGCACCCCTTTTGTCCTGTCTCCTCACGGCATGTTGAATAGCTTTGCGCTATCGCTAAGTCGCTGGAAGAAGAGAATTGCGTCTGTCCTATATCAGGGGAACGTCTTTCGCGCGGCATCGCTGATCCATGTCACCAGCGCCAAAGAGCTTGAGGAAGTTCGCGACTATGGGCTTCGGCAACCAGTGGCAGTTATTGCCAATGGCGTGGCAGGATGGACAGATACCACGCCCTCCCCCAAGTCGAAGACGGTGTTGACGCTTGGTCGAATTCACCCAATCAAAGGGCTGGATCGATTAATTGCGGCGTGGGCCAGGGTAGAAGCGCAATGCCCTGGGTGGAAGCTCAGGATTGTAGGGCCGGATGTCGCAGGACATGCGGGAGAATTGCTGGAGCAGGCGAGAGCGCTCGGTATTTCGCATCTGACCATCGAAGCGCCGCTCTATGATGGAGAAAAGGATGCAGCCCTTGCCGACGCATCGCTCTTCATACTTCCGAGTCTGACCGAGAATTTCGCGATGACCATCGCTGAAAGCCTCGCCGCCGGAACGCCAGCCATCGTCTCAACAGGCGCGCCTTGGTCAGGCATTGTCGAGCGGGCCTGCGGCTGGTGGGTCAAGCCGGACATCGAAGATCTCGCCGCCGCACTTCGTGTCGCAATGACGCACCCTCCCGGAGTTCTAGAAACCATGGGAAAGCGTGGACAGGCTTGGATGAGAGAGGAGTTTGCTTGGTCTTCGATCGCAAGCAAACTCGTCGGCACCTATGACTGGCTGCTCGACCGCTCAATTCGTCCCGATTGGGTGGTGGTGGATTGATACAATGAACACACAAACCTTTCGTCTCTCGGTCATCATCCTGACGTTCAACGAAGAAGCCCACATCGCGCGCGCGATAGCGTCGGTGAGTGGTATAGCGACATCAATCTACGTGGTGGATTCTGGATCGACCGATCGCACTGTGGAGATCGCCTCCAGGCAGGGCGCGCAGATCCTTCACAACCCGTGGCGAAATTACGCGACCCAGTTCAATTGGGGCCTCGATGAATTACCTCAAGACACGGATTGGGTGTTGCGCCTCGACGCGGACGAGATCGTAACCGATCAGTTACGTTCCGAGATCGCAACGACGCTGACGCAGGCACCACCCGCATTGTCGGGCATATTCGTGCCTCGGCGCATGTGCTTCCTTGGACGGGTAATCCGCCATGGCGGTGTCTCACCAATCTACGTGCTGCGCCTGTTCCGGCGCGACAAGGGGCGCTGCGAGCAACGTTGGATGGACGAGCATATCGTGGTAGACGGCCAGACCAAGACGCTGGAAAGCGACCTGATAGATCACAACTTGAAGACCCTCGGCTGGTGGACAGAAAAACACAATCAATATGCCAGCCGGGAGGTGATCGATGTCCTGAACAATCAGCTACATTTCCTTCCCTTCGAGACGATCGGAAAACCCTTTGGAAAGGGATCCGCAAGTTCGAAGCGATGGATCAAAGAACATATCTATAATCGCATACCCGGTGGCATAAGGGCCTTACTCTATGTCATTTACCGGTATGTAGTAAGATTAGGATTTCTCGATGGTGCGCCAGGATTGTTTTTCCATTTCTTACAGGGATTCTGGTACAGATTACTAGTAGATGCTAAATTATTTGAAGTTCTAAAGTATATGAAAGAAAATGATTGCCCCCCTGATGAGGCCATAACAAATATTTTAGGCATAAACTTGAACTCCAACGCCGTTTCGCCACCCATCGGAACGGATTGACGCCATGTTAATGCCAGAATTGGACTATAAAACGAACAGGTCGGCACGGAAGTGGTCACGCCGCGAACAATTTGGCCGCATTGCATGGGCTTTAGTCCACCCGCTTTTTTCCTTGAGTCCTCGCCCTTTCTGGATATGGCGTCGCTGGCTGCTGAGACTGTTTGGCGCACAGGTGGGCCCCGGCGTCCACATCTACCCTTCGGTCCGGATAGAAATTCCATGGAATCTCTGCATCGGCAATCACAGCGCCGTTGGTGATAGAGCCATCCTTTATGCGCTAGGCCCCATAACCATTGGAAGCCGTGTCACTATTTCGCAAGGTGCCCATCTGTGTGCAGGCAGTCACAATTGGCAACGGCCTGATCGTCCGCTAACGAAGCCTCCCATCACGATCCTTGATGATAGCTGGATCTGCGCCGATGCGTTCGTTGGTCCCGGCGTGACCATCGGGGAGAAAGCGATCGTTGGAGCGTGCGGTGTGGTCATTAAGGATGTCGCCGCCGGGTTGATCGTCGCGGGAAATCCGGCAAAATCAATCCATTCCAATTAGCTAGCGCTGTATTGCCTGCTCCGCGATCAGTGTCCTGAAATAGTCGATCGTCTTCTTGAGGCCCGCTTCCAGATTCACCGTCGGCTCCCAGTCCAGCAGCTTCTTGGCAACCGAGATATCGGGCTGGCGCTGGCGGGGGTCGTCCTGGGGCAGCGGGCGATGGACGATCTTCGACGCTGATCCCGTCAGCCGGATCACATGCTCCGCCAGTTCGAGCATCGTGAACTCGCCCGGATTGCCGAGGTTGATCGGTCCGGTGACGTCCGGACCGGTCGCCATCATCCGGATGATGCCTTCGACCAGATCATCGACGAAGCAGAAAGAGCGTGTCTGCGATCCGTCGCCATAGATGGTGATATCCTCGCCGCGCAGCGCCTGGACGATGAAGTTGGAGACCACCCGGCCGTCGGCAGGATGCATGCGCGGACCATAGGTGTTGAAAATGCGCAGCACCTTGATCTGGACACCATGCTGGCGGTGATAATCGAAGAACAGGGTTTCGGCGCAGCGCTTGCCCTCGTCATAGCAGGAGCGCGGGCCGATCGGGTTCACATTGCCCCAATAGGATTCGACCTGGGGGTGAATGGCCGGATCGCCATAGACCTCGCTGGTCGACGCCTGGAACACCTTCGCCTTCAGCCGCTTGGCGAGGCCCAGCACGTTGATCGCGCCGTGCACCGACGTCTTGGTCGTCTGCACCGGATCATGCTGATAATGGACCGGCGACGCCGGGCAGGCGAGATTGTAGATCTCGTCGACCTCGACATAGAGCGGGAAGGTGACGTCGTGGCGCATGAACTCGAAACGCGGCTCTGCGTGCAGATGATCGATATTGCGCCGGGTGCCGGTGAAGAGATTGTCGGCGCACAGCACCTCATGCCCCTGGCCCAGCAGACGATCGATCAGATGCGAGCCTATGAAACCCGCGCCTCCGGTGACGAGGATACGTTTGCGGCTGTCATAGAGTCGGGCCAAAGTCGAAACCTTTCGTGGTCGTAACGGTCACTCAAGCCTGTGTAGGAGACGCAGGATCACCTGGAAATAGTGGAGCCAGCCAGCGCTTACCGCTCACGTCGCATATCGGCATGATCGAGATACCAGGCATAGGTGCTGCGCACGCCATCGGCGAGCTTCATGCGCGAACGCCAGCCCAGCGTCGACAGCCGTCCGACATCGAGCAGCTTGCGCGGCGTGCCGTCGGGCTTCGTGCTGTCGAAGACGATCCGGCCGCGATAGCCGACGACATCTCCCACCAGGGCCGCGAGATCGCGGATCGAGACATCCTGGCCGGTGCCGACATTGATGTGGCTCGACATCGGATCGGTCGCCGCCCGATAGGCGTCCACCGGCAGGTCGAGCACGAACAGCGACGCTTCGGCCATCTCGTCGACATGCAGGAACTCGCGCATCGCGCGGCCCGATCCCCATACCACCACCTCGTCCAGCCCATCCTCCTTCGCCTCATGGAAGCGGCGCAGCAGGGCCGGCAGGACATGCGAGTTGACCGGGTGGAAATTGTCGCGCGGACCGTAGAGATTTGTCGGCATCACGCTGCGATAGTCGGTGCCATGTTGCCGGTTATAGCTTTCGCACAGCTTGATGCCGGCAATCTTGGCGATGGCGTAAGGCTCGTTGGTCGGCTCCAGCTTGCCCGACAGCAGCGCGTCTTCGGGTATCGGCTGGCTCGTCTCGCGCGGGTAGATGCAGGATGAGCCGAGGAACAGCAGCCGCGGCGTGCCCGCGCGAAAAGCGCCCTCGATCACATTGCATTCGATGATCAGATTTTCGAAGATGAAGTCCGCTGGCATCGTGGCGTTGGCATGGATGCCGCCGACCCGCGCCGCCGCCAGAATGACGACATCGGGGCGCTCGTCCGCCATGAAGCGGCGGACCGCCGCCTGATTGGTCAGGTCCAGATCACGCCGGTCGCGCACGATCGGCGTGATGCCCCGCGCGACGAGCTGATCATGGATCGCCGATCCCACCATGCCGCGATGGCCGGCGATGAACAGTCTTGTCTCGTTCGACATCGACGCGCCCATATCAGCGCAAAGTCCGCAGCATGGCCTGCTGCCGCGCGGTGGCGAGATCGACACTCACCATTTCGGCACACATCTCGCGGGCGGTGATCGACGGGCTCCACTGCAGCAGCCGGGCGGCCTTGCTGGCATCGCCCAGCAGCGTCTCCACCTCCGCCGGCCGGAAATAGCGCGCGTCGATCCGTACGATGACGTCGCCCGCCTTCACGCCGGGCGCAAGCGCGGCGTCGACCGTATCGACGATCCCGATCTCGTCCAGACCCGCGCCCTCGAAGCGCAGGGTGATACCCAGATCCTCCGCCGCCCAGCCCAGAAAGGCGCGGATGCTGTGCTGCTGCCCGGTCGCGATGACGAAATCCTCGGGCGTAGCCTGCTGCAGCATCAGCCACTGCATATGGACATAGTCCCTGGCATGTCCCCAGTCGCGCAGCGCATCGAGATTGCCGAGATAGAGGCAGTCTTCCAGCCCCTGGCTGATATTGGCGAGGCCGCGCGTGATCTTGCGCGTGACGAAGGTCTCGCCGCGGCGCGGGCTCTCATGGTTGAACAGGATGCCGTTGCAGGCATAGATGCCATAGGCTTCCCGATAGTTCACCGTGATCCAATAGGCATAGAGCTTGGCCACCGCATAAGGCGAACGCGGGTGGAACGGCGTACGCTCGGTCTGCGGTGTTTCCTGGACGAGGCCGTAAAGCTCGGAGGTCGAGGCCTGGTAGAAGCGGGTCTTGCCGGTCAGCCCCAGCAGCCGGATCGCCTCCAGCAGCCGCAGCGAGCCGAGCGCATCGACGTCGGCGGTATATTCGGGCGCCTCGAAGCTGACCGCGACATGGCTCTGCGCGCCGAGATTATAGACTTCGTCCGGCTCGATATCGCGCAGGATCCGGGTGAGGTTCGATCCATCGGTCAAGTCGCCATAATGGAGGATGAGATCCCGGGACTCGCGGTGCGGATCCTCATAGATATGGTCGATGCGGCTGGTGTTCAGCGACGACGAACGACGCTTGATACCATGGACCTCATAGCCCTTCTCGATCAGGAAATCGGCGAGATAGGACCCGTCCTGACCGGTGATTCCGGTCACCAGGGCCTTCTTCCTTGATGTCATTTCCTGCCTTCCACTCGCTCGACGCGACGGCCGCCGTCCGTCTGCCCCTCGGCCCGTCGCAATCGCATCCCAATCCGGACTGTGCAATCCGCCTTTTTCTCGCAGAGACGGAGCGCGCCCTTCGGTTCCGATCGTAGATCATCAAAAATATATTGTCTCAGAAAATGCCCCGCCCTAGCCTCGCCCTCATTCGGCACCGCCATCCCCCGGACAAAGCGATTTCAGCGTGCAGCCACCCCAAGGCGATGCCTCCTCAGCTACAGTATCGGCGATCGCCCGGGTGCCTACGCTGCTGATCTTCTTCTTCGCGCTTCTGTGCCTGCCGCCGCTGCTTTTGGGCCTCGCGGGACGGGACGGTCTGGCGTGGGACGCGATCAGCTTCCATATCCCTCAGATCAACTATTTCATCGCCCATCCCTTCGCGCTCATGTCCTATGAGGCGACGGCGACGACATTGCCCTTCTATCACTTCATGCTGGCGCAATGTGCCGGCTGGCTGGGCCTCGACCATATCGACAATGCCAGCTGGGCGATCAGACTGGTGCATTTTGCAATCTCAGCGAGCGGCATCCTCGCCGTGCTGATCTATATCGCGGCGCGCAACCGTCGCATCGACGCGCTGATCCTGGGCGTGCCACTGGTGACGTCATGGCATATATTGTCGGGTGCGATCTTCTTCGGCACCGATGGCCCCGGATTGAGCTTCAGCCTGCTCGCTTTGCTGCTCCTGCTGACGCGTAGACCGACCGGCCTCTCGCATGCCGCCGCCTTCGCGGCCGTCGCCGCAACCCGGCACATGATGCTACCCTATGTGATCGGCGCGTCGCTATGGTCCGCGCTAGCAAGCCACAGCGTCCCGCGATGGGTGACGACGATGGCTCCAGCGGTGTTGCTCCTGCTACCGTATATCGTGCTTTGGGGTGGCTTGACGCCACCGGGCATGGTCGCAGCGCTCAATCCCAGCGGCCTGTTCGTCCACAGCCTGCTAGGCCAGTTGGCCGTGGTTGGCTTCTGGGGCATCGGCTATGGCCTGCTGCGGTGGCGAAGCTGGCAGGCCATCTGCATTAGCCGCAGCCAGATTCGCCACGCGCTGCTAGGCGCCGCGATCGCCATAACGATACTGTGGTTCGCAGTTCCAACCGGCTTTGCACCCAAGGACGGTCGCTTCGGTTCGATCGCCTGGAGCATCGCGGAGCTTTTCATCGTCGCCGATCATTCCGTCCCGATTCTGGTGATGGCGATTATCGGCGCCGCATCGATCATTCTGTGCGCCGCCGATTGCATGGAGCAGGGCAAGGCTCCGCTGGAAATGGCCGGACTGGCGATTTTCCTATGCGGACTCATGCTCACCTATGCCGCCTATCAGCGTTATTCCGAGCCGCTATGTATCGCGAGTTTCTCGATCGCCTTTTCGCGACTGCAGGGGCAGGAGCGCTTTTCTCCGCTGGCCGTCTGGCCGCTGATGCTGCTTAGCAGCGCGGGGCTTCTCCGCTTCTGGCAAGCGGGCCTGATCCAGGCGACGCTTGCTGGTCTACCGTAAAAAGAACTGCCCCAGCTTCGACAGGTTCTTCTGCAGGATCACGCCGGCACCGCCCAGGGCATGGCTTTTCACCACCCGATAATCCTCGCGCGTCTTGCGGATCACGTCGCGCAGCGATCGGTTGCTCACACCGCCGACCCGCATCTTCACCAGGGTCTGGGGCAGATAGGCCGCGCGGAAGTCCTTGGTCGAAAACCAGCGGACCATCGCGTCATAGTCGGCGGCGATCCGGAAGCTCGCGTCATAGGCGCCGAAACGCTCGCAGATCGAGCGACGGACGAACAGGGTCGGGTGCGGCGGCATCCAGCCGCGCTTCAGCCGCCCGGGCCGGAAGTCGCCCGCGCGCCAGCGGCGGATGACACGGCCGGGGTCGGCCGCCGACACATAATCGAGGTCGCCGTACAGCGCATCGGCGCCGGTCTGCTCCAGCATGCGCGCGACATCGGCCAGGACATGCTCGTTCGCGAACATATCGTCGGAATGGATCAGGCCGATATAGTCGCCAGTGCAGCGCGCCACCGCCCGGTTGATCGCGTCGTAGATGCCGCTGTCACGCTCCGACACCAGCCGCATCCGGGGGTCGCCCACCCCGTTCAGCACCGCCAGCGTATCGTCGGTCGATCCGCCATCCTGTACGACATGCTCGAAATCGCGATGGGTCTGCCCGTAGAGGCTGTCCAGCGCATCGCCGATCGTCTCCGCGCGGTTGAAGACGACCGTGATGATCGACAATGTCGGCATTCAGGGCGCCCTGACCGGCCGGACCTGGGCGATCAGGCTTTCCAGTTCGTCGGCAAGCCGCTCCGGCCCGAAGCGCTCCGCCAGGGCACGCGATCGGGCTTCCGCGCCATCGAGCCAGGCATCGTCCTTGTCCGCGGCCTCATGCAACGCCCTCACCAGATCCCGATGGCTGCCCGCCGCGAACCGGATCGCATTGTCCGGCCGCGCCAGATCATCGCCGCTGCCGATCGCATCGCTGAGCAGCAGCGCGCAGCCCGATGCCGCCGCCTCATGCACCACCAGGCCCCAGGCCTCGACCAGCGACGGCAATATGAAGAAGCGGGCCTGCCGGAAGATATCGGCCAGTTCCGCGGGCTGGGCGAAGTCCTCGACCCGGATGTTGGGATGCTGCGGAATCTCGCCGCGCTGCGGGCCATCGCCGCGCATCACCAGCGTCCAGCCCTCGCGCGTCCCGGAGAACTCGATGAAGGCCTTGGCGAGCCCGACAACATCCTTTCGCGGCACGAACTGGCCGACATACAGGAAGGTTCGTGGCCTGGCCGTCAGCGCGGGGCCGCCCGAGAACAGCGCGGGATCGGCACCGTACAGCCCCTCGCGAACGCGATCCTCGCGCATGCCGAAATAGCGCATCAGCCGCTTTCCCTGCGCGCCCGGAACCACCATCGCATCGAAATAGCGGCGATAGAGGAAGCGGAAGGCCAGGAAGCCCATCACCCCCTGCCGCATGTCGCTGCGCCAGTTGGCGTCGCTGAAGCCGATCACCGCCCCGCCCCGTGCTTTCACCTCACGGCCCAGCGCGTTGAACGCCTTATAGCCCCAGCCCGACTGCACGAAGATGTCGGGCACCTGCAAGCCCAGTGCGGCCCACGAGGTCGGCTGATTTTCGTCCACCCAGTGGATCGCCTGGCCGAGCACCTCTTCCATACCCTCGATCGGAACCGTCGGGCGCGAGCCGATGACGTCGACGGGGCCACCCCATCGATCAATCGCGGCCTTGATCAGGCGCGCGGCATATTGCGGAAGTCCGTTCCATGAGACGGACAACCGATATTCGTCCGGTACGCCCATGGCGTGCGTCCCCCAACAAAACGCGCCAATGAATCAGCCGACAGACACTGATATCAAGGAGATAGCACTCCCCCACTGCATGTCAGCAACTTTTCGACACCGCTCTTGCGACCGCCCGGCGCCAGACACAAGCCCGATATTGCCGGCTACCGAATTTAAGGCTCCGAGTCGATCAGAACTGGAAATAGATGAACTGATCGAGCGGGCGCAGATAGACGAAGGTGAGCGCCGATATGAGAACCCAGCCGGGCGCGACGAGGAGCAGGGACAGGCCGGGGCGCCGGTCGCGCAGCTGGATCAGCCAGCGATAGGCAAAGGGTGTCAGCACCATGCCGACGAGGGTAAGCGCCGCGACGATATAGGTGCTCTCGCGCAGGCTGAGCGCAGCATAGGCGGTCGGATCGAGCAGCCTCGACCAGGCGGTAAGCGTGTAATCCATCGAGTTCGCCCGGAAAGGTATCCAGGCGATCATCGCCAGGGTCAGCGTCGTCCACCAGCCGATGATCCTGAGCGCCATGCCGTCGAAGCGCTCCAGCCGCGGTGCCAGCACACGGTGGATCGCCACCATCGCCGCATGCCAGACACCCCACAGCACGAAGGTCCAGGCCGGGCCGTGCCACAGCCCCATGATCGCCCAGGTCGCGAACAGCGCCAGCAAGGCGCTGCGCTTGCCGATCTGGCCGGTGCCGTCAATGCCGATGCCGCCCGTCGACGACCGGTCGCGCACCTGGACCCCCGCCAGCGGCAGATAGACATAATCGCGAATCCAGCTCGACAGCGAAATGTGCCAGCGCCGCCAGAAGATGCGGGGGGATGTGGCATGATAGGGGAAGTTGAAATTCTCCGGGAAACGTATCCCCATCAGCAGCGCCGTGCCGATCGCGATGTGCGAATAGGCCGAGAAATCGAAATAGATTTGGAAACCGAACATGAAAGCGTTGGTCATCACGTCGATCGCCGACAGGCGCCCGGGATCGAGATCGAAGCCCGCATTGACGTAGGTCGCGATATTGTCGGCGATGCAGACCTTCAGGAACAGTCCGATCAGGATACGGGCGACACCGGTCTGAAACGCGTCCCACTGAAAGGCCGGCCGCTTGTCGAGTTGCCACAGCATCTCCCCCGCGCGCAGGATCGGCCCCGCCACCAGCTGGGGGAAGAAGATCACATAGTCGACGAACAGCATGAAATCGCGCGTCGGCTGGATATGCCGACGATAGACGTCGATGATGTAGCTCATCGAATGGAAGGTGTAGAAGCTGATGCCGATCGGCAGGATGATGGTGATCGCCAGCGGCGGGATCTGCACGCCCAGCAGCGAGGCGAGGCCGATCGCCGTCCCCTCCAGGAAGTAGAAATATTTGAAGAAGGCGATCAGCGAAATGTTGATGGCCATGCTGGCGATCAGGAATCCCCGCCGCAGCCTTTCCCGCCCGGTATCGGCAATGACGATCGCCGAAAAATAGTCGAAGATGATCGAAAAGAAGAGCAGCGCCAGGAAATCGAACCGCCAGAAGCCATAGAACAGCACCCCGGCGAAGAAGATCAGCGACAGCCGGCCGCGGCGCGGCAGCACCCAGTAAAGCGGGATCACCAGCAGCAGGAAGGCGATATAGGTGAGCGAGTTGAAGATCATTTCAACTCTTCCCGCACGATCGGCAGGACGGCATCGGCCAGCAGCCGGTGTCCGGGCTCCTGATAATGCATGAAGTCCAGCTCGGGCGCGCCGCCGATCGTCGTTGATCCCTTCGTGCCCCAATATCGGGCGGGGATGATGGCATCGAGGTCGATAGGCCGCGCGCCGCGCCGCCTGGCCATCGCGGCGATCTCCCGCTTGAACCGGGCATATTCGGCAGGATCATAGGGCGGCGCATAATCCTGGCGGATGGGCGGCAGATAGAAGATCACCCGCGTTCCCCGCTTCCGCGCATCGGCGAGCAAAATGTCCGCCGCGGCCATGTTGCGGCGATAGATTTCCGGGATGATCGGCCGCACCGTCTGCGCGTTGACGTTGAACACCCAGTTCCGCAGCAGATAGGCGTGGATCTCGATATTCGCCCGGGCCGCCGCGCGCCGCGTCTGAAGCAGGCAACAGTCCTCGAGCTGGCGGGTGATCCAGCTTTCCGAGCGCGCCTGCATCGAACCGTCGGACTCCTCCTCGCCTTCCGCCGATACCTCCTTCATGATCCGCTGACGCAGGTCCGGGCCGATGCCGCTGCGGTCGAGCAGCGCCGCTATATCGGGCCGGCGCGCGACCGGCCCCAGATCGCTGCGGATCGACAGTTCACGCGTGTCGTCGAGGAAGGCGGGCAGCAGCAGAACGTCTGGCCGATAGTCGGATGCGACCCACTCATAGATCAGCAGCATCTCGCTGAAGCTGGCATTGGGCATGGAGAAGCCCATTACCTGGGCGCCCTCCCCGGCCAGTCGCCCCGCCAGCAGCACCGGCGCCGTCACCTGGCCGGGTCGATACTGATTGATCGCGTGAAGCTGGGAATTGCCGATCCAGAGCACCCGCCGGGCGGCGCCGTTCGCCTTCGCCGTCCGAAGGCATTCGGCGCTTTCCGCGACGGTGCCGCAGAACATCTTCCGGCCCTCGAAGCTGCCATAGACCGGGATCGTCTGCTCCCCCAGCGCCACGGTGTTGAGGTCCGGCGGATCCCTGCCCAGCCAATAGGCCAGGCCGATACCCAGAAGGAGGCAGATCAGGATCAGCCAGCATGGAGCGATGCCTCTGACCGACACCACTCCCCCCGCTTCCTTTTGAATCACCGTTGCCCCCTCACGATATTCCGACACCATTAGAAAAGATTTGGATTTCTGCACCCGAAAAGATCGGCCATAGCGCATCGGGCCGATACCCGGTCGTCGGGCATGGCGAGCGACATTGCACCTGCGGAGACGCCCCATGGACGCGCTGATCGGCTATACCGGATTTGTCGGCGGGAATCTGATGCGGCAGCACCGGTTCGAAGGGCTGTTCAACAGCAGCAACCTCGCCTCTTCGGCATCGCAGCCCTTCGACACCGTGCTGTGCGCCGCGGCGCCCGGATCGATGTTCGAGGCCAATCGCGATCCCGATGGGGATCTTCGCAAGGTCGAGGCGCTGATCGCCGCGTTGCGCCGCATCGATGCGCGCAGATTCGTGCTCATCTCGTCGGTGGCGGTGCTCGCCGATTTCACCGCCGAGGATGAGGGCAGCACGCGATTCGAGGAGACGCTTGCCTATGGCGCGCATCGGCGGCTGCTCGAAGCGGCCGTTGCCGACATGTTCGCCGACAGCCTGATCGTGCGGCTGCCCGCGCTCTACGGGCCCGGCCTCAAAAAGAACTTCCTGTTCGATATGGCCAATCCCATGCCGGCCTTCCTGAAAGCCGATCGGTTCGATGAGGTGCGGGCAAGGCTGGGGGGTGCGCTCGCCCCGGGCTTTTCAGCGCTCTATCACTGGAACGAGCCGCTGGCGGCGTTCAGCCTCGACCGGGCGGCGCTGGCCGCGTCGCCGCTGGCCGATGCCCTGGCCGATGCGGTGATCGGCACAGGCCTGTCGGCCCTATCCTTCACCCACCGCGACAGCCACTTTCAATTCTATGACGTGACCGATTTGTGGCGCGATATCGGCAAGGCGACCGCCCAGGGGCTGGAGGTGCTGCACCTGTCCCCGCCGCCGATCGCGGCCAGTGCGATTTACACGGCGATAAGCGGCGATGTAATGCCGGTGACGGAAGCCCGTATCCATATCGAAGACATGGGAACGCGGCATGCCGATCTGTGGGGCAAGAGTGGCCGGTATATGATGAATCCAGATGATGTCCTGGCCGGTGTGGCGGCTTTCGCCGGACGGAGCGCCGCGCCGCGATGAAGCTGGCCGTATCGAACATCGCCTGGCCGCCACAGGACCGCGACGCCGCCTATGCCATTCTCCGGGACCATGGCGTCACCGGGCTGGAGATCGCGCCGGGGCTGTTGTTCGATGGAGCAGATGATGCGTTCATTCCGTCGCAGGCAGAGCTGGACGACGCCGTCGCGGCGATCGGGCGGGCCGGACTGACCCTCGTTTCCATGCAGTCGCTACTGTTCGGCGTCGAAGGCGCTGGCCTGTTCGGCGACGAGGATGAGCGACGGCGGCTGCTGCAGGGTCTCGGCCGCGCGATCGATCTGGCGGGACGGTTGCGCATACCCAATCTTGTCTTCGGCTCCCCCAAGCAGCGGGTCATTCCGCCCGGCATGCCATATGAACAGGCGGAGCACATCGCGATCGACCTGTTCCGGCACGTCGGCGATATCGCCATCGGCGCGGGCACCCGGCTGGCGGTCGAGCCCAATCCGGCCGCCTATGGCACCAACTTCCTGACCCATATGGCCGATGTCATCGCCTTTGTCGGCAAGGTCGATCATCCCGGCATCAGCATGGTGTTCGATCTCGGCGCGCTGCGGATGAACGGCGACTATGACGATATCGAGCGGCTCGCCGAAGCCGCGCTGCCCTTCATCAGCCATGTCCATTTCAGCGAAGCCCATCTCGCGCCGGCGCCCGCGACCGAACAGGATGCCGCCCGCGCCTTCGCCGCGCTCGCCCGCGCGGGATATGCGGGATGGCATTCTATCGAGATGCGCGCACCCGATCAGGCGCCGCTCGCCACCTTGACCCAGGCCGTGGGCCGGTTCACCCGTGCCGCACGATGCGGCGCATCGCTGGAGCAGGATCGATGAACCAGGCCGTTCCACGCACCAACCTGCTCGTGTCGGTCGGGATCGCCGGGTCCACATCGTCCCCGCCCGATCTCGCCCTGCTCGGCCGGCTGGAAGCCGAGTTGAACGCCCAGTTCCGCTACTGGGAATTGCTGATCGCGGTCGAGGTCGATCATGTCGATCGCTATGCGCCGCTGCTCGGCAAGCTGTCCAAGGTCAGGCTGCTCAAGCTGCGCCACGGCGCATCGCTCTACCGCCAGCGCGTCGCCCTGGCCGAAGAAGCGATCGGGGACGTGATCGTCCTGTCCACCTTCGACGAGTTCGCCGATGTGCCGATCGGCCAGCT
>CAZJXG010000010.1:0-43795 GCA_964549965.1 uncultured Sphingomonas sp. | reverse complement strand
TGATGAAGCCCGCCGATGCCGAGCGGATCACCGGCTATCATGTCGGCGGGATCAGCCCGTTCGGCCAGAAGAAGCGCGTGCCCGTCGCGATCGAGCAGGCGGCGATGGCCGAGGCACTGGTTTATATCAATGGCGGGCAGCGGGGCCTGCAGGTGCGGCTGGCACCCGACGATGCGGCCAGGGCGCTGGGCGCGGTGGTGAAGGACATCGTGGCGGAGTGAGACAATCCATCACCCCGGGATGACGACCGGGTCAGGACGTCACTCCGTTCCGCCCTGCGCCTCGTCGCCGAATCGCGCCGCCTGCAACCGCTTCCACCATTCGTGCAGCGCCGCACGCGGAGCGGTTACTCCGGTGGCGTCCATCGTCGCCTTCCAGTCGGCGGCATGCCGCGACGCGTGCTGCTGCAGCTCCGACACCGGCTTCTCGTCGACCCAGGCGGCCAGCGTTCCGGCATTGGCGAAGAGCAAAGCGACCGCCGCGACGAGGATCGTCAGCGTCGTCCACAGGAGCGGGCGGCCGCCCTCGATCGGATCGCCGGGGAGATCGACCGGGGAGGCCAGCTCATGCTCCTTCATCTCGCGCGCCATCGCCGTCTCCGTCAGAACTGATAGTAGATGAAGGGCGCGACCCCTTCATAGCGCATCGCGTCGATCAGCAGGATCGCCGCCGCGATCAGCAGGCCGAGCAGCGGCGCGGGCAGGCGCCGCAGCCGTAGTGCTATCCCCTGCGCCAGCCCCGGCGGGGTGAAGTGGAAGGCCATGCCCAGCGCCATCAGCCCGGCGAGCAGCGGCGTCGTCATGCCGTTCGCCCAGTCGCCGGCACCCAGCCCGCGCAGATAGGCGATCGCCGCGTCGAAGCTGTCCGCGCGGAAGAAGATCCAGCCCAGCGTGACGAGGTGGAAGGTGACGAGGATCGCGAGCAGCCGGGGCAGGCCGGGCAAGCCCGCCTTGCGCCACAAGGTCTCGATCACCTGAACGCCGCCATGGAGCCCGCCCCAGATCAGGAAGGTCCATTTGGCGCCGTGCCAGAAGCCGCCCAGCAGCATCGTCAGCATGATGTTGCGGCACTGCATGCCGAGCCCGCCGCGATTGCCGCCCAGGCCGATATATAGATAGTCGCGCAGCCAGCTCGACAGGCTGATATGCCAGCGCCGCCAGAAATCCTGCATCGATGCGGCGCGATAGGGCTGGTTGAAATTGCGCGGGAAGCGATAGCCGAACAGCGCGGCGATGCCGATCGCCATGTCGCTATAGGCGGAGAAATCGCAATAGATCTGCACCGCATAGCCATAGGCGGCGAGCAGCAGATCGAGGCTGGAATGAGCCGATGGATCGAAGAACACCGGATCGACGAGATTGACCGACAGTTCGGAGGCGACCACCGCCTTCTTGAACAGCCCCCAGACGATCAGCAGCAGCGCCATCGCCACCATGTCGTGGTTGAGCTTCGGCGTCCTTTCGAACTGCGGCAGCAGATCCGCACCGCGCACGATCGGCCCCGCGACGAGATGCGGGAAGAAGGACATCAGCAGGGTGATGTCGAGCAGCGACGCCGCCTTCAGGCGCCCGCGATACACGTCGATCAGATAGGACATGCCCTGGAAGGTGAAGAAGGACACGCCGACCGGCAGGACGATCTGCAGCAGCGGCAAATCCCGTGCGAGGCCCCATGTGGCCAGCAGGGCGCCGAGCTGTTCCAGGAAGAAATCATAATATTTGAAGAAGCCGAGTATGCCGAGATTGGCGATCACGCCGATGGCGACGATCAGCTTCTGGGTATCGCGGGTCCGCGCCGCGTAGATCAGCGCGGCCGCCCCCCAGTTGATGATCGCCGACGCGATGAGCAGCGCGACGAACCGCCAGTCCCACGCGCCATAGAAGACCCAGCTGCCGACGAGCAGCAGCAGCTTGCGCCATTCATTGCTGCCCGAGGCGAGCCAGACGACCGCGAAGGCGACGAGGAAGAACAGCCCGAAATCGAGCGTCGGGAAGAGCATTTAAGGTGTCGCTCCCGCGCCCACCGCTCCAGGACCGTCATTCCCGTACAGGCGGGAATCCATATTCTCTGAAGCTCGAACCTCCTGCGGTTCGGGTTGTATGGATCCCCGCAGCCGCGGGGATGACGAGCCCAAGATACTCACCGCCACCACGCGGCACCCGCGGCCATCGCCGCATCGAGATCGGCCTGGAGCCGGCCGGCGACATCCTGGCCGCCGAGGGTGGTATAATGGACATAGTCGCCGCGCATTCGGGTCGGCTGCAGCTTGACCCAGCTGACCGCGGTACAGCGCCCGCCCATCCGCGCCTCCCAGTCCCAGAAGGCGAGGCGGAGCTGATGGGCCACCTTGCGCTGCACGTCGCGCACCGCCTTCAGGCCGGGAGGCGGGAAGAGCGGGCGCGCGGTGATCGCCCAGCCGGTGCGCGGCGCGGCCGGCACGGTCTGCGGCGGCGGCGCTGCCTTGGCGACATCGGCGCCGCGCCCCAGCGCGTCCAGAACATCATCGATCCCGTCGGGCGATGCCGGCGCGGCGACCGGCGCGGGCGCGACGACCGGATCCAGCGGCGGCAGCGTCGCCGGTTCGGCGCACGGCGCGGGGGTATAGGTCGGCGCGTTGCTGAGCAGTTCGCTGCGGCGGGTCAGGGCATCGGGCGCGCCGATCAGGAGGATCGGCACCCGCCCCGCAAGGCGGCGTATCCGGCTGATCTGGGTGCGCAGCGTGATCTCATATTCCTGCGGGCTGACGCGCGCGGCGAAGCCCTCATTGGTGCCAAAGGCGATGACGATCAGATCGGGATCATAGCTGCGCAGCTCCTCCGCGACGACGCTGTCGTCGTTGCGGCTGAAATGGACGAACTGCGAGCCGACCACGCCGACATTGGACAGCGCCACCCCGCCCTGATCCCGGAAGCTCGCCCAGCTGGTGATCGTCACCGGGCCGCCCTCGGCCACCACCGACACGGCATATTGCGGCCGATCGTAGCGGATTTCCTTGCATTCGGGGCGGGTGATCAGCGCGCCCAGCTCCATCCGCTCGACCTGCGGACCCGCGCTGATGACGAGATTGCCGGCGCCGGGCTGGGCCATGGCGCAGACGATGAAGCGGGTGAAGGTCTCGTTCGCCGAGGCGGTAAGCGCGATCCGGGCGCCATCCGCCGACGAGGTGATGCTGAAGCCCGACAGGCCCCGCGCGCCGACCGGATTCTGCGATCCCGGCCCGAAGATCGAGGACATCGTCCAGCCCGACGACATATCGACCGAAACGCCGCGCGGATTATAGCCCTGGAAGGGGCGGCCCGGCGGCATCACCCCGCGCCCGCCGCTGCCATAGCGCGCCTGGAGGGATTCGCGCCACGCACCCGTGATCGAATCGCCGATCGTGTGGCTGTCACCGATCTGGAGGATATGGACCGGCTTGCCGCCGCCACCGCGCGCCGCCGCCAGCTTTTCGAAATAGGGCCTGAGCACGGCATAGTCGCACAACCCGCCCGCACAATCGGCGGTGACGGCGGGCGCGGCGGCGGTGGCCGCGGCAAGGGCCAGCAGGCCGATCATGGGGTGCCGCTATCCGGCTTCGCCGCATCGTCGCGCATCTCGGGCGGCAGCAGATCGACCGGCGCGCCCTTTGCCGGGGGCAGCGCCGGTTCGGGCGCCGCCTTCGCGGGCTTCGCCGGTTCGGGCGCGCTCCTGGCGGGCTTCGCCGCATCGCTCTCATTGGCGAGCGGATCCTCCAGCCTGGGCGGTCGCGGCGTCGGCCTGACCGCCGGCGGCACGACCAGCGGCGCAGGCGCCACCACCGGCGGCGGCGGCGCGGCCTCGCCCGCCTGCCCCCGTGCCTGGCCGACATAGGATTTGATACGGCCCGCGAGACCGCGCGTGATGCGGATATAGCCGTTCATCGACATGTGGATGCCGTCATTGGCGCGCATCAGCATCGGCTTGCCGGTCGTCGGATCGGGCAGATAGGCGGCATAGCGGCCATCGGCATCGACGCTGTACGGCGCGGTTTCGATGAAGGCGACGCCGAGACGGCCCATCAGATCGCGGTAGAAGGCATTCATGCGGACGACATCGGCATCATAGGCCGTCTCGCGCATCTTCGGCAGGCCGACCCAATAGACGATCGCCCCCTGATCGCGCAGCATCTGCACATAGGCGGACACGCGCCGCGCGATCGCCGCCTTCCAGTTCGGCGTCAGCAGCGCATAGACATGGCCGCCATCGGCGACCCCCATCATGTCGTTGGCGCCGAACGAGATCACCGCGACATCGACCGGCGCCTTCGCCAGCCGGCCGCGATCATGCTCTTCGAGGTTGAGGGTGCGATAGCGGGTGAAGCCGGTCGCCTGCTGGCTATATTTGATCACCTGATAGCCCGCCTTGCGGCTGAGCTGGTTATACAGCGCAGACCAGATGCCGTCGCCGAAACTGTCGCCGAACACGCCGACCCGCACCGGGCGGCCGGCGGCGATGGCATTGACGATGCCGGGCTGGATCGGCCGGTTCTCGGCAACCGCGGGCGGATCGGGCAGCGCGCCGGGCACTGCCGGCACCGGCTTGCCACCGGGCAGCGGCGCCCCGGCGGGCGCGGCCATGCCGGGCTCCGGCGACGCGCCGATCTCGACCGGCACCTCGACCTGCTGCCGGACCCCGAAGGCATAACCGATCGCGACACCCGCCGCGACGCCCAGGAACAATACCGCCGTCCGATCGAACAGAAACAGCAACGCCCTCATCGACCCACCCGCAGATACTCCCGAACATAATGACGCGGCTGGACGGCACAGCGGAACGCGCTTCCCGCCGTCCTTAATATGCCGGGCGTCGCACTGTCGAGCCGGATCGGGTGGCCGGGCGCGGGGGAGAGGCGGTTGGACCGGTTATCCCACCCTGCACGGGGGCGTGGGGCCCGCCGGAGGCAGGATGGCGGGCGATAGAGGATGGAGAGGATGGAGAGAGTGGCGGCAGGCGCAGCATTGGTTGAAGCCCCCCTCCCCCAGCTACGCTGGTCCCCTTCCCCGTACCGGGGAGGAATTCAGGCGGGCTGCGCGCCGAACAGGTTGCGGCGGCGCTCTTCCTCGCTCACCTGCGGCAGATCCTTGTAACGATCCCACACCGCATAGGCGCGCTGCGTGCCCGGCCGCGCGGCAACGGCATCGAACCAGCGCTTCAGATGAGGGAAATCCTCCAGCGCCTGGCCCTGCCGCTCATGCGGCACGATCCACGGATAGCTCGCCATGTCCGCAATCGAATAGTCATCGCCGGCGATGAAGGCGCGATCGGCGAGCCGCCGGTCCAGCACGCCGTAGAGCCGCGCCGTTTCCTTCACATAGCGATCGACCGCATAGGGAATCTTCTCCGGCGCATAGGCATTGAAATGATGGTTCTGCCCCGCCATCGGGCCAAGCCCGCCCATCTGCCAGAACAGCCATTGCAACACCTCCGCCCGGCCATGGAGATCGGCGGGGATGAAGCGCCCGGTCTTCTCGGCGAGGTAGAGCAGGATCGCGCCCGATTCGAACAGCGAGACGGGGCCGCCGCCGCCCGCGGGCGCATCGTCGACGATCGCGGGGATGCGGTTGTTCGGGGCGATGCGCAGAAAGGCGGGATCGAACTGCTCGCCCTTGCCGATATCGACGGTGTGGACGCGATAATCGAGCCCCGCTTCCTCGAGGAAAAGGGTGATCTTGTGACCGTTCGGGGTGCCCCAATAATAGAGATCGATCATGACGTCCTCGGCTTGGCGTTGAGAATGTTACAGATCGGTACGCAAAGGGCGGGAGTCAAGCGATAATGGAATTCGTCACCCCGGGCTCGACCCGGGGTCCCGCTTCTTCCTCTGACGCAGAACAGAAAAGCGGGATCCCGGATCAAGTCCGGGATGACAAAATTCCTAAGCCTTCGCCCGTTCCTCGATCAGATTCTCCAGGATCGTCAGCGGCATCGCGCCGTCGAGCAATATCTGGTGGAACTGGCGTAGGTCGAACTTCGCGCCCTGCAGCGCCTTCGCCTTCTCGCGCGCCCGGATCCAGCTCATATGACCTACCTTGTAGCTGCACGCCTGGCCCGGCCACACGCAATAGCGGTCGATCTCGCGCTGCGAGCGCGGCTCGGCGAAACCGGTCTTGTCGACCATATAGGCGGTCGCCTGCTCGCGGCTCCAGCGCTTGTGGTGCAGGCCGGTATCGACGACGAGGCGGACCGCGCGGAACAGGAAGCTCTGGAGAAAGCCGGCACGGCCGAGCGGATTGTCGGCATAGACGCCCATCTCGTCGGCAAGCTGTTCCGAATAGAGCGCCCAGCCTTCGATATAGGCGCCGAAGGGCGCGTTCCGGCGCAGCATCGGCAGGTCCTTCGCCTCCTGCGCGAGGCTGATCTGGAGGTGATGGCCGGGGACGCCCTCATGATAGGTCAGGCTCGGCAGGCCGTAGCGCGGCCAGTCTGCCGTATCCTTCAGGTTGATATAATAGATCGCGCCGCGCGACCCATCGAGCGCGGCCGGATTATAATAGCCGTTGGGCGCGCCATCCTGGATGAAGGGCGGCACCCGCTTCACCTCCAGTGCCGCCTTGGGCAGGGTCGCGAAGGCCTCCGGCAGCTTGGCCTCGATCACCTTCACCAGCTCGTTGATATAGCCGATCAGTTCGGCGCGGCCCGCATCGGTGTTGGGGAAGAGCTGCGTCGGATCCTTGTTGAGCGCGACCAGCCGTTCGCCCACGCCACCCTTGGTCATGCCCTGCGCCTTCAGGATCGCATCGATCTGCGACGATATGTCGGCGACCTGATCAAGGCCCATCTGGTGGACCTCATCGGGCGTGAAGTTCGTGGTGGTCGCGTTGATCAGCGCATCGGCATAATATTCGTCGCCCTTTGGCAGGCGCCAGCAGCCAGCATCATGGCTGGCGGCCTTGCGCAGCGCCGTCACCAGCGCGATTTGCCGGTCGAGCGCGGGGAAGACCTCACCCGCGACGATCTTCTCGGCCTCGGCGCCCCAGTTTCCGGGAATCCCCTTCGCCCCGGTGCGGCGGACCACCGATTCGACGAGCACGGTCTGCGCCGCAGGCTTGCCGCGCAGCGCCCGCAGCTGGCTGAGGGCGATGTCGAGACAGAAATCCGGCGCGAAGGCACCGAAGCGGACATCGTCCTGCTGGAAGCGGGTCGCCTCGTCGAGCACGCGCGCGAATTCGCGCAGCCGCGCGACATAGGCATCGGCGTCGGCCTTCGTCTCGATCACATGCTGCGAATCGAGGAAGTCCGGGATGCCATAATGCGGACCGCTGAGCTGGGAGATCGCATAGGGGACATAATAGGCCGCCGCGCGACCATAGGGATATTTGCTGCCGCCCTTCGTCACCTGTTCGAAGATGTAGACGACGACGTCGTAATTGAGCTGCTGGCCCGGCGAGAGCGCGGCGCGATCGAGCCGGCGCAGCGCGGCGAGCGACGCCTTGTCCTCGGCGAGGACACGCGCCTGTTCGGCCTTGCCATAGCCGTCGAGCTTCGATTTCGCGGCGGCGCGGGGCCCCTTGTCGAGGCCGAGGCCGGTCGCATATTCGGGGCTGTCGTCGAGCTGGCGCTGGAAGAAGCTCTCGACCATCGCCGCGAGCTGCTTGTCGGCCGCATTGCCCGAGCCCGCCGCCTGCGCCACGCGCGGCAGCGCCGCGGCAAGAAGGGCAAGGCCGGCCGAACCGATGAATTCGCGTCTGTCCATGTGGGTGAGTCTCCGGTGGAGTTATGGCGCGGAGACTATCCACCCTCTCGCGAGAGGCAAGGCTGTATTAGTGGAAGAAGACAGCGGGATCCCGGATCACGTCCGGGATGACGATTTGAAAAACGCTGTTCTCAAGAGGTTCGAAGAGGCAAGCGCGAAGAGCGCGCCCGAGCTTATTGCGAGGAAAGCCAAGCAGCGCGGATGCGCTGCGCCCGGCGTTTGAGGGCTTAAACGAAGAGTGGGAGGCTTCTGTTGCCCGGTGCCTCCCGAACCGCTGGATTCCGCTTCTGTTGCCCGGTGCGGACCGAACCGCGCTAAGCCTTAGTAACGTCGTCCGTGAGGACTAGGTTACGCGGCGATCGCGAGTGCTTCGTTATCGTTAGCACTTGTGAGTTTGAACGGTTTTACGGCTCATTCAGGCCGGGCAAAAACATCGCCTTTGAACACACGTCGATCCTAGTTCGGCCCCGTCAGGAACCCCGTTTCCGGGCCTTCTGGTGGAGCCGCCGGGTACCGCCCCCGGGTCCGCTGCATCTATTATGCGACATCATTTATCACCATAGCCGGGCGAACCCGGCAGGACCGATATAGGCGCGCGGTTCGCGGATTTGAAGGGGAGACTTTCCTAACCGTCATCTTGAACTCGGTTCAGCATGACGGTGTGGGGTCGGGGTCGGGTTCAGCCCTTCTTCTTCAGCTCCGCGAGGATTTCCCGCAGCAGCACGACGTCCTCGGGCGGGGCGGCAGGGGTGGCCGCCGGGGCTTCCTCATGCGTGCGGTTGAGCTTCTGGACGAAGCGGACGAGCAGGAAGACGACGAAGGCGACGATCAGGAAATTGACCGCCACGGTGATGAACTGGCCGAAGCCGAGCAGCGGCACGCCCGCGGTCTTGAGATCGGTGTAGCTGGTCACGGAGCCCTTGAAGTCGGCCGGAATCGTGCCGAGGCGGATGAAATGGCTGGAAAAATCGAGACCGCCGGTAAGATAGCCGATGACCGGCATGATCAGATCGTCGGTGAGCGACGAAACGATCTTTCCGAAGGCGGCGCCGATGATCACCGCGACGGCGAGATCGACAACATTACCCTTGTTGATGAAGGCCTTGAAATCATTCAGCATCGGTCCGCTCCCTCATGCGTTGCCATGTTGTGATCATCACGTCCGTACAATAAAGGTCAAGCTGGCCATTGACGTCGGCCGCCGCCTGCCTACCTACGCGGCTAATACAGTCGATATCAGGGAATATCCGCAGATGAGCATCGATCGCCGTTTTTCCGCCGCGCTGCTGGCCCCCGTCGCGATGATCGCGCTGTCGGGCTGCGGCATCAACAGCGTTCCCACCGCGCAGGAGGAGGCCAAGGCGAAATGGGCCGACGTCCAGGCGCAATATCAGCGCCGCGCCGACCTGATCCCCAATCTGGTCAACACGGTGAAGGGGTTCGCCGCCCAGGAGAAGGGCGTGCTGACCGAAGTGACCGAGGCCCGCGCGCGCGCGACCAGCATCCAGCTGTCGGGCGCCGACCTGCAGGACCCCGCCAAGGTGAAGGCCTTCGCCGACGCGCAGGCACAGCTGAGCGGCTCGCTCGGCCGGCTGCTCGCGGTGTCGGAAAGCTATCCCGAGCTGAAGTCGAGCGACCAGTTCCTGGCGCTGCAGAGCCAGATCGAGGGCACCGAGAACCGCATCGCGATCGCGCGGCGCGACTATAATGAATCGGTGCGCGCCTATAATACGCTGATCCGCACCTTCCCGACCGCGGTCGGCGCCAAGGTGTTCCATGGCGCCCAGCCGATGCAGCCGTTCGAGGCCAGCGCCGGATCCGACAAGGCTCCGACGGTGACATTCTGAGGTGATGGTAAGCGGCACCCTCAAAATCCCCCTCCCTCCAAGGGGGGGGTGTAGGGGTGGGTGGCGAAGCCAGGGGCTCGATGCCCCTGGCGTAGCTCTGCGCAACGCTCGTGGCGTAACCCACCCCCTGACCCCGCCCTTGGCAGGGAGGGGGGTTTTAGGGCTCGCTCTCCTCTTCCTTTCCTTCCTTCTGCTCACCGTTCCGGCTTTCGCGCAGACCTTCCCGCCGCTCAGCGGGCGGGTCGTCGATCAGGCGCAGCTGCTCTCCCCCGAACAGGCGGCCGCGCTCGATGTGCAGCTGGCCCAGCTCGAGACCCAGAGCGGCCATCAGATGGTGGTCGCGACGATCCCGGACCTGCAGGGCTATCCGATCGAGGATTATGGCTACAAGCTGGGCCGTGCCTGGGGCCTGGGCGACAAGAAGGCCAATGACGGGCTGATCCTGCTCGTCGCCCCGAATGACCGCAAGGTACGGATCGAGGTCGGCTATGGGCTGGAACCGATCGTCACCGATGCGCTCAGCCAGGTCATCATCCAGCGCCAGATCCTGCCGCATTTCCGCGAGAAGGACATGCCGGGCGGGATCGTCGCCGGCGCCAACGCGCTGATCCAGCTGCTCCAGCTGCCGCCCGCCGAGGCGGAGGCGCGGGCGCAGAAGATCGTCGCCGACGACCGTGCGAAGGCGGACGGGGGCTTCCCGGTTTCGCTGATCTTCTGGATCATCGTCATCCTGTTCATCGGCGGATCGAGCATCGCCAACCGCCTCGGCGGCGGGCGGCGCTATCGCGGCGGCGGAAGCGGGCCGATCGTGATCTGGGGCGGCGGCGACCATTGGGGCGGCGGTTCCGGTGGCGGATGGGGTGGCGGCGGCGGCGGCGGCTTTTCGGGCGGCGGCGGGTCGTTCGGCGGCGGCGGATCGTCGGGGAGCTGGTGATGCGGATAAGCGAAGCCGATATCGATATCGTCACCCACGCCGTGACAGCGGCGGAGGCGCGGTCGGATGCGGAGATCGCGACGATCGTCGCGGAGCGCTCCGACAATTATAATGACGTGCCGCTGATCTGGGCGGCGCTGGTCGCACTGCTGGCGCTGGCCGTCTACGCGGCCTTCCCCGAATTCTATATCGGCCTGCTCGACCGGCTGACCGGCGGCTGGCACGCCTGGACGATGCGCGAGTGGATGACGGTGCTGGTCTTCGCGACCACCATCAAATTCCTCGCCACCCGCTATATCGTCGGCTGGTGGCCGCTGCGCATGGCGTTCACACCCGGCCGGACCAAAACCCGCCGGGTGCGCGCCCGCGCCATCGCTCTGTTCAAGGCATCGACCGAGCGGCGCACGCACAGCCGCACCGGCGTGCTGATCTATCTTTCGCTGGCCGAGCATCGCGCCGAGATCGTCGCCGACGAGGCGATCGTCGCGAAGGTGAAGCCCGAGGCATGGGGCGCGGCGATGGCGCTGCTGATCGACGAGCTGAAGCGGGGCCACCCCGGCGCGGGCATGGCGGCGGCGGTGGCGGCGATCGGCGATGTGCTGGCCGACCATTTCCCGCACAGCGGCACCGATCCGGACGAGATACCGAACCGGATGATCTGCCTGTGAGCGACGGCGGCGGCGATCCCATCGAGACGATGTGGCAGGGGCGGTTCATCGCCGCGAAGCGCGAGGGCAAGTGGGAATATGTCAGCCGGGCGCGCGGCATCCGCGCGGCGGTGATCCTGGCGGTGGACGCGGACGAGGATGGAGACCATGTCATCCTGGTCGAGCAATATCGCGTGCCGCTGAAGCGCAACTGCATCGAACTGCCCGCCGGCCTGATCGGCGACGAGAGCGATGACGAGGCCGATGAGACCGCCGCCGCGCGCGAGCTGGAAGAAGAGACCGGCTATCGCGCCGCGACGATCGAGGTCATCGGCGAGTTCGCCTCCTCCCCCGGCATGGTATCCGAGACCTTTACGCTCGTCCGCGCGCACGGGCTGGAACGGGTGCACGATGGCGGCGGCGTGGAGGGCGAGGACATCATCGTCCACCGGGTGAAGCTGGACGACATCGCGGCGTTCGTCGCCGGGCAGCGCGCGGCGGGCAAGATGATCGACGTGCGCATCCTGCTGCTGCTGGCGGGCGGGATTTTGGCCGCGTAGCCATTCCCCATGTCGTTATGCTGAACGTGATTCAGCATCCAGACGCGCAATGTCGCGCTACTTGCCGCAGCGTTGCGTATCTGGATCCCGGATCAAGTCCGGGATAACGATTTGGATAGGCTACGCAGCCGCCTTCACCTTCAGCCGGAAGGCATGCAGCAGCGGCTCGGTATAGCCGCTCGGCTGTTCGACCCCTTCGAACACCAGTGCGCGGGCAGCCTGGAAGGCGAGGCTCTTCTCCTCATGGCCGGCCATGGGCTGGTAGAGCGGATCGCCGGCGTTCTGCGCATCGACCTTCGCGGCCATCCGCTTCAGCGCCGCATCGACCTCGTCGGCCGAGGCGACGCCGTGGAGCATCCAGTTGGCCATATGCTGCGAGGAGATGCGCAGGGTCGCGCGGTCCTCCATCAGGCCGACATCGGTGATGTCGGGCACCTTCGAGCAGCCGACCCCCTGATCGATCCAGCGCACCACATAGCCGAGGATGCCCTGGGCGTTGTTGTCCAGCTCGGCGCGGATATCCTCGGGCGTCCAGTTCCGGCCAGCGGCGACGGGGATGCTGAGCAGCCGATCGAGGCTGGCGACCGGCTCGGCCCGGCGCTCGACCTGGCGGGTGAAGACATCCACGGCGTGATAATGGGTGGCATGCAGGGTCGCGGCGGTCGGCGAGGGCACCCAGGCGGTGTTCGCGCCGGTCTTCGGATGGCCGATCTTCTGGGCGAGCATGTCGCCCATCTTGTCCGGTGCCGCCCACATGCCCTTTCCGATCTGCGCCTTGCCAGAGAGGCCGCAGGCGAGGCCGATCTGGACGTTGCGATCCTCATAGGCGGCGATCCAGTCGCTGGTCTTCATATCGCCCTTGCGGATCATCGGGCCGGCCCGCATCGACGTGTGCATCTCGTCGCCGGTGCGATCGAGGAAGCCGGTGTTGATGAACATGATCCGGTCCTTCACCGCCGCGATGCAGGCGGCGAGATTGGCCGAGGTGCGGCGCTCCTCATCCATCACGCCGACCTTCAGCGTGTAGCGCGCGAGGCCGAGCAGATCCTCGATCGCATCGAACAGGCTGTTGGTGAAGGCAGCCTCGACCGGGCCGTGCATCTTCGGCTTGACGATGTAGATCGAGCCCGTCGCACTGTTGCGGTATCTGCCCAGCCCCTTCACGTCGTGGAGCGCGATCAGGCTGGTGACGATGCCGTCGAGAATACCTTCCGGCGCTTCGGAGCCGTCCGGCAGCAGCACCGCCGGGGTCGTCATCAGATGCCCGACATTGCGCACGAAGCAGAGGCTGCGGCCCGGCAGGGTGAAGGCGGTACCGTCCGGCGCGCTATAGGCACGGTCGGGGTTGAGGCGGCGGGTCATCATCGTCCCGCCCTTCTCGAAACTATCCTCCAGATCGCCCTTCATCAGGCCGAGCCAGTTGGCATAGGCGGCGACCTTGTCCGCGGCATCGACCGCGGCGATCGAATCCTCGAGATCGCAGATCGTGGTCAGCGCCGATTCGAGGACGACGTCGGCGATCTTCGCGGGGTCGTCCCGGCCGATCGGGTGAGCCGGATCGATCACCACCTCGATGTGCAGGCCGTTATGCCTGAACAGCAGATTGGCGCCGGCGCGGCCGACCAGCTGGGCCGGATCGGCCAGCACCGGATCGCCACCCGTCCAGTCGGCCCAGCTGCCGGAAGCCAGCGGCACCGCCCGATCGAGAAAGCCCTTTGCCCAGGCGATCACCTGGGCGCCCCGCGCGGCGTCATAGCCCTTGCCCGAAGCGGCACCCGGAATCGCATCGGTGCCGTAGAGCGCGTCATAGAGGCTGCCCCAGCGCGCATTGGCGGCGTTGAGCAGGAACCGCGCGTTGAGGATCGGTACGACGAGCTGCGGGCCGGCGGTGGTCGCGAGTTCGGCATCGACATTGGCGGTGGCGATGGTGAAGGGCGCGGGCTCCGGAACGAGATAGCCGATGTCGCCCAGAAAAGCCTTGTAGGCAGCCATATCGATCGGCTTGCCGGCCTGCGCGACATGCCAGGCATCGATCTTCGCCTGGAGATCGTCGCGAATGCCGAGCAGCTTCGCATTTTCGGGCGCGAAGCGGGCATAGATGCCGGCGACCCCCTGCCAGAAGGCATCGGCGGCGATGCCGGTGCCGGGCAGTGCCTGTTCCTCAATGAAGCGCACCAGCGCGTCCGCGACCTTGAGTCCTGCCTTGTCGATCATGTCGTTCATCGCCGCCTCGCTTGAAATCAGTGCGCGCGGCTTAGCGGAAAGCAGCATTCGACATAATCAGGAAAATATTTGAAGCATCTATTCCTCTAAGGAAATAATCCCGTCATCCCAGCGAAAGCCGGGACTCCCTTGTCGTCGTGTGTCGGAAGAAGACAGCGAGATCCCAGCTTTCGCTGGAATGACGGTGCGAGGTCGAGCGGCCTATCCCATAGTCCCCGTCCGGAACCATCGCCGCGACGCGCCGAGGCGCATCAGTTCGCAGCCGCAATGGCGGCAGGTGGCGTGGACGACCCCGTTGATCTCGACCTTGCTGCCGCTGACCGCCGAATGGCGGCCATTCTCACAGCCGAGCGCGCTGAGCTTGAGATGGTCATGGCGTGACGTTTCGGGCGGCGCCGGCTGGAGCGGCATAAGCGGAATCCTTCCGCGGGCAGGAGTGCGTGCTGCCGCCTTTTCGCCCAATATCTTGCTGCTATATTTCAGCGCTGAAACGAAATCAGGACAGGATTGGAAAGCTTCGGTTCAGCTAGCCGGATCACGGCCCGACAGACTCCGCTATCCCCCGTCGCGATCCCGCCGCAGGATCACGTAGAGCGCACCCTGCCCGCCATGCCTTGGATGTGCGTTGCGGACGGCGGCAATGCGGCTCGCATGGCGCGAGCTTTGCAGCCAGGTGCCGATCGAGGCGCGGATCAGGCCGCGGCGGGGGCGGCCGTCGAGGTTGCGATCATCGTCACGCGGGGGCTTGCCGGTGATCAGCAGGATGACGCGGACACCATCGGCCACCGCCTGATCGAGCATGGTGTCGAGCAGGCGCCGGGCGCTGTCGAGCGTGTGGCCGTGGAGGTCGACAGTCCAGTCGGGCTGGGTGACGCCGCGCCTGATCCGCCTGTCCCAGCCGCCGTCGAGGCTGTCGGCGAGCGGCTTCTGCTGCGTGACCGGGGTCGCGGCCGGGACGCGAAGCGGTGGTACGCGGCCCCGCTTCGGCGCAGCTACGGTGATGGCTGGCGGCTCGGGCGTGGCGGCTGCGGCGTTTTTCCGGGCGACGCGACGGGCGATCGGGCGGACCGTCTCGGCCACCTTGTGCCAGAGCGCCTTTTCGTCAGGATCGAGCGGCCTGCCCATCGGACCCCACCAACCGTGCGGCGGCGGCGCGCGGAATCAGCAACCAGGCCTGGCCGCGGCCGCTCATCCCACCCGCGATCGTGCGTGCCTCGTCGCCCGCGCCCCAGAAAGTGTCGAAACGGTTCGATCCCTTGATCGCGCCGCCGGTATCCTGCGCCACCCACAGGCCGTTCGCCTCCGGCCGGTCGAGCTGGAGGATCACCGGTGCGCCCAGCGGGACGAAGGCCGGATCGGCGGCCACCGTCACCCGACCGGTGACGGGCATGTTGAGCGCGCCGATCGGCCCCGCGCCGGTCAGTTCGCGAAAGAACACGAAGCTCTTGTTCTCGCGCATGATCCGGTCGCCCTCGGCCGGGTTGGCGCGCAGCCAGGCCATCACCCCCTGCATCGAAAGCTGGCCGGGACCGAGCAGCCCGCGGTCGCGCATCAGCTTGCCGATGCCGACATATTCGCGGCCATTCTGGCCGTCATAGCCGATCCGCATCACCGATCCGTCCGGCAGGCGCAGCCGCCCCGATCCCTGGACCTGAAGGAAGAAGAATTCGACCGGATCGGCGGCATAGGCGATTTCGAGCTTCATCCCGCTGAGCGCGCCATCCTCGATCTGGCCGCGATCGGGATAGGGGATCAGCTTGCCGCCCTGCACCCGGCCCCGGATCTTCTTGCCCTTCATGTCCGGGAAGAAATCGCCGAGATCGCCTTCGACCAGATCGGAGGGCTTTTTGTAGACCGGCACCTCATAGCCCAGCTGGGGGGTGCGCGATCCGGCGATCTCCGGCTCATAATAGCCGGTGGCATAGGCCTTGCCATCGCCGACCTGGACCACGGCGAGCTGATTCGCGAAGAAGGCGGCAGCATCCGCATCAGGCCAGCCGGCTGCCTGCGCGCAGGCCTGCCCCCAGTCACCCGAGCGGGTGAGCCCGCTCTGATCGGTGCGGCGCTGGAGCGCGGGGCACGACAGGCGGAAGGCGGTGAGCGCGGCGCGCGCGCCATCGGGATTGATGCCGAAGCTGACGAAGCCCGGCCCCGGCTGCACCCCGGCCTGCGCGGCGCTGGTCGGCTTGGGCGCGGGAACCGGCCCAGCCGGCGGCGCGACGACGGGCGGTTCTGGCGTTTGACGATGCGACTGTGGCGGGGGGCGATGACCGGCGCCGCCGGGGGTCGGGACGACGGAGCAGGCAGACAGCGCCGCTAGCGCGGCGAAGCCCGCGCAAAGACGGCGAATCACACCGCCTCGTCGGTTTCGACCAGGGTCCAGTTGGGATCGTCGGAGCGGACGTTCCGGCTGAAGGTCCAGACGTCATGCGTCGGCACCGCGTCGTCGAGCGAGCCGGCAAGGACATTGCCGTCCGCGTCACGGGTGACGGCGGCGATGTCGGCGTCGAAGCGAATCGTGACGCTGGCGGCCTGACCATTGAGCTGGGCCTGTTCGATCACCGCATTCTCGATCAGGACGAGCCGGTTGTCGAGCTGCTCGCCAGCGGCCTTGCGGGCGGCGATGGCGGAGGCGAAGGCGGCGTGGACATCTTCATCGGTCAGGCGGCGCAGCATATCCTCATCCCCGCGCCAATAGGCTTCGAGGATCATCCGATAGGCCGAACGGGCGCCTTCGAGGAACTGGGCGGGATCGAAGCTGCCATCGGCGGCCTGGATCGCACGGACCCCGGCCTCGGCGCGCGGCTCGACACTGGCGGGGCGGGCGGGCGGGACCGGCGCGCTGTTATCCGGCAGGGTGCGACCGGCGCCGATCGGCGCCGGTGCGGCCTCCGCCGGGCGGGCAATCGTCTGCTCGTGACCCGTGCGACGGCCGAGCACGCTCCATAGCCGGAACGCGACGAACAGAAACACCATCGCTAAAATGACAATCGTGGTCACCGGGCCTCCAATACGCTGCCTGCCGTCAACATAGGGGCAATGGCGGCATTATTCAAATGGCGCGGCGGCATAATCCGATCGGCCGCCGCCATGGTGCCCCGATATGGAGCGGTGCGGGCCGCCCGGCCCAACCCGGCATTGCCCCCCAAGGCCCCGCCTGCTAGGCGCGTGCCCGATTACCGGGCGTGGCGGAAGCGCCGCAACCCCGGACGCAACCGAGATGGAAAGACGTGCAATGAGCGAAGAGACAGGCGCCCCCGAGACGATGACCAATGGCGAGGATCATCTGCCGCAGGTCGCGCTGATCGCCCAATATGTGAAGGACCTGTCGTTCGAGAATCCGAACGCGCCCGCGATCTATCAGGCGCCCGAGCAGCCGAAGATCGATGTCCAGTTCAACATCGGATCGCAGCAGGCGGGCGAGGACGTCTATGAGGTCGCGCTCAAGGTGGAGATCACCGCGACCCAGGGCGACCAGACCGCCTATGTCGTCGAGCTGGTCTATGCCGGCCTGTTCGGCATCCGCAACGTGCCCGAGGAGCATCTGCCCCCCTTCCTGCTGGCAGAAGCGCCGCGCCTGCTGTTCCCCTTCGCCCGCCGCGTCGCCGCCGATGCGATTCGCGACGGCAACTTCCCCTCGCTGGTGCTGGAGCCGATCGATTTCGGCGCGCTCTACATGCAGCAGGCCGACCAGCAGGCGCAGCTCGCCGAGACGCAGCCGGCGGGCGAAGCCTGAGGCTGAATGCCCCCTTCCTTTCTCCCCGGCACGGGGAGGGGAACCATGCGGAGCATGGTGGAGGGGGCTGTCCTCCTAACTCGATCGGCATCATGCGCCGCAGCCCCCCTCCACCACCCTGCGGGCGGCCCCCCTCCCCGTGCCGGGGAGGAACTGGAAAGTGAGCCTGCTGCGCGCCAGCGCGACGATCGGCGGGCTGACCCTGGTCAGCCGGGTGCTGGGCTTCGTGCGCGACATGCTGATGGCGCGCTTCGTGGGTGCGGGGTTCGCGTCCGATGCCTTCCTGATCGCGTGGCGGCTGCCCAACCTGTTCCGCGCGCTGTTCGCGGAAGGGGCCTTCTCCGCCGCCTTCGTGCCGATGTTCAACCGCACCGTCGCCGAGGGCGAGACGGAACAGCCCGGCCAGGGCCTGGCGATCGCGCTGCGCTTCGCCGAGGATGTGCTGTCGGTGCTGCTGCCGGTGCTGATCCTTTTCACCATGGGCATGATGGTGGCGGCGGCGCCGATCGTCTGGGCGATGACCGGCGGCTTCCCCGATGGCGGACCGGAAAAATTCGCGCTCGCCACCCAATATACCCGGATCACCTTCCCCTATCTGATGCTGATCTCGCTGGTGTCGCTGCTGGGCGGCATCCTCAATTCGCTCAACCGCTTCTGGGTGAACGCGGCGGCGCCGATCCTGCTCAACATCTGCCTGATCGCCAGCCTGCTCTTCTTCCGGGGCCATAGCGACGTCGAGACGGCACGCAGCCAGGCCATCGCCGTCACCATATCGGGGGCGCTGCAGCTCGGCTGGCTGATCCTCGCCTGCTGGCAGGCCGGGGTGCGCCTGCGCGTGCGCCTGCCGCGCCTCTCGCCCGAGGTGAAGCGGCTGCTCGCGCTGATCGGGCCGGCCGCGATCGGGGCGGGCGCGGTGCAGTTCAATCTGCTGATCTCGACAACGCTGGCCGCGCGCTTCCTGCCCGAAGGGTCGGTTTCCTATCTCTATTATGCGGACCGGCTGAACCAGTTGCCGCTCGGCCTGATCGGCATCGGCGTGGGCACCGCGATGCTGCCGAGCCTGTCGCGCCAGCTGGGCGGCGGCGATCGTCAGGCGGCGCTCGACACGCAGAATCGCGCGATCGAGCTGGTGCTGCTGCTGACCCTGCCCGCCACCGCCGGGCTGTTGGTGTCGGCCACCCCGCTGATCCGGGGCCTGCTGCAGCATGGCGCGTTCAACGCCGTCGACACGATCGCCAGCGCCCGCGCGCTCGCCGCCTTTTCGCTGGGCCTCCCCGCCTATGTGCTGATCAAGGTGCTGACGCCGGGCTTCTACGCGCGCGCCGACACGCGGACACCGGTGCGGATCGCGCTGGTGGCGATGCTGGTCAACCTCGTGCTCAACCTCGTGCTGATCTGGCCGCTCGCCCATGTCGGGCTGGCGCTGTCGACCGCGATATCGGCGTGGGTGAACGCGATCCTGCTCTATGTCACGCTGCGCCGCCGCGACCATTTCGCGATCGACGCGCGCCTGCGGCGCACCGGCGTGCGGCTGATCGCCGCGACCATCGCGATGGGCGTGATGCTGCTCTTCCTGAATCCGTGGATCGATCCCTGGACGGGGCGCAGCCTGATCGAACGCACGGTGGCGCTGCTGGTGCTGATCCTGTCGGGCATGGCCGTCTATTTCGGGCTGGTGTTCGGCCTTGGCGCCTATTCGCTCGCCACCCTGAAAGGGCAGTTGCGGCGGAAGCGCTGACCTGCCGCGCGTCATCCTGACCTTGGTTCAGGACCCACGCCTCCACTTGAACCGGTCCTCTTGTGACGCGGTGGATGCTGAAACGAGTTCAGCATGACGGCTTATGGGTGGTCTTGCTTGACCTCCCCCGCCCCGCGCCCCAAAAGCCCCGCCATCATGACCTACAAGCGCACAGTCTCGGGCATCCAGCCCACCGGCAACCTGCACCTCGGCAATTATCTCGGCGCGATCCGGCGCTGGGTGAAGATGCAGGACGAGGGCGAGTGCCTGTTCTTCCTGGCCGACCTGCACGCGATCACCGTGCATAACGAGCCGGCGACACTATCGAACAACATCCGCGAGATGGCGGCCGCGCTGGTCGCCTGCGGGATCGACCCGGACAAGGCGGTGCTGTTCCGCCAGCGCGACGTAGCCGCCCATGCCGAGCTGTGCTGGTTGCTGAACGGCACCGCGCGGATCGGCTGGCTGAACCGGATGACTCAGTTCAAGGAAAAGTCGGGCAAGAATCGCGAGGGCGCCTCGATCGGCCTCTATGCCTATCCGGTGCTGCAGGCCGCCGACGTGCTGCTCTACAAGACCACCCATGTGCCGGTGGGCGAGGACCAGAAACAGCATCTGGAACTGGCGCGCGACATCGCCACCAAATTCAACACCGACTTCAACGTCGAGCTGTTCACCCTGCCCGAGCCGGTGATCGGCGGCCCCGCCGCGCGCGTCATGAGCCTGCGCGACGGCAGCGCCAAGATGTCGAAATCCGACCCGTCGGACATGAGCCGCATCAACCTGACCGACGATGCCGAGACGATCATGTCGAAGGTCCGCAAGGCGAAGACCGACCCCGAGCCGCTGCCCGACACGGTCGAAGGGCTGGAAGGCCGGCCCGAGGCCCGCAATCTCGTCGGCATCTACGCCGCGATGACCGACGCGACCCCGGCCGATGTGCTGGCCCAGTTCGGCGGCCAGGGCTTCGGTTCGTTCAAGCCGGCGCTCGGCGAATTGCTCGCGACCAAGCTCGGGCCGATCGCCGAGCGGCTGAAGGCGCTGAAGGCCAATCCCGACGAGCTCGACGCGATCCTTGCCAAGGGCGCCGAGAAGGCCCGCGCGCTGGCGGCACCGACGCTCGCCGCCGCCTATAAGGCGATGGGCCTGTAGACGGCGCCAGCGTCACGCTGGCATTTTCGTTCCGCTTTCGACATGAATGGCGGCGGTGGGCCTGATCGTCCACGCGGAGACGATGCATGGCCGCACTGGATGACGCCCCCCTGGGGCTGATCGGACTGCTGATCCTGCTGGCGCTGCTCTCGGCGGTGGAGCTGGGCTATCGCGGACATATCGGGCTTCGCCGGCTGCGCGGGGAGCGGGAACCGGGCACGGGCAGCCCCGATCACCTGCTGTCCGCCGTGCTGGGCCTGCTGGCGCTGCTGCTGGGCTTCACCTTCTCGCTCGCGCTCAACCGCTATGAGACGCGACGCGAGCTGGTGGTGCAGGAAGCCAATGCGATCGGCACCGCATGGCTGCGGGCCCAGCTGCTGGAAGAGCCGGCGCGCACCGAGATGTCCCGACTGCTGAGGGTCTATGCCGACGCGCGGATCGGCTGGTCGGATCATGAGGTGCGCGCGACCGACATGGCTCTGACGGCACGTCTTCAGCAACAGCTCTGGGCCGTCACCGGATCGGCGATCCGCGCCGACAGTTCTCCGCAACTGTCCCGCGCGGTGATGGACGCGATGAACGAGAGCTTCGATCTCGCTGCGGCGCGGCTGGCGGCGCGATCGGCGCATATCCCCGGCCGGGTGCTGCACGTGCTGCTGCTCTACGCGGCGCTGTCGATGGTGATGCTGGGCTATATCCTGGCCGCCAACGGCCGCCAGCATCGGATCGCCACCAGCCTGCTGCTGATGCTGCTCAGCCTCGCGCTCACCATCATCCTCGATATCGATCGTCCGCGCAGCGGCGCGATCCAGGTATCGCAGCAGCCCCTGCTCGACCTGCGGCAATCGATGCGCTGACCGAGCCGATCAGAAGCGGCGCGTACCCTCGTCGATCTTGTATCGCCGGCCCAACCGATACAGCAAAGAATCGCGGGCGACGAGTCCCCGCCGTCGCGGTCCGCGGCACGGCGTCAGGACAGGCCAGCCGGCCTATTTGGCCTTTTTGGGCGCGGCCTTCTTCGCGGGAGCTTTTTTCGCGGCCGGCGCCTTCTTCGCCGCCGGAGCCTTCTTCGCCCCCTTCTTCCCCTTGGCCGGCCCCTTGGCGGCACGCGCCGCGAGCAGTTCGAGCGCGGCCTCCACCGTCATCTCGTCGGGATTGGCGGTCTTCGGCAGGGTCGCATTGGTCGCGCCGTCGGTGACATAGGGGCCGAAGCGCCCCGCCATCAGCTTGACCTCCTTGCCGGTCACAGGGCTTTCGCCGAAGGTCTTGAGCGGCTCGGCGGCACCCCGGCGCTGGCCCGCGCCGGCCGCCGCCTCGGCCAGTTTGACCACGGCCGCGTTCATGCCCACCTCGAACACCTCGGCGGTCGAGGTCAGCCGGCCATATTTGCCGTCATGCAGCAGATAGGGGCCATAGCGGCCGATCGACGCGGTGATCGGCTGGCCCGTCTCGGGATGCAGCCCGACCGTGCGGGGCAGCGAGACGAGCTTCAGCGCCATGGCGAGATCGAGATCGTCGGCGGGCACATCCTTCGGGATCGAGCCGCGCTTGGCGTCCTTGCCGTCGCCGAGCTGGACATAAGGCCCGAACCGGCCCGCACGTTTCGACACCTCCAGACCGGTTTCGGGATCGGTGCCCAGAATGACCGGGCCGGCATCGGCGCCGTCGCCGGCGCCGCCCGCCTGGGCGAAGCGGCGCGTATATTTGCACTCGGGATAGTTGGAGCAGGCGATGAACGCCCCGAACTTCCCGCCGCGCAGGCTGAGGCTGCCCTCGGCGCAGACCGGGCATAGCCGGGGATCGGTGCCGTCGCCCTTGTCGGGGAACAGATAGGGCGCCAGGAACGCGTCGAGCGCCTTGGTGACGTCGGAGGGCTTCTGCTCCATCACCTCGGCGGTCTTCGGCTTGAAGTCCTTCCAGAAGGCTTCGAGCACCGCCTGCCAGCCGGCACGGCCCCCCGACACGTCGTCGAGGCTCTCCTCCAGCCCGGCGGTATAGTCGTAGCTCACATAGCGTTCGAAGAAGCGTTCGAGGAAGCTGGTGACGAGCCGCCCGCTTTCGTTGGGGGTGAAGCGGTTCTTCTCGACCGTGACATAGTCGCGGTCCTTGAGCGTCTGGAGGATCGAGGCATAGGTCGAGGGCCGGCCGATCCCCAGTTCTTCCATCTTCTTGACGAGGCTCGCCTCCGAATAGCGCGGCGGCGGCTGGGTGAAATGCTGTTCCGAATCGACCTTCTTCTTCGCGGGCGCATCGCCCTCCTTCATGCGCGGCAGACGGCGCGATTCTTCGTCGCCTTCGTCATCGCGGCCTTCCTCGTACAGCGCCAGATAGCCGGGGAAGAGGACGACCTGGCCGGTCGCGCGCAGGGCGTGCTGGCCGGTGCCGTCGACCATATCGGCCGTAGTCCGCTCCAGCCGCGCCGAAGCCATCTGGCTGGCCAGCGCACGCTTGAAGATCAGATCGTAGAGCCGCGCATGATCGCCGCCGCCGGCGCGGTCCTTCGAGAAATCGGTGGGGCGGATCGCCTCATGCGCTTCCTGCGCATTCTTGGCCTTGGCGACATATTGGCGCGGCTTGTCCGGCACATAGGAGGCATCGTAGCGCTTTGCGATCGCGCCGCGCGCCTCGCTGATCGCGCCGCCGTCCATCTGGACGCCGTCGGTCCGCATATAGGTGATCGCGCCATCCTCGTAGAGCGCCTGGGCGATCCGCATCGTGTGGCTCGCCGAGAAGCCGAGCTTGCGCGCCGCTTCCTGCTGCAGGGTCGAGGTGGTGAAGGGTGCCGGAGGATTGCGGCTCAGCGGCCTGGTCTCGATCGAGGCGACCGCGAATCGGCCCGCCTCGACGGCAGCCTTCGCCGCGGCGGCATCGCCGCCATTGCCGATCGTCAGCCGGTCGATCTTCTCGCCCTTCCAGCGCGACAGGCGCGCGACGAAGGGGATGCCGTCATGCTCCATGTCGGCGGTGACGGACCAATATTCCTGCGGCCTGAAAATCTCGATCTCGCGCTCGCGATCGACGACGAGGCGCAGCGCCACCGACTGGACGCGCCCCGCCGACTTGGCGCCGGGCAGCTTGCGCCACAGCACCGGCGACAGGGTGAAGCCCACCAGATAATCAAGCGCGCGGCGGGCGCGGTAGGCGTCGATCAGATCCTCGTCGAGGGCACGCGGATTGGCCATCGCCTCCAGCACCGCCGCCTTGGTGATCGCGTTGAAGGTAACGCGCTGCACATCCTTGGGAAGCGCCTTGCGCTTCCGCAGCACCTCCTGAACATGCCAGCTGATCGCCTCCCCCTCGCGATCGGGATCGGTCGCGAGGATCAGCGTGTCGGCGGACTTCGCCTCATCGGCGATCGCCTTGAGCTGCTTGGTCTTGTCGGCATAGGCTTCCCACTCCATCGCGAAGCCGTTGTCGGGATCGACCGAGCCGTCCTTGGCCGGCAGATCGCGGACATGGCCGTAGGATGCGAGCACCCGATGACCGGGGCCGAGATATTTCTCGATGGTTTTCGCTTTGGCGGGGGATTCGACGACGACAAGCTTCATGGCGACCCGGGCAATCCTCTTACGTACGCGTACACGTACGAGGGTGGATAGTCCGCTGGACCGCCGTCAAGCGTTGATCGTGTCTGCCCGCGCGGCAAGCGCAGAAGCCGCCGCCACGATCTGCTGGGCGATGATTCCGGCGGACGACGCCGCGGTAGCGAGCCTGCCGACGATCACGGTGGCCTGTTCAGCACATTGCACCGCATGCTCGCTATGGTCGCGGGCACCATGGGCTGCGTGATATTGCAGAGTGGTGGCGGTCGTCACCTCGCCCGCCAGACTCCAGGCATCGTCGGCACGGGCCGCATTGTCCTGAAACAGGTCGACGATCGACTCCATCTCGTTTCGCAGCGTATCGGCCCGATGGTCGATCTCGCGTGTCGCACCGGACGTCTGCTCCGACAGTTCACGCACCTCGCCTGCCACGACCGCGAAACCGCGGCCCGATTCACCGGCCCGGGCGGCCTCGATCCGGGCATTGAGCGCGAGCAGCCGGCTTTGGCGGGCGATACCGCCGATCGTCGTCGAGATGGATCCGATGCTGGCCGCCGAGCCGGTGAGCCGGCTGAGCGCGTCGGCACCCTGGCGCGCGGTGCCCCGAGAGGCTTCGATCAGCGACTGCTGACGCTGGACATGCGTGTCGATCAACCCCGCCTGTTCGACCAGTTCGAGCGCGAAGCCCATCGTCTGCCGTGCTTCCTCGGTCGATTGACGGGCAAGCCGGGTCGCTTCCGCCGCCTGGGTACCGACGTCGGCCGCCAGGGTCGCGAGCAGCTGCGCGATCGCCTCGAGCGACCGCGCGGTTTCCGCGAGCTCGGCCGTCGTCGTATCGTTGGAAGCCGGGGACGCGATGACGTTCATGCCGCTTTCCGCGTTGCCTGGATCATTGCGCTGGAGAGCAGGCCATAAGCGGCGCCCCACGCCGCTTCGACATCGGACGTGAAGCGAGGCCCGAGCGCGTTGCGCAGGGTTTCGATAAGCGCGGCGCCGACCGGGGCATAATGTTCGTCGCGGGCGCCATAGCCGACATGGCGACGCGCCAGTTCGGCCACCATCGGCACCAGCTGATCGAGATTGTCGAGGTCGGCGACGATCGCGGTGAGCGTCATCATCAGCTTCTGCCGCTGGGCCGTCATGTCCATGGCGAACAGCCTCCGCAGATGCGGGCAAGCAGCGAACAGCCGGTCGTAGAAATCGGCGGCAACGGCATCGCTGATCGGCAATGCATGAATGAAAGTCGATTTGACCAGATTGATCTGATGCGGGTTCATGACATCCTCCTGCGCCAAGCAGTGCGGCGCTTATGGATAATCTTAGGTTAACATTACGGGGGCGATCAGAAGCGGTCGTTGGACGATGGTCGAATGCCGCTGCGTCAAGCGAGGCTTATCCGTCCTCCGGCGTGACGATCGATCCGGCCTGCGAGTTCAAGTTCGAGCAGCACCATCTGCACGATCGGCGCGCCGACGCCGCTCTGGCGAATCAGTTCGTCGATCGGAAGCGGTACCGGGCCGAGCAGGTCGAGGATCGCATGGCGGGCCGCTTCATCGCTATCGGCCGGCGGTGGCATGGGGGTGAATGCCTCGCGATCGGCCGCCGCAACCCCGCCGATCGGGCTGAGGGCCTCGACGATGTCGGCGGCGGACTGGATCAGGGTGGCGCCCTCGCGGATCAGCAGGTTGCAGCCCTGCGCGCGGGGATCGAGCGGCGAACCCGGAACCGCCATCACCTCGCGCCCATATTCGCCGGCAAGCCGCGCGGTGATGAGCGACCCGGACCTGGGGGCCGCCTCCACCACCACCGTTCCCGCCGTCAGGCCCGCGATGATCCGGTTGCGGTGCGGGAAGTGCCGGGCGCGGGGCTCCGTACCGGGCGGCATTTCCGCAATCAGCAGGCCGCGTTCGACGATGTCACGCTGGAGCGCCGCATTCTCCGGCGGATAGGCGACATCGATGCCGCCCGCGATCACCGCCGCCGTGCCGGCCTCGATCGACCCGACATGCGCGGCGGTATCGATCCCGCGCGCCAGGCCGGAGACCACCAGCCAGCCGCTCGCGGCAAGATCATGCGCCAGCATCCGAGCGAAGCGCACCGCCGCGCCGCTGGCATTGCGCGCACCGACGATGGCGACGGCGCGGCGATCGAGCAGCGTCCTGTCCCCCGCCAGGATCAGCGCGGGCGGGGCGCTGTCGAGCTGATCGAGCAGCGTCGGATAGCCGGGCTCGCCGCGAAACAGATAGCGGCCGCCGGCGCGGATGGCGCGATCGACCTCCGCGCGCGCATCGGCATCCGACGGGATAGCGGGGGCGGAACCGCCACCGCGCCGCGCCAGATCGGGGAGAGCGGCAAGCGCCGCCACGCCGCTGCCGAAGCGGCCGATGAGATGGGAATAAGCGACCGGGCCGATCCGCGGCGTGCGGATCAGCCGCAGCCGGGCGAGACGCTCGGCCCCATCCGGATCGGAGCCCGCCAGATCAGCCCTCGCCGACTTTCGGCTCCGAACCGTCGAGGAGGCGGGCGATGTTGCCGCGATGCTTCCAGACGACGAGGATCGCCATGACCAGCATCACCAGCACCGCGTCTGATTGCCCCCCCAGCGCCGCCGCGATCGGCGCCGCGACCGCGCCCGACAGGCCACCGACCGACGACCGCCGGCTGATCGCCAGCATCGCCAGCCAGACGCCCGCGAAGGCGAGTCCCGCCGGCCACCAGGCGGCCAGCGAGACGCCGAGCATCGTCGCCACGCCCTTGCCGCCGCTGAAGCGCAGCCAGACGGGATAGAGATGGCCGATGAAGGCGGCGAGACCGGCCCAGAGCGCGACATCGGGCTGCAGCGCCTGCGCGAGCAGCACCGCCGCCGCGCCCTTGCCGCCATCGAGCAGCAAGGTCGCCGCCGCCAGCCCCTTGCGGCCGGTGCGCAGCACGTTGGTGGCGCCGATATTGCCCGACCCGATCTGGCGCAGATCGCCGGCGCCGCCGAGGCGGGTGAGGACAACGCCGAACGGAATCGAGCCGAGCAGATAGGCCCCGACGAGAACCGCCACGGTAAGCAGGGACATCATGGACGGTAACAAGCTCCCCATTGCTGGCGGCGCAGCATAATCAAAGCGGGCGGAGGCGCAACACGCACTAATGCACAAAGGTTTCGGATACGGCATGACTTCGCCCGGTTGCGGCGGCCGGTCCGCGCGATTAAGTGGAGCGCGATGGCCGACGACCGCCCGATATTGATGTTCGATTCCGGCGTTGGCGGGCTATCGGTGCTGGGGCCGACCCGGGCGCTGCTGCCGCAGGCTTCCTATGTCTATGTCGCCGACAATGGCGGCTTTCCCTATGGCGTCCGCAGCGAGGCCGAGATCGCGGCGCGGGTACCGGCGCTGCTGGGGCGCCTGGTCGAGCGCTATCGCCCCCGTCTCGTCGTGATCGCGTGCAACACCGCATCGACAATCGCGCTGGCCGCGGTGCGATCCGCGCTCGACCTGCCGGTGGTCGGCACCGTGCCGGCGATCAAGCCCGCCGCCGAACAGTCGATCAGCCGCGCGATCGGCGTGCTGGGCACAGACGCGACCGTCCGCCAGCCCTATGTCGACGATCTTTCCGCCCGTTTCGCCGCCGACTGCGCCGTGCTGCGCCACGGCTCGGCCCGGCTCGTCGAACTGGCGGAGGCGCGGCTGCGCGGGCAGCCCACCGACCCCGCCGATTATCGCGCGGTGATGGCCGGCCTGCTCGATCAGCCCGGCGGCAACCGGATCGACACGGTGGTGCTCGCCTGCACCCATTTCCCGCTGGTCGCGGAGGAGCTGGCCGCCGCGGCCGGCCGCCCGCTGCGCTTCGTCGACGGCGGACCGGGGATCGCGCGCCGGGTCGCCCATCTGACCCAAGACCAGGACTGGCCGGCCGCACCGGCGGGCGAGGCGGTGTTCACCGCGCCGCTGGATGTCGGCGCGCCGCTGCGCGCGGCGCTGGCCGAACGCGGACTCGGCAGCATCGCCATTCTCTAGGCCCTGCCCGGGCAGGGCGCGCGAAACGGGCACAGTGCCCGACTTTCGTCGAACAAAGGGGTGCTCGCGGATTATTGCGAGTCCTTCGCACTGGAAATCGAACGAACGAAGTCTTAAAAGGCGCTCGATTCAGCCCCTTGGCAAAGCGGGGCGGTGGGGAGCAGGTCTCTTGGATTACAACCGCGTTTTTACCCAGGCCATCGACCGTCTCCACGCCGAAGGTCGATACCGCGTGTTCATCGACATCCTGCGCAACAAGGGCATGTTCCCCAATGCGCGTTGCTTCGCGGGCCATAACGGCCCCAAGCAGGTCACGGTCTGGTGTTCGAACGACTATCTGGCGATGGGCCAGCATCCCAAGGTGATCGCGGCGATGGAGGAAGCCCTCCACGACGTCGGCGCCGGTTCGGGCGGCACCCGCAACATCGGCGGCAACACCCATTATCATGTCGATCTGGAGGCCGAGCTGGCCGACCTGCACGAGAAGGAGGGCGCGCTGCTCTTCACCTCGGGCTATGTCTCCAACGAAGCGACATTGTCGACGCTCACCAAGGTGCTGCCCGGCTGCATCATCTTCTCCGACGAGCTCAACCACGCTTCGATGATCGCGGGCATCCGCAGCTCGGGCTGCGAAAAGCGCGTCTTCCGGCACAACGACCTCGAGCATCTCGAGGAACTGCTCGCCGCGGAAGACCCCGACGCGCCCAAGCTGATCGCCTTCGAGAGCGTCTATTCGATGGATGGCGACGTCGCCCCGATCCATGCGATCTGCGATCTCGCCGACAAATATAATGCGCTGACCTATCTCGACGAGGTCCATGCGGTCGGCATGTACGGCGCGCGCGGCGGCGGGATTTCGGAGCGCGACGGTGTCGCGGAGCGGCTGACCATCATCGAAGGCACGCTGGGCAAGGCGTTCGGCGTGATGGGCGGCTATATCGCGGCCGACCAGATGATCATCGACGTGATCCGCAGCTATGCGCCCGGCTTCATCTTCACGACATCGCTGTCGCCGGTGCTGGTCGCCGGCGCGCTGGCGAGCGTGCGCCACCTCAAGCAATCGTCGGAGGAGCGCGAAGGCCAGCAGGCCGCCGCCGCGACGCTGAAGACGATGTTCGCCGATGCCGGTCTGCCGGTGATGGAGACGGTGACGCATATCGTGCCGCTGATGGTGGGCGATCCGATCAAGGCCAAGAAGGTCTCGGACATCCTGCTCGCCGAATATGGCGTGTACGTCCAGCCGATCAATTATCCGACGGTGCCGCGCGGCACCGAGCGGCTGCGCTTCACCCCCGGCCCCGCCCATGACGAAGCGATGATGCGCGAGCTGACCCAGGCCCTGGTGGAAATCTGGAGCCGGATGGAGATGAAGCTGGCGGCTTGATTGGTTTGCCTCAAGCGCCGGCGCCTGAGGCTAAACAAACAAAACTCGCATATTGCCCCCCGTCCCCACTTCGCCTATATCGCCCTCACTTCTCGACATTGGAAACTTTGCCGGGCTCGGGGGCGGAAGCCTCCGGGGCTTCAAGTGCTGCGTCCGAACTGGAGACCCGATGGCGGACATCGCCGCGATTACGAAGCTGATCGAGCCCGAGGCGCAAGCCCTGGGCCTGGCGCTCGTGCGCGTCGCCTTCTTCGGGGGCAAGAGCGATCCTACCTTGCAGGTGATGGCCGAGCGGCCCGACACGCGGCAGCTCGACATCACCGACTGCGAGGCGCTGTCCCGCCGGATTTCGGAGAAGTTCGACGAGATCGACCCGATCGAGGAGGCCTATCGGCTCGAAGTCAGTTCGCCCGGTATCGATCGGCCGCTGACCCGGGTGCAGGACTGGACCGACTGGTCCGGCTTCGACGTGCGGCTCAAGGTCGATCCGCCGCTGGACGGGCGCAAGCAGTTCGAAGGGCGCATCATCGCCAGCGATGGCGACTCGGTGACGCTCGGTGTAAACAAGCTGGGTGAGGTGGCGGTGCCGCTGGCGCAGATCGCCAGCGCGAAGCTGATCCTGACCGACGCTCTCATCAAGGCCACCGCGCCGCTCTCGACCGAGGGCGCGGATAAAATCATAGAAGATGCGCCGCGACGCGGCGCGGGCAAAGCAGAAGGATAGACCCGCATGGCCACCGCCATTTCCGCCAACCGCGCCGAGCTGCTCGCGATCGCCGATGCCGTCGCCCGCGAGAAGCTGATCGATCGCGAGATCGTGATCGAGGCGATGGAAGACGCGATCCAGCGCGCCGCGCGGGCCCGCTACGGCGCCGAGAACGACATCCGCGCCAAGATCGACGGCAAGACCGGCGACATGCGGCTGTGGCGTGTCGTCGAGGTGGTCGAACTGGTCGACGACTATTTCAAGCAGGTTTCGGTCGCCGATGCGCAGAAGCTGCAGAATGGCGCCGTCGTCGGCGACTATATCGTCGATCCGCTGCCCCCGATCGAGTTCGGCCGCATCGCCGCGCAGGCCGCCAAGCAGGTGATCTTCCAGAAGGTCCGCGATGCCGAGCGCGAGCGCCAATATGACGAGTTCAAGGATCGCTCCGGCGAGATCATCACCGGCGTCGTCAAGCGCGTCGAGTTCGGCCATGTCGTCGTCGACCTGGGCCGCGCCGAGGGCGTCATCCGCCGCGACCAGCAGATCCCGCGCGAAGTGGTCCGCGTCGGCGATCGGGTCCGCAGCCTGATCCTCAACGTCCGCCGCGAAAACCGTGGCCCGCAGATTTTCCTGTCGCGCGCGCATCCCGATTTCATGAAGAAGCTGTTCGCGCAGGAAGTCCCCGAAATCTACGACGGCATCATCGAGATCAAGGCCGCCGCCCGCGATCCGGGCAGCCGCGCCAAGATCGGCGTGATCAGCCATGACGGATCGATCGATCCGGTCGGCGCCTGCGTCGGCATGAAGGGCAGCCGCGTCCAGGCGGTCGTCCAGGAAATGCAGGGCGAGAAGATCGACATCATCCCCTGGTCGCCCGACACCGCGACCTTCGTCGTCAACGCGCTGCAGCCCGCCCAGGTCTCGCGCGTCGTCATCGACGAGGAGGAGGAGCGCATCGAGGTGGTCGTCCCCGACGATCAGCTGAGCCTCGCCATCGGCCGCCGCGGCCAGAATGTCCGGCTTGCCAGCCAGCTGACCGGCAAGGCGATCGACATCCTGACCGAGGCCGACGCCAGCGAGAAGCGCCAGAAGGAATTCCTCCAGAACAGCGAGATGTTCCAGAACGAGCTCGACGTCGACGAGACCCTGGCACAGCTGCTGGTCGCCGAAGGCTTCGGTGCGCTGGAAGAGGTCGCCTATGTCGAGCTGGACGAGCTGGCCTCGATCGAGGGCTTCGACGAGGAGCTGGGCGCCGAGCTGCAGAATCGCGCACAGGAAGCGCTCGATCGCCGCGAGCAGGCCGCCCGCGAAGAGCGCCGTGCCCTGGGCGTCGAGGATGCGCTGGCCGAGCTGCCCTATCTGACCGAGGCGATGCTGGTCACGCTCGGCAAGGCCGGGATCAAGACCCTCGACGATCTGGCCGATCTCGCCACCGACGAGCTGATCCAGAAGAAGCGCGCCGAGCAGCGCCGCCGCCCGAGCAGCGACCGGCCCGACCGCCCGGAACGCGCCGAGCGCGAAGAGAACAAGCCCGGCGTGCTGGGCGAATATGGGCTGTCCGAGGATCAGGGTAACGAGATCATCATGGCCGCCCGCGCCCATTGGTTCACCGACGAGGCCTGATCGCTGATGCCCTTTGTCGACATCCGAATCGCCGGCTCCGCCACGCGCGAACAGAAGGCCGCCATCGTCGCTGACGTGACGCGGTCGCTGGGCGCGCATCTCGGCAAGCCGGCGAGCGCGGTGCAGGTGAACATCACCGAGCTGTCGACCGAGAATTACGGCGCGGGCGGCCTGCTGATCGCGGATCGCCCCGCCCCCCTCCCCGATGCCACGCAGGAGGTCGCTCCCGCGAATGGCACACGATGATCATCGGAGCGTACCGCTAGCGCCGGATATCGCATCGGAGGACCGCCCTCCCCGTCCGGGGAAGCATGTCCCCGAGCGCAAATGCATCCTGTCCGCAGAGCATGATGCCCCGGCCAGGCTGATCCGGCTCGCGCTCGGCCCCGACGGCCATATCCTGCCCGACCTGCGCGCCAAGGCGCCGGGCCGCGGCGCCTGGATCGGCGTCGACCGCGCCGCGCTCGAAACCGCGATCGCCAAGGGCAAGCTCAAGGGTGCGCTCGCCCGCGCCTTCAAGACCGGCGAGATCATCATCCCCGCCGACCTGCCCGAACGGATCGAGGACGGGCTGCGCCGCGCCGCGCTCGACCGGCTGGGGCTGGAGATGCGTTCGGGCGCGGTGCTGACCGGATCGGACAAGATCAGCGAGGCCGCGCGGCGCGGCCGGCTTCATCTGCTGCTGCACGCCGCCGACGCATCGGAAGACGGCAATCGCAAGCTCGACCAGTCGCTCCGCGTCGGCCTTGACGCCGAGGGATCGGATCGGCGCGGAGTAGTAATCCCGGCAGATCGCACCATATTGTCGATGGCGCTGGGGCGCGACAATGTGGTACATATAGGTGTGACAGTGCCGGCTTCAGCCGCGCGCGTCGCTGACGCTTTGAGCCGCTGGTGCGGTTTCATGGGACGTTCGGAAAGCGCTTCAGCCTTGCGGAACAGCTCCGCAGGGTCCATCGGCGCTCAAAATTGAAGAATGAAGTGAAGGGTTCGGTTACCAGATGAGTGATAGCGAAAAGCCGAAACTGGGAATGCGCGCGCCGTTGGGCCTGAAGCGCACGGTGGAGACGGGCCAGGTGAAGCAGAGCTTCAGCCATGGCCGGTCGAACACCGTCGTCGTCGAGGTCAAGCGCCGCCGCGTACTCGGTCGGCCGGGCGAAGCCGAGCCCCAGGTGATCGAGGAACCCGCCGCCGCAGCCCCGGCTCCGCAGGCGCCCGCGCCCCAGGCCGCCGCTCCGGCACCACGCCCTCAGCCGGCCCCCGCGCCTGTCGTGAATACCCGTGCGCTGACCCCGCTCGAACGCCGCGAGCAGCAGGAGCGCCTGCTGCGCGAGGCCGAGGAAGCGCGGATGACCGCGCTGGAGGAAACCCGCCGCCGCGAGGAGCGGCTGAAAGCCGAGGCCAGCGAGGAAGAAAAGCGCCGCGCCGAAGAGAATCGCCGCGCCGAGGAAGCCGGCGAAAGCGCGCCTGCCCAGGCGCCGGCAGCCGCAGCGGCCGACGCCGAAGCACGTGCAGCCGAGCCCGCCCGCGAGGAAGCCGCCCCGGCTCCGGCCGAAACCGCCGCCACCACCGGCGACCAGCGCCCCGCCGCGCCGCCGCCGCGCCGCTTCACGCCCGTGCCGAGCCCGAAGCGGCCCGAGCCGCCGCGTCCGCAGCAGCGCGACCGCAAGGGCGACGACCGCCGGCAGTCGGGCAAGCTCACGGTCACCAAGGCGCTCGACGACGATAGCGGTGCGCGGGCTCGCTCGCTTGCCGCGCTCAAGCGTTCGCGCGAAAAGGACAAGCGCGCCCATCAGGCGGGCACCGTCCAGCAGAAGCAGGTCCGCGATGTCGCGGTGCCCGAGACGATCGCCGTGGGCGAGCTGGCCAATCGTATGGCCGAACGCGCCGCCGATCTGGTGAAGGCGCTGTTCAAGATGGGCATGCCCGTCACCGTCAACCAGTCGATCGATCAGGACACCGCCGAACTGCTCGTCACCGAGTTCGGCCACAACATCAAGCGCGTCTCCGACAGCGACGTCGATCTGGTGACGACGCATGACGTCGATCCCGACGAGACGCTGCAGGCCCGCCCCGCGGTCGTCACGATCATGGGCCATGTCGACCACGGCAAGACCAGCCTGCTCGACGCACTGCGCGGCACCGATGTCGCCAGCGGCGAGGCCGGCGGCATCACCCAGCATATCGGCGCCTATCAGGTGCAGGTGAAGAGCGGTGCTAAGATCACCTTCCTCGACACGCCGGGCCATGAAGCGTTCAGCGACATGCGTGCGCGCGGCGCCAACATCACCGACATCGTCGTGATCGTGGTGGCCGGCGACGACGGCCTGCGCCCGCAGACGATCGAGGCGATCAGCCACACCCGCGCGGCCAATGTCCCGATGATCATCGCGATCAACAAGATGGATAAGCCCGGCTCCAACCCGCAGAAGGTGCGCGAGGCGCTGCTGCAGCATGACGTGCAGGTGGAATCGATGGGCGGCGACGTCCAGGAGGTCGAGGTCTCGGCGCTCAAGAAGACCGGCCTCGAAGAACTGATCGAGAAGATCGAGCTCCAGGCCGAACTGCTCGAGCTCAAGGCCAATCCCGATCGCTCCGCCGAGGGCACCGTGGTCGAAGCCACGCTCGACAAGGGCCGCGGCGCGGTCGCGACCGTGCTCGTCAACCGCGGTACGCTCAGGGTCGGCGACATCTTCGTCGTCGGTGCCGAAAGCGGCAAGGTCCGCGCGCTGATCGACGACAAGGGCCGCAACGTCAAGGAAGCCGGCCCCTCGCTGCCGGTCGAGATCCTCGGCCTGTCGGGCGTGCCCAGCGCAGGCGACCAGCTCTCGGTCGTCGAGAATGAGGCACGCGCCCGCGAAGTCGCGGCCTATCGCGCCAGCGTGATCCAGGCGAAGCGGACCACATCGGCCCCCGCCAGCCTCGAATCGATGTTCTCGGCGCTGCGCGAGCAGCAGGCCCAGCAATATCCGGTGGTGGTCAAGGCCGATGCCCAGGGCTCGGTCGAGGCGATCGTCGGCTCGCTCAACAAGATCTCGACCGATCTCATCCAGGTGCGCATCCTGCATTCGGGCGTCGGCGGCATCACCGAAAGCGACGTCAGCCTGGCCGCCGCCTCCAAGGCGCCGATCATCGGCTTCAATGTCCGCGCCAACGCCAAGGCACGCGAGATCGCCACGCGGGATGGGGTCGCGCTCAAATATTATGACGTGATCTACGACCTGCTCGACGAGATCCGCGCCGCGATGGCCGGCCAGCTTGGGCCGGAATATCTGGAGCATGTCGTCGGCCGCGCCGAAATCCGCGAGGTCTTCTCGGCCGGCAAGCATGGCAAGGCCGCGGGTCTGCTGGTGCTCGAAGGCTATATCCGCCAGAAGCTGCGCGCCCGCATCCTGCGCGACGATGTCATCATCTATAATGGCTCGATCTCGTCGCTGCGCCGCTTCAAGGACGATGTCCCCGAGGTCCGCGCCGGCCTCGAATGCGGCATCACCCTCGAATCGACCACCGACATCAAGCCCGGCGACATCGTCGAGACGTTCGAGGTCGAGGAGCGCGAGCGGACGCTCTGATTTAAAGCGTCACCCCGGCGCAGGCCGGGGTCTCAGGCGTGGTTCGAGACATCAGGTCCGTCCTTGCCGCCCGAGATCCCTGCTAGCGCCGGGATGACGCGTCCTTGTTGGGAAAGGCCGCGTCGTGCGCCGTAACGAAACCCCCGAAGGCAAATCGGTCCGCCTGCTCCGCGTCGGCGAGCAGGTGCGCCATGCGCTGTCCGACATATTGATGCGCGGCGAAGTGCATGACGACATATTGGCCAAGCATCTGGTTTCGGTGACCGAGGTGCGGATGTCACCCGACCTGCGCCACGCGACCGTGTTCGTGAAGCCGCTGCTGGGCGCGGACGAGGACGCGGTGATCAAGGCGCTACGCACCAACACCGCCTATCTGCAGAGCGAAGTCGCGCGCCGGGTGAACACCAAATATGCCGCGAAGCTGAAATTCCTGGCCGACGAGAGCTTCGATGAAGGCAGCCATATCGACACGCTGCTGCGCGATCCGAAGGTCGCGCGCGATCTCCAGAAGGATGAGGATTAAGGCCTGGTCGCCACGCCGCGCCTGACCGCGGCGTGATGCTCGGCGGCGAGCAGCACCTCCTCCAGATCCTGGAAGTCGACATCGAGCAGATCGGGATAGGCCGCGAGCGCGAGCCGGAGGTCGTGCCTGGAGAAATCGGTGGCCAGCGGCTGCGGCGGATCGGCGATGTGCCTGGCGCGATGCGGATAGCTGTGGCCGGAGAAACGGTGGAAGCCCCAGGCCATCGCCAGCAGCAGCACCGTTGCCAGCCCGACCGGCGCGATGACGAAGCCATAGCCCATCGCATGGATCGCCGGACCGCCGACCACCGCCGTCAGCGCGACCGCGCCGCCGGGCGGGTGGAGGCAGCGCAGCAGCGCCATCGCGCAGATCGCCCCGCCGACCGCGAGACCGGCGGAAACCATCGGATCGCCGCCGATAGCGGCCGCAAAGACGCCGACCACCGCCGAGACGAGATTGCCGCCGATCACCGCCCAGGGCTGTGCCATCGGGCTTGCCGGCACCGCGAAGAGCAGCACCGCCGCCGCGCCGATCGGCGCGATCAGCAGCGGCATATGCGCGCCGGCACCGATCAGCCCGCGTACCAGCAAGCCGGTCGCGACGATCCCGACCAGCGCACCGATCCCCGATATCAGCCGGTCGCGCATTGCGCGGTCGGCGGGGACCGCGATCATCATGGCATGGTAGCGCGACCAGCGGAAACGGACGCGCGGCGTATCGGGGGGTGGGATCTGCATCGCGCAGGCCTATTGCCCGGCATGGCGACGATGACCACAAAATCCTTCTTTGCGTCCCGACAATTCGCGTTACTGTCGCCGAGCCTGGGTTGGGGGACCTGCATATGGGACTGGAAGCAATCTGCGTCTGCACGGTCGATGGCGAGCGCGCCGAAGCCAAGGCGCTGCTCGAAAGCCGCGAACTGATCCTGCGTGCGCCCTTCCGCCGCAGCTTCGCCGTCGCCGGGCTGGAAGACGTGCGGGTAGACGGCGATGATCTGCTGCTGATGAGCGGCGACAGCCGGATCGCGCTGACCCTCGGCGCGGCCGCGCCGAAATGGGCGAAGAAGATCGCGACGCCCGCACCCAGCCTGGCGAGCAAGCTCGGCATCGGCCATGCCAGCCCCGCCTTCCTGATCGGGGAGGTCGATGACGAGGCGCTGGCCGAAGCGCTCGACGGCCACACCGCCACGGTCGACAAGGCCCGCCTCAGCGTGGCGATCGTCGGCGACGCGGACGAGCTCGATGCGGCGCTGGCCCGCCATGCGGCCCTGCCCCACGGCAGCCATATCTGGGTGATCCATGGCAAGGGTTCGAAGGCCGCGTTCGGCGACAATGCGGTGCGCGCCCATATGCGCGCGCTGGGCTATCGCGACAGCAAGAGTTCGGCGGTGTCGGACAGCTTGTCGGCCACCCGCTACGCGCAGACGTCGATCGTTTCAGGCTCGCCTGAAACATGAACCATGGTCCTGTCTTCGGTTTGGGGCGTGATTCACGTCATCGGTGGAAGCGCGGAGCGCTTCCGCCTCAAACGATCAGCCTCTAGGGTAGCGCGCGATGGCCAAGCTCTATTTCTATTATGCGGCGATGAACGCGGGCAAATCGACGACATTGCTCCAGGCCGACTTCAACTATCGCGAGCGCGGCATGCGGACGCTGTTGTTCACCGCGGCCTTCGACGATCGTTTCGAGCCGGGCAAAGTCACGTCGCGGATCGGCCTGGCCAGCCACGCCACCGCGATCGACCCGGATACCGACCTCTATGAAGAGATCGCGATCGAGCTGGCGGAGGGCAAGGTCGACTGCGTCCTGGTCGACGAGGCGCAGTGGCTGACCCGCGCGCAGGTGTTCCAGCTGGCGGCGGTATGCGACGAGATGGGCATTCCGGTGCTCGCCTATGGATTGCGCAGCGATTTCCAGGCCAAGCTCTTTCCCGGCAGCGCGGCGCTGCTCGCCATCGCCGACAACCTGATCGAGCTGAAAGCGATCTGCGCGTGCGGGCGGAAAGCGACGATGAACCTGCGGATCAACGCCGATGGCTTTCCGGTCAAGGAAGGGGCGCAGATCGAGGTGGGTGGCAATGAACGCTATGTCGCGCTGTGCCGCCGTCACTATGCCGAACAGATGGGCTGGCGCGGGGGCGACCACATAGCCTGATCAGCCGAGGCGCAGCCGCACGGTGGTGCCCGCGCCATTGTCCTCCATGGCGAAGCTGCCGTCGAGCTGCCGCGCCAGCATCTGTGCCAGACGGAGCCCCAGGCTGTTCGCCTGGGCCAGATCGAAGCCGGGCGGCAGGCCGCCGCCATCGTCCATCACCAGCAGTTCGAGCCGCCCGCCATCGTCGCGCGCCGTACGGATCACGACATCCCCGGTCGCCCGATCGGCAAAACCATGTTCGATCGCATTGGCAACCGCTTCGGCCACGATCAGCGCGATCGGCACCACCGCATGGGCGGGCAGGTGGATATCGGCCTCCGCCTCCACCCGGCAGCTGATGCCCGGCTTGCCGCCCGCATCGATCAGGTCGGCGGCAAGCTGGGTCAGGAAGGCGCCAAGGTCGAGCTGCTCGCCCTGCGGATCGTATAGCTGACGGTGGATACGCCCGATCAGCCCCAGCCGGCGCGACGCATCCTCCAACGCCCGCCGCGCCGCAGGATCGGCGACACTGCGTATCTGCAGGGTGAGGAGACCGCCGACCACCTGAAGGTTGTTCGACACGCGGTGCTGCAGCTCGCGGAACAGCAATTCGCCGCGCTCGGCCAGTCGGCGGCTGCGTTCCCGCTCCTCGGCAAGCCGGCGGTTGGCGCGCTGCATCCAGTCGATCAGCAAAATGTCGATCGTGACGACCACCGTATAGAAGGTCAGGGCGAAGGCGATGCCGCTGTTCATCTTCACGCTGAACACCGGCGGGATGAAGAAATACCAGGCAAGAATCGCGCATAAGATCGCGGCCAATATTCCCGGCCGCACGCCGAACAGGAAGGTGGTGAGAATCACGGCCGGAAAAAAGGCGATATAGGGATAGCCCATCGGCAGCAGCGGATCGGCAAGAAGGCGGACCGTCAGCGACAGCCCCGTGATCGCCACGGCGGCGCCATAGCCCAGCAACGGGCAGCCGCGCGCGAGCGGAACGCGTTCCAGTATCGTGGCGCCCGGACCCCTCAAAAATGCTCCTTGTCTGTCCGCCGACCTTCTAGCCGGTGCGCCGACGGGCCAGCAAGTGCGGGGAAACCCGATCAGCCGCGCAGCAATGTACGGGCGCGTAGCCAGAGTTCCAGCCGGTAGAAGCTCAAGGCGCCCACTGCGAACGCGACGAAGATATTGCTGACGAGCATCGCGCCGAGATGCCAGCGCGCATCGCTCAGCTCGACCAGCCAATGCAGCAACCAGCGCAGCGCGACGAGCAGGACCAGGAAGATCAGTGCCGCGGGCGAGCTGCGCTGGTTGAGACCGCCGGTCTCGCGATCGATACCGACAGCGACGAGCCGGCCCCGCTGCCATCCGATCATCGCCCCCGTGACGAGGCCCAGCCCGACCCAGAGCCAGTCGAGGCCGTCCGGGGGAAACTGCCGGAGGATCACGATGGCGAACAGGGTGAAGATCGCCGGGATGATCCACAGCGTTCCTAGCCGCAGTCGCTGCGCCCGTCCGATCCGGCGAAGACGCAGGAGCAACGCGAGCAGAAGCGCGGCGCCGATCAGAGCATAGCGGATCAGATCATCGTGGGTCATCGCAGCCGGCTCAACGCTCCCCACCATCGAAAGGGCGCGTTTCCACTGCCGCTGGACCGATGGCAAGCGAGATTCGGGAGGTCATATTTCCGTTTGCTGCAATGTTGCTGCAACGCGCCGACATATGGACGTTACGCATCCGGCCCATTTTGTCCGCCTGTCAATCTGGGGGCGGCGTACATGTTTCACGATCCTTCGCGCTTCGGACGGCCCGGTACGGCCGCCGCACGCGGGGTGATCTGGCTCATCGCGCGCGCCTTCGCGCCCGATGGAGGCAGCGGCCCGGGCTATGCCCGCGCCATGGCCTCGGCCTATGCCGAACTCGGCTGGGCAGTGTCGCTGTTCGCCTGCTCCACGGCCGGGCGGCAGCGGACACAATCGGGTGCCTATCAGCTGGCCGACGTCGGTTCCGGGCGGCCTTGGCGTGTTCAGCTGCGCATGCTGTGCGCCCTGTTCGCGGCCTGGTTCCGTGGCCCGCTGCCCGCGGCGATCCACGCCTGCACCTGGCGCGCCGGCCTTGCCGCGCTCCCCTTCGCCGTGCCGTTGATCGTCACCGTCCATGGCCGTGATATCGCGCGGCCCACGGGATTCTCCTTCCGGCTGATGCGATTCGTGCTGGACCGCGCGACCCGCATCGTCGCGGTGAGCGAGGCGGCGCGCGCGCTGCTGCTGCAGCGTCTGCCCCATCTCGCCGATCGCTGCGTCATCGCGCGCGGCGGCACGACGGCGGCGCGCGCCACCGACCGCCGCGCCATCCTGTCGCGTGGCACCGGGCCGGCCCGCATCCTGACCACGGGCCGCCTGGTGCCGCGCAAGAACATCGTCTCGGCCTTGATGGCGGTGCGCGCCGCGCTGAACAGCGGCCACGCGCTGCGCTACCGGATCGCCGGCGACGGCCCGGATCGCGCCCGCCTTCAGGAGTGGATCGACGAGCTGGGTCTGGGCGATCATGTCGAACTGCTCGGGGCTGTCGATGCCACCGAACTGCAGCGGCTGCGCGCCGAAGCCGATATCTTCCTCCATCCGCAGATCGCGCTCGACCAGGGCACCGATGTCGAGGGTTTCGGCTTCGGTGTCGCCGATGCGATGGCCGAGGGCCTGCTCTGCATCGTCGGCCGGGAAGGCGGCCCCGCCGAACTGGTCCGCGACGGAGAGACCGGCTTCGTCGTCGACGGCCGCTCGAAAGACGCAATCGCGCGCGCGCTTGATGCGGCGCTGCGTCACCCTGCCCTGCGCACCGCGATGGGCCTGCGCGCGCGGCAATGGGTGGTCGGCAATCTGTCCTGGCGCCGCCACGGCCAGCTCTGCCTCGACGAGCTTCAGATGCCCACCGGGCCGCTTACCGTGCAGCCGATCCGCGTCGCCGCCTGATCTGGCTTCGACCGCCGCCCCTCATTCGACGACGGGGAAGAACATATAGCCTTCGTTGCGTACCGTGCGGATCAGATCCTGGCCGCCACCGGCCCCCAGCTTGCGCCGCAGCCGGCTGACCTGGACATCGATCGCGCGGTCATAGACCTCGCTGTCCGCTCCACCCGAATAATCGAGCAGCTGGTCACGAGTCAGCACCCGACGGGGATGTTCGACAAATGCCCGCAGCAGGCGGAACTCGCTGTCCGACAAGGAGACATGCTCTCCGGCCGGATTGTGCAGGGTCCGCACCCCCATATGCATGCGCCAGCCGGAGAAGCGCTTCTCCTCCGCCGAAGCGGACTCGGCGCTGTCCTGCCCCACCGCCTTGCCGCCGCGCCGTCGCAAGACCGTGCGGATGCGGGCGAGCAGTTCACGCGGATTGCACGGCTTGGCGAGATAATCGTCGGCACCCATTTCCAACCCGACGATGCGATCGACGTCGGTGCCCACCGCCGACAGCATGATCACCGGCGGCGCATCGTCGCGCTGCAGATCGCGCAACGCGGTCAGCCCGTCCTCGCGCGGCATCATCACGTCCAGCACGATCAGATCGAAGCGGTGCTGCGCGAGCAGCGCGCGCATCTCGATCGGGTCGCAGGCCGTATCGGTATGATAGCCATGCTTGTCGAGAAAGGACGACATCAGGTTGCGGATGCCGGGATCGTCGTCGACGATGAGGATGCGCGTGGCAAGGTCCATGGCGCGCATGATGGCTTTCCTTGCCGGTGAAAGCCAGCCCGCTCGTTCCAGAACCGTGCCGGCCCGATCCCCTTTGCAAGGCCTGTGGCGGAGACCGGGCAGGGCAATAAAGAACATGGAAATGACGGTTCGGCCAGGCCGCGTGGGGGATCAAACCGGGCCTGACGTACAAGGATGGATCGGAGGCGAAACACATGGCATATTGTTGCCATGAGGAAGCTCTCCTTCGTCCGCCCGTGGCAGGGTCCGGCGCTCGCGATCCAGATCGTCGTGCTGCTGACGGCCGGCCTCGTCATCGCCCAGCTGGTCACGCTGATGCTGACCCTGTTGCTGCCGCCCGCGCCGACGCCGCAATATAATCTGGCGATGGTGGCGGAGACGCTGCGCGGCAAGGGATCGAACCGGCAGCTCGAACGACAGGTGCAGGCCGAGCCGCCCGAGCTGCGCGGGCGCGGCTGGCTGGTGTCGGAGCGCTCCCGCCGGGAACTGGCGGAGCTGCTCGACGTCAGCCCCGCCGATGTCCGGTTGAGCTTCTACACGCCGCTGCCCTTCGCTGGCACCGTCGCCACCCGCAAGCTCGCCATGGCCGATGACGGTCCGCTCGTCCCGGATGCGGCGGCACAGTTCAAGCCCGCCTCCTTCGTGCTGGAGCAGGCGGACGGCACGCCTGTCGCGACCGGTCGCTTCGCCCGTGGTCGCCTGTCCCCCGATGCGCTGCCCGCCGAAGCCCTTCCATCCGATGCAGCCGGTGGCGAAGCGATCGGCCGCGCGCCCTGGGGCGCCGCTGCGCCGCGTGCGAAGGACGGCAACTGGGGCGCTCGCGGGCATGTCCGGATCGACGATTCGGTTTCGATCCCCGACCCCGGCGGCGCGGCGATGCCGGTCGACAAATCCGTCCGTGCCGAACGCCGGGTCCGCATCGAGGGTGATCGCGGCCAGATGATTCCGCCTTTGCTGCGCGCGCCCAGCCGGGCAGCGGTGATCCAGCCCCTGCCGGAGCAGGACGATAGCGCGGGCGCCATCGACAAGAAGCCGGTGGGCGGACTGCCGCTGATCCGCCGGAGCCTCGACATGATCGGCCGCTCCAATCTGCTGCCGGTCAACCCTTCCTCATCGCAACTTGGCCTGTCCGTTCGGGAGCCCGCGCCGAGCCGCCCGACGATCATCGTCCCGCAGGACAATCTGCTCCCGCCGCCCGTCACGCAGCAAACACAGCCGCTGCCCATGCCGAGCTCTGCTCCGGCGCCCGCCCTCACCGTCGAACAACGGCCGGCCATGCAGCCTCAGACGCCGTCCGACACGGGCGCGCTCGATGTCGGGCAAGGCGCCGAGGTGACATCGCCGTCCAGCTATGCCGCGCCGCCGCCGGTGCGCCAGCGCGGCCTGTTCGGTCTCGCCCCCGCGCCCTATGTCGAGGGTGACTTCATCGCCGCGATGCGGATGGCCGATGGCCGCTGGTCGGTCGTCCAGCCCGCGCCGGAGCCTTTCCTCAATGCCTGGCAACGCCGCGTGCTGCTGTGGTTCCTGATCGCCTTCGCGATCGTCGCACCGCTGGGCTGGCTGTTCGCGCGGCGGATGAGCAAGCCGCTCGAACGCTTCGCCGAGGCGGCCGAACTGCTCGGCCGCGACCCCACTGCCGATGTGCTCGATCTCGACGGCCCGGCCGAGGTCGGCCGTGCCGCACACGCCTTCAACCTGATGCAGAGCCGGCTACGCAGCTTCGTCAGCGACCGCACCGCGATGATCGGGGCGATCAGCCACGATCTGCGGACCCCGCTTACCCGACTGCGCTTCCGCGTCGAGGAAGTGGACGACGAGAAGATCCGCGAGGGGATGGTCGAAGAGCTCGAGGAGATGGAGGCGATGATCTCCTCGGTCCTCAATTTCATCCGCGATGCATCGATCCCCGGCGTGCGCGAGAAACTGGATCTGCGCACGATCGTGGAGGATGTCGCCGAGGACGCGGCGTTCATCGGCAATCCGGTGACGGTCGATCCCTCCCGCGGCATTCCGCGCCTGCGCCGCGCCATTTCGCGCTGGTACAAGGACCG
>CAZJXG010000009.1:6189-45482 GCA_964549965.1 uncultured Sphingomonas sp. | reverse complement strand
CACGATGCTGGTCGACAGCCGGTGCCGCGCGGTGCCGTCCGCGCCGATCAGAGTGATCGCCGAATGGACGCGGTGGCGCCGCCCCGACAGCAGCGCGAGGCAGGCGCGCGCCTCGTCAACGACTTCGGTCTTGGGCAGGATGCGGCGGCCGGCCGCCACCACGGTGTCGGCGCCGAGCACGGCGCTGCCCGGATGGCGCGCGGCGACCAGCGCCGCCTTCGCCGCCGCCATGCGCGCCGCATAGGGTGCAGGCAGCTCGCCCTTCAGCGGCGTCTCGTCGATGTCGGCGGGGTCGATCGCGGCGGGCACGACGGCCAGCCGCGCGATCAGGTCGGCACGGCGCGGGCTGCCGGAAGCGAGAACGAGCGGGGACAGGAGCCCCGGCCCTTATTTGAAGCGATAGGTGATGCGACCCTTGGTCAGGTCATAGGGAGTCAGCTCGACCAGCACCTCATCGCCCACCAGCACGCGGATGCGGTTCTTGCGCATCTTGCCCGCCGTATGGCCCAGGATCTCATGATCATTTTCGAGCTTCACGCGGAACATGGCATTGGGCAGCAATTCCACCACCTGCCCGCGCATCTCCAGCAATTCTTCTTTCGCCAAACTCTTGCCTCTTCACGAATCTCGTCGAAGTCCGCGCCGCCCATACGCGGTTGACCGACAAAAGAAAAGCATCGCCTGAGGATGAGAAATCCGGATCCGGCCACCGTAGCGATTGCGCCGCCCGCTCCATTTCTCTAGCGGCTGGGGACGGCAGGAACAGGGAGATTCATGTGACGGACGACGAGATCAAGGATGGCTTCCGCCACGCGATGCGCCGGCTGGCGACCACGATCGCGCTGATCACGTCCGGCAAGGGCGAACAATGGTCCGGCATGGCCGCCACCGCGGTGATGTCGGTCTGCGCCGAGCCGCCCACCCTGCTTACCGCGGTCAACAAGAGCGCCAGCATCCACCCGATCCTGATGGCCGAGGAGCGCTTCTGCGTGAACCTGCTGGCTGATCGCCACCAGGAACTGGTCGGCATTTTCAGCGGCAAGAAAAAGGGTCTGGAACGGTTCGAGACCGGCGGATGGATCGCGCATGAGAGCGGCATTCCGCTGCTGGACGATGCGCTCGCCAGCCTCGTCTGCCGCACCACCCAGCGGATCGAGGTCGGCACCCACACGCTGTTCGTCGGCGAGGTCGAGCATATCGTCAACCATGACGAGATCACCCCGCTCGTCTGGGTCGACGGGACCTTCGCCAGCGCGGCGCGCTGAGCCTAGCCGGCCCGCTTCGCCTCGATGATCCTGATCTGCTGTTTGATCAACTGACCCTTCATCGCCCCTGATCCTTGCGGCCATGTCTTCGCCGCAAGGATGCGGCGCACCACCGGCATGCCCGAAACGACCTGCCCGAAGGCGGCATAGCCGGCGGTGTCGCCCTTGCCGCCAGGCTGCGCGTCCATCGAAGGGGCGGCACCGACCAGGATGAAGAACTCGCCCATCGCGGTTCCCGGCTCGCGGCGCGCCATCGAAATGGTGCCGTCGATATGGCGCAGCCCGGTCTTGCTGGTCGGCTCATGCGCGATCGGCGGCAGCGATCGGCGCGCATCGCGGTGGACGCCGCCCTGGATGAAGCCGCGCTTCGCATTTCCCACCGCGCGGGCCGCGCGATAGAAGCTGGTCCCGTCGAGTTTCTTCTGGTCGACATAGGCCAGGAAATTGCCCGCCGTGATCGGCGCATGCTTCATATCGAGCGCGATGATGATCACCCCCTCGCTGGTCTTCAGGGACACCCGGATCCTGGATGGTGCGGCGGCGGCCGGCGCGGCGATCAGCAGGGCCAGGCCAATGAGGAGGAAGCGACGAATCATGGCGCGAGCTTAGCGCCGTCGCGCGCAACGTCCATCGACACGGTTAAGGCTGGCCTGCACCAAGGCTTGTGCGATAGAGTCCCGGATCGAGCGAATATGGAGAATGACGATGAGGCCGCGGCGCATATTGCTCGGCATGACCGTGCTACTGTCATGGCCCGCTGCGGTGCAGGCGATGGTCAGCGAGACATCGGCCGAACTGCGGCAATATGTCCGCGCCCGGCTCGCCGATGCGGGGGGCATGCCCGATGCCGCCGCGACCAGCTATGCCCGCCTCCTGGAGGCCGCGCCCGACGACAAGCGGCTGGCGCTGCGCGCCTATCGGCAGGCGTTGACCGCCGGCAATTTCAAGCTGGCCGGCCTCGCCGCCGCGCAGCTCGACCGGCTCGGCGCGCTGCCGCCGGACGCGGTGCTGATGCTGTTCACCGAGGCCGTGGCCGCGCACGACTGGAAACGCGCCGACGCCCTGATCCAGCGGATCGACCGGGAGCAGATGTTCGCCTTCCTGACCCCGGTGATGCGGGGCTGGGTGGCCTATGGCCAGAAGAAGAGCGATCCGGCCCGGCTCGTGGCGACGAGCCCTGGCTCGCAGCTCGCCAATGCCTATGCCCGCGACCATCATCTGTTGATCGCGCTCGCCGCAGGCCGGTCCGATACGCTCGCCGATCTGCGCCGCCTGGTTGTCGCCCAGGACAGCCGCTCACTGCGGCTCCAGCTGGCGGCGGGAGCACTGCTCGCCAAGCGCGGCGACACCGCCAACGCCCGCGCGGTGCTGGAAGGCAGGGCTCCGGAACTGGCCGCCGCACGGGCGGCCCTCGATGCGGGCCGGCCACTGGGCGGTGCGATCGACACCGCCGAACTGGGCCTGTCGGAGCTGTTCGCGCAGCTCGCGATCGATGTGAAGGGTGATGGCCGCTCGCCGGTCTCGCTGCAGCTGGCGCGGCTTGCCAGCCATCTGGCGCCCGGCAATGCCGCCGCGACGATCGCAACCGCCGACCTGCTTGCGGCGAACGGCTATCATGCAGCGGCGATCGCGCTGATCGGCCAGGTTCCGGCCGACAACCCGCTGTTCGAGGCTGCACGCCAGGAACGGGGCACTATCCTGCTGGCCATGGGCGACCGGCGGGCGGCCCTCGCCGATGCCGAAAAGGCCGCCCAGCAACCCGGCGCGACGGCCTCCACCTTCACCGAACTTGGCGGCATACTCTCCGATCTCGATCGGCCCGCCGATGCAGCCCGCGCCTATCAGCGCGCCATCGACATCGATCAGGCGCAGGGCTCGCCGAGCTGGGCCCATCTTTTCCTGAAAGCCGGCGCCCTCGACCGCGCCGGCGACTGGCCGTCAGCGAAAGCCACGTTGCGCCAGGCGAGCCAACTCGCCCCCAACCAGCCGATCGTGCTCAACTATCTCGGCTACGGCATGCTCGACCGGGGCGAGAATCTCGTCGAGGCGCAGATCTTCATCGAGCGGGCGAGCGGGCTCGATCCCAATGACGCGGCGATCGCGGATTCGCTGGGCTGGCTCTACTTCAAGCGCGGCAACTATGCCGGCGCGATCGCCGCGCTCGAACGGGCCGTGGCGGGGGAGCCGGGCCAATCGGTGATCAACGAACATCTCGGCGATGCCTATTGGGCCGTCGGACGGCGGATCGAGGCACGCTATGCCTGGCGCGCGGCGCTGGTCCAGGCCGACAAGCGCGAGGCGGAACGGCTCAACCGCAAGCTCACCGATGGCCCCGGCCCCAGGCTCGGCGCGAACTGACATCCCCGCATCTGACCCCGCCAATGCTCGAAACCGCTTTTGCGAAGATCAACCTGGCGCTGCATGTCCGGCGGCGGCGCGACGATGGCTATCATGATATCGAGACGATCTTCGCCTTTGCCGAGCATGGCGATGTCGTCGAGGTGGTGGAGGGTCCTCCGGGGCTGACCATTACCGGCCCCTTTGCCGGGGCGCTCGGCGGCACGGATGCGGCGGACAATCTGGTGATGCGCGCCATTCGCGGCCTCGCGTCCCTGCCGGGTACGGGCCAGGTTCCGGCGATCCGGCTGGACAAGCGGTTGCCGGTGGCGGCGGGGATCGGCGGCGGATCGGCCGATGCCGCCGCGGCCATCCGGCTGCTGTCACGGCTATGGGGCATTGGCCCCAATGACCCGCGGGTGGACAGCATCGCCGCCGGGCTGGGCGCCGATGTCCCCGCGTGCCTGCCATCGATGACGACGCGGGGTGACGGACGGGGTGACGAGTTGCGCCCGGTCGAGGCGGCCGGGCTGGCGGGCATGCCGCTGCTGCTCGTCAATCCCGGCATCCCGCTGGCGACCGGCCCGGTCTTCGCGGGCTGGGACGGGCGCGATCGGGGCGGGCTCGATGCCGGCGATCCGCTGGCGGCAGCGCTGGCCGGACGCAACGACCTGGAGGCTCCGGCCCGCGCCCTCTCCCCCGTCATCGGCGAGGTGCTGGCATGTCTCGCGGAACAGCCGGGCACGATCCTCGCCCGCATGTCGGGATCGGGCGCTACCTGCTTCGCGCTGTTCGGTTCGGATCGGGATCTGGCTGCGGCGGCCCGGCGCATCGCGGCCGTTCGCCCGACATGGTGGCGGCTCGAAAGCCGGATTCGCTAATCGACCTTGGCGACGGTGACGCCTTCATATTTGGCGTCGGTCGGATTGTAGAGCGGCTGGACAGTGAAGGCGTCCGCCGTCAGCGATATGCTGTTGAGCCCCGCCAGCTTGAACGTGCCCAGCTTGGGCTCCGCCGGCACCTTGCCGTCGCGCAGCGTGACGACGCCGTCGATGAACGGATCGTCATGCTTGGTATAGAGGATATGCGGCGCGATCGTCATGCCGGTGCGGTTATACACCGCGGTGATGCACAGCTTGCGCCGCACGGCCTGGGCGATGATCTGCGCCTCTGGCGACAGCGCCGGCCCTTCGGCGGGTGCGACGACGCTGCTGAGCGAGAGAGTCTTGCGCGGAGTGGACATTGCACCGCCGCATATCGGGGCTCGCGCGACAAGGCAAGCTCGGTGCGGTTCAGCAAAGCGCAAGCCTGAGGCTGTAGAGCCGGGTCATGCCACGCCTTCGCCATGCCCTGACCTTCACCCTGGCGCTGATCGTCGCCCTGCCGGCCGCCCTCCACGCTCAGCCCGAGGATGCCGAGCATCGCGCCGACCGGCTGCGCACGATCGAGCTGAATCGCGGCGCCCAGGGCGTGGTGAACCGCCGCGATCGTTCCAACGCCGATGTCCGCGCGGCGAACCGGAAGGCAGTGGAACGCTACGAAAAGCGGCGCGCGGCATGGCGTGAGCAGGTCGAGGCCTGCCGCAACGGCGACTGGAATGCGTGTGAACGCCGATAGTCCACACACCCTCGTCATGCGGAACGGCGAAAGATAGGCGGGCCGGGAATCTCCTCCCGGCGCACGCGCATCACATATTCGGGTAGTTCGGCCCGCCGCCGCCCTCGGGCGTCACCCAGTTGATATTCTGGGTGGGGTCCTTGATGTCGCAGGTCTTGCAGTGGACGCAGTTCTGGGCGTTGATCTGCAGACGCGGGGCACCTTCTTCGCGGCCGACGATCTCATAGACGCCCGCCGGGCAATAACGCTGCTCGGGCGCGTCGTAGAAGGGCAGGTTGATGTCGATCGGGACCGACGGGTCCTTGAGCTGGAGGTGGACCGGCTGGTCCTCCTCATGATTGGTGTTCGACAGGAAGACCGAGGAGAGGCGGTCGAAGCTGATCACGCCGTCGGGCTTGGGATAGTCGATCTTCGGCGCGATATCCTGGCGCCACATCCCCTCATTGTCCTTGTGATGCTTGAGGGTGAAGGGAAGCCCGATGCCCAGATTGCGCATCCACATATCGGCGCCCGCCAGCAAGGTGCCCGCGAACGGACCATATTTGGCGATGAACGGCTCCGCGTTGCGGACGGTCTTCAGTTCCTTGGCGATCCAGCTCTGTTCCAGCGCCTGCGGATAAGCCGTCAGTTCGTCGCCGCTGCGCGCCTGCGCGAGCGCGTCGAATGCCGCCTCGGCGGCGAGCATGCCCGATTTCATCGCGGTGTGGCTGCCCTTGATGCGGGGCACGTTGACGAAGCCGGCCGAGCAGCCGATCAGCGCCCCGCCGGGGAAGGTCAGCTTCGGTACGGCCTGCCAGCCGCCCTCGTTGATCGCCCGCGCGCCATAGGAGACCCGACGGCCGCCCTCGAGGATCTCGCGGATCTTCGGGTGCTGCTTCCAGCGCTGGAATTCCTCGAACGGATAGACGTGCGGATTCTTGTAGCCGAGACCGACGACGAAGCCGAGTGCGACCTGATTGTTCGCCTGATGGTAGAGGAAACCACCGCCGACCTCATCCGTGAGCGGCCAGCCCTGGGTGTGGATCACCCGGCCCGGAACATGCTTGTCCGGATCGATGTCCCACAATTCCTTGATGCCGATCGCATAGGTCTGCGGCTCGCTATCGGCCTCCAGGTCGAAATGCCCCTTCAGCACCTTCGACAGATGGCCGCGCACGCCTTCGGCGAAGAAGGTATATTTCGCGTGCAGCTCCATGCCCGGCTGATAGTCCGGCTTGTGCTCGCCCTCGCGGCTGACGCCCATATCGCCGGTCGCGACGCCCTTCACCGAACCGTCTTCATTGTAGAGAATCTCGGCGGCGGCGAAGCCGGGGAAGATCTCGACACCCAGATTTTCCGCCTGGCCGGCAAGCCAGCGGCAGAGATTGCCGAGCGACAGCGTGTAGGTGCCCTTGTTGTGCATGAAGCCGGGCATCGCGATGTGCGGCATCGAGAACTGGCGGTTCTTGGTCAGTATCCAGTGATGATTTTCGGTCACAGGAACGGTCAGCGGGCTGTCCATGTCGCGCCATTCGGGCAGCAGCTCGTCGAGCGCGATCGGATCGACCACCGCGCCGGACAATATGTGCGCACCGACCTCGGAGCCCTTCTCGAGCACGCAGACCGCCAGCTCGCTGCCCGATTCGATTGCCAGCTGCTTCAGCCGGATTGCCGCGGCGAGCCCGGCCGGTCCGGCACCGACGATCACCACATCATAGGCCATCGATTCGCGGTTCGACATATCCTGCCCCTTGTCCTCTATCCGGTGTCCCTACGATCCGGTCATCGCATCAAAAAAACGTCATGCCCCAAAGCCGCTGCCTTCAGATTGACCTGTTCGTCAACCCCTCCCTTTAGTCTGGACCATGGATTTGGGGGCAAATCATGTTTCGGCGGAGCATCTCACCAGTCTCATCGGCTGGTGGCAGGAGGCCGGTTTCGACACGCTGATCGACGAGGCCCCGCGCGACTGGCTGGCCAGGGTCGAGCGGCCGGCCGAGCCCGTCGCCGCCGAGGGCGCGGTCAGGATAGCGCCGTCTACGCCCCGGCCCGGCCCGGCTTCGGCCCCGGCGGTCGCCGCCCCGCCGGCGGTTCTTTCCTTTCCCGACGATCTCGTCGCCTTCCAGGCCTGGCTCCTGTCGAGCGAGCGGCTCGCCATGCCGCCATCGGCCCGGGTGGCGCCGATGGGCGATCCGGCTTCCGGGCTGATGGTACTGGTCGACCTGCCCGAGGCCGGCGATCCCGAAACGGGCAGGCTGCTCAGCGGTCCCGAAGGCGCGCTATTCGACAATATGATCGGCGCGATGAAGCGCGATCGCCAGTCCCTCTATCTGTGCGCCATGGCGCCCGGCCGTCCGACCGGCGCCTATGTCGACAAGACGACGGGTGCGCTGTTCAACGAACTGGCGCGCCATCATGTCGCACTCGCCCGCCCCCGCGCCTTGCTGCTGATGGGCGAGGCGCCGTCGCGCGCCTTCCTCAACCTCGGCTTCGTCGAGGCACGCGGCCGGGTCCACGACGTCCAGCTGCCCGGTGGCACCACCCGGGCGGTCGCGACCTTCCACCCCCGAACCTTGCTGCAGCACCCCCAGCAGAAACGCCGTGCCTGGGAAGACCTGCAGCTGCTGATGAAATTGATCGAATGATGCGGACTATCCTGCTTGCCGGCGCGCTTGCCGCCGCCCTCCCCTCGCTCGCCGCGGCACAGAATGCCGTGCTCGTGCCGGCCGCTGCGGCCGGCGTCGCCGCCGCAGCCCAGCCGCTGCCGATCGTGTCGGGGCTTACCACCGACCAGCGCAGCCGCTACCGCGCAATCTTCGCCGCGATCCATGCCGAAGACTGGGCAACCGCCCAGAGCGGGATCGACGCGCTGCCCGCCGGTCCGCTGACCGATGTCGCCCAGGCCGAACTGATCCTCGCCAAGGGTTCCCCCAAGGTCGCCGACCAGACGCTGGCCACATTGCTCGCCACGGCGCCCGATCTGCCGCAGGCCGGCGATCTTGCCGCGCTGGCATCGCGCCGCGGGCTCGCCGCACCGCTGCTGCCGGCGACTCGCGGCCTCGTTCGCTTCGCCGGTCCGTCGAAACGTCAGACCGCCCGTTCGCAGCGCAACGACCGCGCCGCCGCCGCCCTTTCGCAGGTCGCGACCCCGCTGCTGCGCAGCGACCGGCCGAGCGAGGCCGAGACGATCGTAAACGGCCGGCTCGCCGATCTCTCCCCCGAGGCGCAGGCCGAATGGTTGCAGCGTACCGCCTGGGCCTATTATCTCTCAGGCGATGATGCCGGCGCCCGCCGCGTCGCCGACCGTGCCCGTTCGGGCGTGGGCGACTGGGCCGTGCAGGCGAGTTGGGTGGCGGGCCTTGCCGCCTGGCGCCAGAAGGATTGCCAGGCCGCCGGGACCGCTTTCGAGGAGGTTTCGACCCGCGCCCGCGATCCCGAGATGATCGCTGCCGGCCTCTACTGGGCGACCCGCGCCGACATGGCCTGTGCCCATCCCGAACGGGTCGAGCCGCGCCTGCGCTCTGCGGCGCGGATGAAGGAGAGCTTCTACGGCATGGTCGCGCAGGCCGCGCTCGGCCTGACCGATGACAATGGCGGCACCCTCAAGCTGACCGCCAATGATTGGGCCGCGATCGGTGCGATCGCCAATGTCCGCCGCGCGACCGCGCTCACCGAGATCGGCGAGACTGGCCTGGCCGAGGATATGCTGCGCCATCAGGCGAAGATCGGGCTCAGCCGCGATCATGAATCGCTGATCCATCTCGCCGCTCGGCTGAACCTGCCCGCGACGCAGATCTGGCTCGCCCAGAACGGCCCTTCGGGCGCGCAGTTGTCCGCCTCCGCGCGCTATCCCGTTCCGGCCTGGACCCCGGCCTCGGGCTGGCAGGTCGACAAGGCGTTGATCTTCGCCCATGCGCTCCAGGAATCGCAGTTCAAGACCAACGCGGTCAGCTCGGCCGGCGCGCGCGGAGTGATGCAGCTGATGCCGGGCACCGCGCAGATGGTAGCCCGTCATCTCGGGCGTACCCTGGATCCGTCTTCGCTCAGCCAGCCCGCGACGAGCATCGAGCTGGGTCAGGCCTATCTGCGCGAACTGGCCGACAATAGCGGCACGGGCGGCCTGCTGCCGAAGGTGATCGCCGCCTATAATGCCGGGCCGACCTCCGTCGCGAACTGGAATGCGCGTGGCCGCAACCTCGCCGATCCGCTCCTGTTCATCGAATCGATCCCTTTCGTCGAAACCCGAGCCTATGTCGCGATCGTGCTGCGCAATTACTGGATGTACCAGCGGCACACCGGCGCGCGCGCGCCGAGCCTGACGGCGATCGCGCAGGGCCTGTGGCCGCGCTTCCCCGGCCTACCCGGCCGCGACGCGGTGCGGCTGACCTCGCTGGGGGCGACGGCGGCGGCGGACTGAACTTTGCCTCCACCTCCCGTCATTCCCGCGAAAGCGGGAATCCATGGACGGAGGCACCTCTGATCACTTAGCGTCCCATGTCCGTGGATTCCCGCTTTCGCGGGAATGACGAGGAAGTAAGCCAGATGCCCATCAACGAAGACCTCCCCTTTTACCCCGTCCGCATCGCGGTCCTCACCGTCTCCGACAGTCGCGGCCTTGCCGAGGACCGCTCGGGCGACACCCTCGTCGCGCGTATTGAAGCCGCCAATCACATCGTCGCCGACCGTGCGATCGTCATCGACGACGTCGATCGCATCGTCGCGCGACTGCACGGCTGGATAGACGATCCGGAGATCGACTGCGTCATCACCACCGGTGGAACCGGCGTCACCGGCCGGGACGTGACGCCCGAGGCACTGCAGCGGGTGTGGGACAAGGAAATTCCGGGCTTCGGCGAACTGTTTCGCTGGCTGAGCTACGCCAAGATCGGCACCTCGACGATCCAGTCGCGCGCCACCGCCTGCGTCGCGCGCGGCACCTATATCTTCGCGCTCCCCGGCTCGACGGGCGCGGTTCGGGACGGATGGGACGACATCCTCGTCTATCAGCTCGACAGCCGCCACATGCCCTGCAACTTCGTAGAGCTGATGCCGCGGCTGATGGAGAAATAGCGGATATTCCGGCCGCCTCGGCAGCCGCAAATGCGGATGCGCGCCGCGGCCAAGCAGGGCGGGCACCCTGTGCCCGGCACCTGAAGGCTGAACAAGCTAGGCGAGCTTCAGTCCTTCCAGGTTCATCGCCTTGGTCAGCTTCGCATTCTCCTCCTCGCTCAGCACGGAGCGCAGGCGCGGAAAGACCTTCTCCTCCTCCTCGCGCATATGCTCCTCCAGCATCGCGCGGAAATCGCCGATCTTGGGCAGGAACTGCGGATGATCCGCGACCATCCCGCCCAGCTCGAACAGATATTGCTTCACATAGCCGTGATCGCCGTTGAGCTTGTCCGCCTCGCCGACCTGGCCGTGGGTGCGCAGGCTGGCATAGACCGCATTCTCCTCCTGCATCGCATGCTTGGCCAGCGCGTGGCCGATCTGCGTGAGCAGCAGCCGGCGGCGGGAGACATGGCTGTCTTCGGTCGATTGGATCTGGTCGAACAGCTTCAGGGTCGCCTTATGCTCGGCGGCCAGCGCGTCGTCCCATTCGCCCGCCGCCAGCGTGGGCGCCTGGACGAAGATCTTGCGCACGGCGTTGGCGGCCAGCCCCGCGGTCAGTCCGGCCGCCGCGCCGATCGCGAAGCTGCGGGTGGTCTTGTCTTCCAACATGGCTGTCTCCTGGTCCGGGATATGGCCGGGGAAACGATCGATCCGCCGCAGGGTTGCGGAATCGCAGGCGAAACAACGAATCAGAGAAGGCTCAGCTGGTCAGTCGGCACGCGGAACAGATCGGTGCGGACCTCGAAGCGGACGGCGTTCAGGCCATGTCGGCGGCAGGCCAGCCTGAACCGGGCGTGGAGCGCGGCGGCATAGGCGCCCTTCGGCCGGAAGCGGTCGAAAAAATCAGGCGCATTGTCGCGCCCGCCGCGCATCGCGGCGATCAACGCCATCACCTTGGCCGCGCGATCGGGATAATGGACCGCCAGCCATTCGCGGAACAGCGGCGCGACCTCATGCGGCAGGCGCACCGCGATCGAAAAAGCATTGCGCGCGCCAGCCTCGGCGCCGGCCTCGACGATCGCCTCGATCTCATGATCGTTGATCGCCGGCACGATCGGGGAAACGCTGATCGAGGTCGGCACCCCCGCCTCGCTCAGCGCCCGGATCGCCGCGATCCGCTGGCGCGGAGCGGAGGCGCGCGGCTCCATCCGCCGCGCCAGCACGGGATCGAGCGTCGTCACCGACATCATCACCGAGGTCAGCCCCCTCGCCGCCATCGGCCCGAGCAGGTCCAGGTCGCGCACGACCCGCGCCGATTTGGTCGTGATCACCACCGGATGGTCATGCTCGGCCAGCACCTCCAATATCTCCCGCGTGATGCGATAGCGCTCCTCGATCGGCTGATAGGGATCGGTATTGGTGCCGATCGCGATCGGCGCGCAGCGATAGGCGGGCTTCGCCAGCTCCTTGCGCAGCAGCGCCGCCGCATCGGGCTTGGCGAACAGCTTCGTCTCGAAATCGAGCCCCGGCGACAGGTTCTGATAGGCATGGGTCGGCCGCGCGAAGCAGTAGATGCAGCCATGCTCGCAGCCGCGATAGGCGTTGATCGAGCGGTCGAAGGGAATGTCGGGGGACTGGTTGCGGGTCAGGATCGTGCGGGGATGCTCGATCGTCACCTCGGTGCGCGGCGGCGGTCCTTCCCCGTCGATGCCCTCGCGCAGGTCCAGCCAGTCGCCGTCGCTCTCGCGCCCCTTGTCGTCGAAGCGGGCGCTCGGCCGTGCGGAGACGGCGCCGCGGCCCTTGATCGCGGGAGGCAACGGGGATGGCGAGTCGTCCATGTCGGAACATAACAGGAACACACGGCAAGGCAACTATGCCATGTGACGCGACGGGATCAGTCTTCGCTCTGCGCCCCGGCCTTGGGTTCGTCGCCGATCAGTCCACCCTGCTTGCGCCGGTTGCCCACCCAGTCGACGATCGCCCGCCCGGTTGCATTGAGCAGCGGGTGGGTCCGCGAATGCCGCATCCAGCCGGGTCGCTCGGCGGTCGCGCCATATAGCGTGTCATAGCCCAGATTGATCAGCAGATAGCCCAGTGTGACGATGATCAGCCCCTTCAGCGCGCCGAAACCGAAGCCCAGCACCCGGTCCAGCGGCCCCAGCACCGAGGTGCGCATCCGCTGCCCCAGCGTCCCCGCAATCAGCTTGCCGCCCGCATAAACGATCAGGAAGACCAGCGCGAAGGCCAGCACGCTGGCCCCGCTCGGATTGCCGACGACGTGGAGGAGCAGCTTGGTGGCCGGCCCATGAAACAGCTTGAGCGCGACGATCGACGCGACCCAGGCGAACAGCGAGATCACTTCGGTAACGAAGCCCCGCATCATGCCGAACAGCGCGCCACCGAAAATCGCCAGCAGCACGATGATGTCTAAACCGGTCAGCCCATGCATATGTTGACCGCCTTATATCCTGTCCCGGCATATCCTGTCCCGGCGGCGTTCTCTTCCAGGCGCCGTGCGGACACAAACCCGTCACCCTGAACTTGTTTCAGGGTCCACCCATCCACCCGCTTTCCGCTCTCGCGGGCGAATGGATGCTGAAATAAGTTCAGCATGACGATCGAACGAGCGGCACGAGCTGGATCACGCCTGCTAGCTACCGCCGTCCCAGGATATGGTCAACGAGCGCGCCCAGCGTGCCGAAATTCTCGATCCGCATCCCTGCCTGCTTCTCACCCTTCGCCGCCGGACCCCAGGCCTTGCCGAAGCCCAGCTTGGCGGCTTCCTTCAGGCGCAGATTGGCATGCGCCACCGGCCGCACCTCGCCCGACAGGGCGACCTCGCCATAGATGATCGAGTCGGTCGGCACCGGCCGCTCGGCCAGCGCCGAGACCAGCGCCGCCGCCACCGCCATGTCCGCCGCCGGATCGGACACGCGATAGCCGCCGGCGATGTTGAGATAGACTTCGGCGGTCGAGAAGCTGAGCCCGCAGCGCGCCTCCAGCACCGCCAGGATCATCGCCAGCCGCCCCGAATCCCAGCCGACCACCGCGCGGCGCGGCGTCGCCCCGCTCTGCAGCCGCACCACCAGCGCCTGGATCTCGACCAGCACGGGGCGCGTCCCCTCCATCGCCGGGAAGACGGTGGCGCCGCTGACACCTTCGCCGCGCGCGGTCAGGAACAGCGCACTCGGATTGGCGACCTCGTCGAGCCCGCCCTCGGCCATCGCGAAGACGCCGATCTCGTCAGTGCCGCCGAAGCGGTTCTTCACCGCGCGGAGGATGCGATATTGATGGCTGCGCTCGCCCTCGAAGCTCAGCACCGTGTCGACCATATGCTCCAGCACGCGCGGCCCGGCGATCGCCCCGTCCTTGGTGACATGGCCGACCAGCACCAGCGCGGTGCCGCGCTCCTTGGCGAAACGGATCAGTTCCTGCGCGGATGCGCGGACCTGGCTCACCGTGCCCGGCGCGCCTTCGATCAGGTCGCTGTGCATCGTCTGGATCGAATCGATCACCAGCAGCGACGGCGCGGCCTTTTCCAGCGTTGTCAGAATGTCGCGTACCGATGTCGCCGATGCGAGCTGGACCGGCGCCTGCCCCAGCCCCAGCCGCCGCGCCCGCAGCCGCACCTGATCGGCCGCCTCCTCGCCGGAGATATAGGCGACCCGCTGGCCGGCCAGTGCCATCCGCGCCGCCGCCTGCAGCAACAGGGTCGACTTGCCGATGCCCGGATCGCCGCCGATCAAGGTTGCCGATCCCGGCACGATGCCGCCGCCCATCGCCCGGTCGAACTCGGCGATCCCGGTTGACCAGCGCTTGGGCAGCGGGATATCGGCATCGAGCCCGACCATGGCGATCGCCTGCCCGCCGGTGCGCAGATTATGCTTGGCCGAAAAGACGGTGACGTTCGAGGCTTCCTCGACCATCATGTTCCACTCGCCGCAATCGGCGCACTGCCCCTGCCACCGCGTCGCGACGCTGCCGCAGGCCTGACAGACATAACGTTTCTGCGGCTTGGCCATGAAATCCCTGTGCGTCTTGCCCTATGAACAAAAGGGGTACATTATCGTTCGGATCATGACAAGCGATCCTGACGGAGAGTCCGCCGCCCGCGCCTATGTGATCCGGATGCTGGCACGCGCGCCGGATCGAAAAGGCTATCCCGCCTCGCCCGCCAACCGCCTGGCCTGGGCGCGCGCCACCGAACTCGAACGCCGTCGCATGCTCAAGGATTGCGGCTGGCTGTAACCGACGCCCCGCCCTTGGCAGCACGGGACGAATATGGGACATGCCTCCTCCATGCGGGAGAAGGAACTGCGGCTCGCGCTGGTCTGCTACGGCGGAGTCAGCCTGGCCGTGTACATGCACGGGATAACCAAGGAGCTGTGGCGCCTCGCCCGCGCCAGCCGCGCCTATCATGACGGTGCCCTTGCCGGCGTCGGCAGCGAGGCGGTCTATCATGATCTGCTCGCCCGGATCGAGGCGGACCGGGGCATTCGGCTGCGCGTCCTCATCGACGTGATCGCAGGCGCCAGCGCGGGCGGGCTCAATGGCGTTTTCCTCGGCCATGCCATCTCGACCGGCCAGTCGCTCGAACCGCTCACCCAGCTCTGGCTGGACCGCGCCGATGTCGAAGTGCTGCTCGATCCCGATGCCCGGCCGCTGCGCTGGTTCTCGAAGCTGTGGGCGCTGCCCTTCGCGTGGATGGTCGCGCGCCGGCGCGGCGGCACCGTCGACCGCACCGTGTCGGCCGAGACGCGGGCCGAAGTCCGCCGCAAGCTTTCGGGCTTTGTCCGGGCGCGCTGGTTCCATCCGCCGTTCGGCGGCTTCACCTTCAGCAACCTGATCCTCGATGCCTTCGATGCGATGGCGAAGAGCCCGGCCGGGCCGCCCTTGCTGCCCGATCGCCAGCCGCTCGACGTATCGGTGACCGTCACCGATTTCCACGGCTATGATCAGCGGCTGCGGCTGCACAGCCCGGCCTTGGCCGAGGAGCGCGAGCATCGCCTGACCATCACCTTCACCGATCGGGGCATGGCGGCCGATCAGGGCGGGCGCCACCTCGCCGATCCCGCCGAACTGACCTTCGCCGGCCGCGCCACCGCCAGCTTCCCGGGCGCCTTCCCGCCCTTCAACGTCGCCGAGATCGACCGGGTGCTCAAGGCCCGCAAGCGTGACTGGCCGGGCCGCGAAGCCTTCCTTCACCGCATCTTCCCGGCCGCCGCCGCGAGCGGAAGCCCGGAGGATCTGGTGCTGATCGACGGGTCGGTGCTCGCCAACGCGCCCTTCCGACAGGCGATCGAGGCGCTGCGCAATCGCCCGGCGCGGCGCGAGGTCGACCGGCGCTTCCTCTATCTCGATCCCACCGCGAACGTGCAGACCCCGCCCGAGCGGTCGCGGGAAGGGCTCGTCCGGCTTCCGGGATTCTTCGCGACGATCTTCGGTGCGATGTCGACGATCCCGCGCGAACAGCCGATCCGCGACAATCTGGAGTTCATCGAGCAGCGATCGATCCGCATCGAGCAGACGCGGCGGATCATCGAGGCGATCCGCGCCGAAGTCGATATCGCGGTCGAGGCGGCGATGGGGCGGCAGATCCTGCTCTATCGGCCAAGCGTCGAGCGGATCGGTGCCTGGCGCCTCCGCGCCCATGAGCAGGCTGCCCGCAAGGCCGGCTTCACCTATGCCGGCTATGGCCAGCTCAAGTTGACGCTGATCGCCGACGAACTGACCTCGACCATCGCGCTGCTCGCCAACAGCACCGAGCCGGTGGAGCGCCAGGCGATCCGCGCGGCGCTGGGCGCCCATATGCGCGGTCTGGGCTTCGAGGAAGCGGAAGCGCTGCGGGGCGGCGCCACCAGCACGGAACTCGTCGATTTCCTGCGGCGGCATGATCTCGGCTTCCGCATCCGCCGCCTGCGCTTTCTTGCCGATCGGCTGACCGAGATCGAGGCGGGTGACGGCGGCAGCGGCGAAGCGGCGCTGCAGGCCGCCCGCGACGCGATCTACGGCTCGCTCGCCCCCTTCCTGAATCTCCAGATGCGCGATCATTATGAACGGCCCGTCGCCGCCGCCGCGCAGCGCTTCGTCGAGGATCCCGAACTGGCGCTCGCCAGCATCGCCGCGACCCGCAACCTCGAAGCGCTCGATCTCGAAACCGACAGTGCGATCGCCGCGGTGCTGCCCCGCCTCGCCAGGGCCGGCCGGCGCGCGCTGCTGCTCGCCTATCTCGGCTTCAGCTTCTACGATCTCGCCACCCTGTCGCTGATGCGGCCGCAGGGCGCGGAGGAATTCCACGCCATCCAGGTCGACCGCATATCGCCCGACGATGCCGGATCAATCCGGGCCGGCGGCGCCGCGGCTACACTCCGCGGCATCGAGTTCAACCTGTTCGGTGCCTTCTTCAGCCGCGCCTATCGCGAAAATGACTATCTGTGGGGGCGGCTGCACGGCGCGGAGCGGATGGTCGACGTGCTGATCTCGACGGTGCCGGGCGGGATGCCCGACGATGAACACGCCGCCATCAAACGCGACCTGTTCCGCGCCATCCTCGACGAGGAACGCGACCGTCTGACCACGATCCCCGACCAGATCGCCAGGATCGACAGCGAAGTGGCGCGGCTGCAAACCCCGCCGCTCTAGCCCCGATCAGCCGGGCAGGCCGTCAAACCTCGGCGCATCGCCCAGCGCGTCCTCCCAGCCGGCGCGGCTGGAAAGACAGATATGCGCCGTCGGCTGGATGTCGACATCGCCATCGATGCTGCCTGCGGGCGCCACGAGGAGCGCTCCATCCATCTGCAGGTTCGGAAGCGCGGACCCGCAGACGCTACAGAAGCTTTTCACATGCCGCGTACCCGGAATCCGGAACCCGGTTATCCGATGGTGCCCGGACAGCCAGGTGATCGTGGCCGAGGACGAGAAGAGGTTGGCCGCATGGGCCGACCCCGTATCCTTCCGGCAGCGCGAACAGTGGCACAGGAAGAAGCTCTCGAAAGCCCCGCGGATTTCAAACCGCACCGCGCCGCATTGGCAGGAGCCGCACGTCGCTTGATCCATGGTGCTACACTCCGGAGTCCTGTCGCTTCGATATGGCAGATAGGCGGCACAATGGCCGGGATGGGTGGATTCCCGAACGTCAACTATTGGTGGGATTGGCGCGTTAGCTGTCAGAAAGTGGGCAAGTAATCGGCCTTGCATCGCTGATCCAATCGAGCCCTAAACGGCCCGCTCGAACAAAAATCCTTACACAACGACCGGGCATGGCAAACCGCTTCCGATCATCCGTCACCTCGAGATTGGCCGTCCAGCCGGTGGACAGCTCGCGTAGCTCAAAGCTCTGGATGGGCGTGACAGCAGGCCGAACGCTCATACGTTCAATCCCGACCACTTCCATGTCATGCGTTTTCAATGGCTTTGAGTTATCCGCATTAAACCAAACCGCCAGTCCAAGAGGCCAAAATGCCAGCGCGAAGGCGCTTACCGCCAGCCAAATGAGCTTTCCGGCTGCTGGCGGACTAAACCGAACATTTCGGCCCATTGGCGATAGGCGCCACGTTAGCATCGCCCCAACGTATGCTATTCCTGCGAGCTTTATCAATTGGGATTGCACGAAATCCGTGTGGACAGGTCCGGGAAGCAACGAGAGCGGCAGGAAAGCGACCGCACACGCCAACACGAAGCCAACGACGGTAACGCTGGCCCATCCAAGGCCGCGACCAATCTTACCCAACACGCCATTCGTCATCAGCCGTTCATATCGGGCGAAGGGCTATGTCCGCAATGAGGTGCGCGCTTGTCACCCTTGAACGACGTTAGTTGGGTCGTTAGCCGCCACATCCTCTCGCCCACGGTATCCTGCTCAGGCCGTAGGCACCGTGCCGCCGTCGATCACATATTCTGTGCCCGTTATGGCAGCGGCCCGCGGCGACACGAGAAAGACGATCAGGTCGGCCACTTCCTGCGGCTTCGCCGGTCGGCCCAGCGGAATGCCGCCAAGCGCGTTCATGATGATCTGCTTGCCGCCTTCCAGATCGGTCCCGGCCTCCCCGGCGAGCCGCTGCGCCAGTTCGATGGCGGCATCCGTCTCGATCCAGCCGGGCGACACCCTCACCACACGCACCCCTTTTGGTGCGACCTCCTTCGAAAGGCTCTTGCTGTAGGTCGACAGCGCGGCCTTGGCCGCGGCATAGGCGGTCGTGGATTCGGGCAGGGGAAGCTTGTGCTGGATCGACGTCACATGGATGACGACACCCGATCCCTGATCGATCATCAGCGGCAGCAGCGCCCGATCGATGCGAACCGCCGACATCAGGTTCTGGTTCAGCTCCTGCATCCACTCGGCATCGCCGAGCGCCGCGAAGCCGCCACCCGGCGAGCTCGATCCGCCCATCACGTTGACGATGATGTCGATGCCGCCGAGATGCTCGCGGACGGCCTTCGCAACCCTGTCGCATCCTGCGGCGCTCATCAGATCCGCGGCGACATGGTGGACGCCTTCCGCGCCGCCGTCCGGAACGCTGCGGGCCATTGCCAGCACGGTGGCGCCAGCGTTCGTCAGGGTGGCGACGACAGCGGCGCCGACGCCCTTGGTACCGCCTGTCACGAGCGCCCTTCGGCCCTTCAGCTCAAGGTCGAAGCTCATGGCTTTATCTCCAGCGCGGCGATCTCGTCGCCCGCGATGGTGAAGATGTAGCGCAGGTCGACCGGGCTACCCGGAAAGTCGCCGGCCACATGGCCCATGACCACGACATGATCTCCGTCGTGGCGCACGGCGATCGGCGTACTGCTGTATCGGTAGGCGGTGGATGCCGCCGCCTTCCAAGCTGCGATCCCGGCTCTGCCGCTATGGGTCCTGCCTTCATCCGTGACGACGGCATCGGGCGTGAAGAGGCGGGCGACGGCTGCTGCGCTCTGCGCATCGGCGTCGAAATAGGCGGCGAGCGGCTTGGGAAGGTCAATGGACATGCGCGTGGCTCCGTGGCGATGTTGTCTTCGGCGGAGTTGGCGCTAGGTTCGCACGATGACAAGAACGCACGGAAAAGTCGGATACATACCCCAAAGTAAGCCACGCGAGCATACGCCGCAGTCCGCGGCCTCCGGGGTAATAACCGCCATCAAGATGCTCGATGGGCGGTGGAAGCTCGAGATCCTGTTCCATCTGTTCGGCGATGATGTGATGCGCTTCTCCGATCTGGAGCGGGCGATACCGGCCGTCTCGCAGAAGATGCTGATCCAGCAACTTCGCCAGATGGAAGCGGATGGCATCGTCACCCGCACGGTTCATCCCCAGGTCCCGCCCAAGGTCGAATATGGCCTGACGCCCTGGGGCCGGTCGCTCTGCCCGGCGCTGGACTCGCTGCTCACCTGGGGAGAGGCCAAACCATGAGGGGATTTCCACCCCGCCGCCTTCGGAAAAATCTGCCTGACGATTTCACGACCTGGGGTGTGCCGACATTTCGTTCAGACCGAGCCGAAAATGGTGGTTTTCCGTGACCCGGAGCGCAGCGTACGCAATGTACGTGAGCACCGGAAGCGCGGGAAACCGCCATTTGCAGGCCGGCATGGGCGGAATGGCGGTACGCCCCATCTCTTGACCGCGCCGCGCCGCTGGGGGACAAGCGGGCCATGCATTTCCTCAAGACCTTGTTCTGGGTGGTCCTGGCCGTCATCGCGGTGGTCTTCTCGCTGCGCAACTGGGCGCCCGTCCCGGTCAACCTCTGGGCGGGCATGACCGCCGACATAAAGCTGCCGGTGCTGCTGCTCATCGGCATGGTGATCGGCTTCTTGCCGACCTATGCGATCCACCGCACCAAGCTGTGGCGCCTGCATCGCCGGATCGATAGTCTCGAACGCAACGCGCTGCTTGCTGCCGCGCCTGCCCCGGTGAACGAGCCTGCCCCTGTCTCGACCCTGGGCAACGAGCCATGACCCGCAGCCCCATCTATGTGGCGATCGACACGCCCGACATCGCCCGCGCCAAGGACATCGCCGCCCGCGTCCACCATCATGTCGGCGGGATCAAGCTGGGCCTCGAGTTCTTCTCGGCCCACGGCCAGGCCGGCGTGCGCGAGATGGCCGCGATCGGCCTGCCGATCTTCCTCGACCTGAAATTGCACGATATCCCGAACACCGTCGCCAAGGCGGTGCAGGCGCTCAGTGGTCTCCAGCCCGCGATCCTGACCGTTCACGCCGCTGGCGGCCTGGCGATGATGGAGGATGCGAAGGCCGCCGCGCCGGTCGGCACCAAGGTCGTCGCCGTCACCGTGCTGACCAGCCTCGATGCCGAGGATCTCACCTCGATCGGGGTCGAGGGCGATCCGCATGGGCAGGTCGGGCGGCTGACCCTGCTCGCCAGGCAGGCCGGGCTCGATGGCGTCGTCTGTTCGGCGCATGAGGTGAAGGCCGCCAAGAAGCTCTGGCCACACGGCTTCTTCGTGGTCCCCGGCATCCGTCCCGCCGAGAAGGGTCATGCCGCCAATGGCACGGGCGATCAGAAGCGCGTGATGACGCCGCGCCAAGCGCTCGATCAGGGCGCGTCGATCCTCGTCATCGGCCGCCCGATCACCCAGGCCGAAGATCCCGATCAGGCCGCCCGCGCAATCGAGGCGACGCTCTGACCCCTGACGCCGTCAATGAGACCGGGCTGCTGCTGCGCCGGGCCGGCGGCTTCGTTCTGCAGCGGGACCGGGGCGGCTATTATCACCTCGAACTGCATCGCATGCCGGTCGATCTCGTCGAAAAGCGCGTGCGCGTGATCGGCCGGCTGATCGACGCCGATCATGTCGACGCGGACGGCGTGCAGCCCGCCTGACAGCCGCTGAGCACTGGCAAACAGCGCTTTTTAACTTGATGGTTTTCTCTATCTAATTGATAGAATTTATTTCTTCTCTCTCATTTTAGTAGAGATAAAACAACCCCAACACTCGCTCCTCCCCCCGGGGCGGGGAGAGCGGGCGCCCACCCTGCTCTCCCCCATCGGGAGGGAGCCGATAGCGAGACGAAAGGGGTCATCATGCGACACTTCCTCCTGGCGGGCGCGGCAATCGCCGCCCTTGCGACACCGGCCTTCGCGCAGGACGCTATGCCCGCGGCCGATGCCGCCGCCCAGGGCTTCGACGTGGATTCGCCGCGCGCGAACGGCGAAATCATCGTCACCGCACGCCGCCGTCAGGAAACGGCGCAGGAAGTGCCGCTCGCGATCTCGGTGGTCGGCGCCAACCAGATCGAGAGCACCGGCAACTTCAACATCCTGAAGCTGCAGCAGCTTGCGCCCACCCTCCAGGTCTACTCGTCGAACCCGCGCAACACCTCGGTCAATATCCGCGGCCTCGGCGTTCCGTTCGGTCTGACCAGCGACGGATTCGAACAGGGCGTCGGTATCTATGTCGACGATGTGTACAATTCGCGCGTCGCCGCCGCCGTCTTCGACTTCCTCGACGTCAACCAGGTCGAGGTGCTGCGCGGACCCCAGGGCACGCTCTACGGCAAGAACACGACCGCCGGCGCCATCAACATCACCACCAACGCGCCGACCTTCGACTTCGAAGGCCGCGCGGAAGTGACGGCCGGCAATCTCAATTTCAAGCAGGCCAAGGCCGCCGTCTCAGGCCCGCTGTCGGACAAGGTCGCGGTGAGGATCGCCGCCGGCGTCACCTCGCGCCGCGGCACGCTCTACAACAGCATCAGCAAGCAATATGTGAACGAGCAGGACAATCTGGGCGTGCGCGGTTCGCTGCTGTTCAAGCCCAATGACGGTCTGAGCATCACCCTGTCGGGCGACTACAGCCAGCAGGATCCAGAAGGCTTCACCACTGTCTTCGTCCGCGTCGGCCGCACGCAGCGCGCGCTCTCCCGCCAATATGACGTGCTGGTCGCCGCCGCCAACGCTGCCGGCCGTACCTATGTGCTGCCCAGTCGCAACCCCTATGATCGCCTTTCGGACACCGATGCGAACCTGAACGCCGGCAACAAGATCGGCGGCGCCTCGATCAAGGTGAACTGGGATCTGGGCGTCGGCAAATTCACCTCGATCACCGCCTGGCGCTACTGGGACTGGAAACCGGAAAACGACCGCGACTTCACCGGCCTCTCGATCGTCGCCAAGTCGCAGAACCCGTCGCAGCAGGATCAATATAGCCAGGAATTCCGCTATAATTACGAGGGCGACAGGATCGATTTCGTCGTCGGCCTGTTCGGCTTCAAGCAGCGCATCGACACCCAGGGCACCGAACAGCAAGGCATCGACGCCAGCCGCTGGAGCCTGACCGGCGCCCAGGCGAATGATCCGTCGATCCTCAACGGTCTGACCGCCACCAACACCCAATATCTGAAGAGCACCAGCGCCGCGCTGTTCGGTCAGGCCGCCTGGAAAGTGACCGACAAGTTGACCATCCAGCCCGGCGTGCGCCTGAACTATGACAAGAAGAGCGGCTTCTATCAGCGCGTCGTCACCAACGGCGCGGGCGCGGTCATCAGCTGCACCGTGCCGCCGGGCGGACCGGCCCTGACCGGGAATCTGGCGGCGCAGTGCGGCGTCTATCAGCCACAGCTCACCCAGCCCTCGGCGAGTGAGTGGAACTTCACCTATGATCTGAATGTGAACTACAAGTTCGCGCGCGGCATCCTCGGCTACGCGACCTATGCCAAGACCTTCAAGACCCTCGGCATCAACCAGAACGGCCTGCCGCTCACCTCGGCCAACGTGCCCGATCTGACCGCAAGCACGGTGAAGCCGGAATCGGTCCACCATTTCGAAGTCGGCCTCAAGACCCAGTTCTGGGACCGCAGGGCGACCTTCAACGTCAGCGCGTTCCGTACCAGCATCAAGAACTTCCAGGCGACGGTGAACGGCGGCCAGTTCGGCACGGTGCGCGGCTATCTCGCCAATGCGGACAAGGTGCGGTCGCAGGGCATCGAGACCGATTTCCGGATCAACCCCAGCGATCGCTTCCTCGCCTATGTCAGCGGCGCCTATACCGATGCCAAGTACAAGAAGTTCACCAACGCGCCCTGCCCGCCCGAGCTGTCGGGCGGCACCCTGCAGGCCGCCACGGCGACGCCTGACTATTCACAGCCCGGCGTTGCGGGAGCACTCAGCCCGCGCCAGTGTGACATCTCGGGGCAGCGCCTGCCGGGCGTTTCGCGATGGTCGGCGTCCTTCGGTGCCGAGGCCAATCTTCCGGTCACGCTGCTCGCGAACGAGGGGCAGGCCTATTTCGGCGGCGACGGCAATTACCGCTCGCATTGGAACTCGAACGCATCGCCTTCGCGTTATACCGAGGTCAGGGGCTATGTGCTGACCAATGTCCGCGCCGGCTTCCGCACCGACCGCTTCGACGTCTTCGGCTGGGTCCGCAACGCCTTCGACAAGAAATATATCGATCTGCTGCAGGTCGCCCCCGGCAATGTCGGCCTGATCGCGGGCAATCCTGGCGATCCGCGCACCTGGGGCGCCACCGTCAAGGCGAAGTTCTGATCCTTTCCATGAGCAGGCCGCTGCTTGCCATCCTTCTCGGCCGGCGCCTAAGGGTGCCGGCCGGATTTTTTTGACGGAAGACCTGCCTCCATGTTCTCCCTCCCGGAACTCAGTTACGAACATATCGAGGCGCTCGCGCCGTTCATCGGCGTCGGCTTCCTCGCGCAGCTCGTCGATGGCGCGCTGGGCATGGCGTTCGGCGTCATCACCAATACGATGCTGGTCAGCGTGCTCGGCATTGCCCCGGCGCGCGCCTCGGCCAGCGTCCATCTGGTCGAAACCTTCACCACCGCAGCTTCGGGGATCAGCCACATCTACCACCGCAATGTCGACTGGAAGCTGTTCGCCCGGCTCGTCCTGCCCGGCATGGCCGGCGGTATTGCCGGGGCCTATCTGCTGTCGAACATCGACGGCTCGGTCGCACGCCCGTTCGTCATGGCCTATCTCAGCGGCATCGGCGTCTACCTGCTCTGGCGTGCGTGGCGGATGGATCATGGCGCCGAACATAAACCCGCCCGGATCATCGAACCGCTCGGCCTGGCTGGCGGCTTTCTGGATGCGGCGGGCGGCGGCGGCTGGGGGCCGGTCGTCACCTCCAACCTGCTGGTGCAGGGGACGGAACCGCGCAGGACGATCGGCACCGTCAACACCGCCGAATTCTTCCTGACCGCGACGATCTCGCTCACCTTCATCGCGACTCTGGGGCTGCAGGCTTTCACCATCGCCGCGATCGGGTTGATCATCGGCGGTCTGCTCGCCGCCCCGCTCGGCGCACTGCTGGTCCGGCGCATCCCGGCGAAACGGCTGCTGACGATGGTCGGTATCGTGCTGGTGGCAACGAGTATCTTCAGCCTGTGGAAGGCGCTCGCCTAACGGATATTGCTTTCGGCGCGGGCGACCAATAGGCCGGACAATATGCCGACGCAACGCAGCCAGACCCGCCTCGGCATCGCCATGGGCGTCAGCGCCTATACGCTGTGGGGGGTGCTGCCGCTGTTCATCCGGCAGCTGGATGCGCTGAGCGCCCCGGCGATATTGTCGCACCGCGTAATATGGTCGCTGCTGATCCTGATGGTTCTGGCTTGGGCGACGAAGCGCTGGACCGCGCTGGTCGCTGCGGTCCGCAATCCGCGTGTCCTGCTGGCGTTGTGCGCCTCGTCGCTGCTGATCGCGACCAACTGGCTACTCTACATCTACAGCGTCAACAGCGGGCATACGCTGGAGGCCAGCCTGGGCTATTTCATCAATCCGCTGATCAATGTCCTGCTCGGCTTCCTGTTCCTGCGCGAACGCTTCACCCGGCTGGAGGGATTTGCCATCCTGCTAGCCGCAGCAGGCGTCGCCGCGATCACCATCCACCATGGTGCCTTGCCTTATATCCCGCTGGGGCTGGCGCTCAGCTTCGGCCTCTATGGTTTCGTCCGCAAGATGATCGGACTAGGGCCGATCGAAGGATTGCTGATCGAAACCGCGCTGCTTTCGCCTTTTGCGCTTGGCTGGCTGCTGACCATGCCCGCCACCCCAGCGAGCATCGACGCCCCCCCGTTATGGCTGTTGATGGCAAGCGGGGTCGTCACCACCATCCCGCTCCTGCTGTTCGCGGGCGCTGCCAACCGGATACGCTATTCGGAGCTTGGCCTGCTCCAATATATCGGACCTACCCTGTCGATGCTGCTCGCGGTCCACCTGTTCGGCGAGCCGCTGCTGCCGATCCACCTGCTTTCCTTCGGGCTGATCTGGGCAGGCCTGGCCCTCTACGTCGTCGGTACCTGGCACCGCGGGCGGGTCAGCCCGACGGTGCCCGAATAGCCCGCGCCGGTCAGAGGCTCAGCTTGCCACGGACCAGGTCCGAATAATCCTTCTGGATCTGCCGGGTCAGGTCTCCGACCGCGAAGTTCCATGGCCCGGCCGACCCTACCGGCACGATCTCGGCGGCGGAACCGGTCAGGAAGAACTGCTCGAAACCCTCCAGCTCCTCCGGCCAGATCGCCCGCTCGATCACCTCGATGCCGCGGCGCTTCGCCAGCTTGATAACGGTCTGGCGTGTGATGCCGTTCAGGAAGCAATCCGGCGTCGGCGTGTGCAGCACCCCGTCCTTGACGAAGAAGGCGTTCGCGCCGGTCGCTTCGGCCACCTGCCCGCGATAGTCGAACATCAGCGCATCCTGGAAACCGCGCCCCTCGGCATAATGTTTCGACATCGTCGCGATCATGTAGAGGCCAGCGGCCTTGGCCTGCACCGGGGCGGTGAACGGCGCCGGCCGCCGCCACGGTGCGATGTCGAGCCTCAGCCCGCCCGCGCCCGGATCCAGATACTGGCCCCAATACCAGCAGGCCACCGCCATATGCGGCTTGGTGCGCTGGGCGGAAACGCCCATCTGCTCCGAACCGCGCCACGCCACCGGGCGGACATAGGCATCCTTCAGGTTGTTCGCCTTCATCGTCTCATAGCAGGCGGCCGTGATCTGCTCGACCGACCAGGGCAGGTCGAAGCCCAGAATGCTGGCGCTGTCGCGCAGCCGCTGGCTGTGCCAGTCCGCCTCGAAGATATTGCCGTCATAGGCGCGCACGCCTTCGAACACCGAGGAGGCATAGTGCATCGCATGGGTGAGGACATGGACCTTGGCGTCCCGCCATGGAACCAGCTGGCCGTCGAGCCAGATGAAGCCGTCGCGATCGTCGTAGGTCGGTTCCTCAGCCATGTCACATCATCCTGCGTGGTGATTCATATATTGCCGCGTGGCGCATGCCGGTGATGGATAATTCGCCCGGAACGCGCTTTGACGTTGCGTTCCGATAATGTCGCTGGCAAATTACGTCAACATGGCTGTCCAAAATTCTCCCGAGGCCTTCCGCGCCGCCTCCCCGCTATTCCTGCGTGAGCCGGAGATCCGGCGCGGCGTGGAACTGCTCTATTTCGGCTATAGCCATCTGCTGCGCGGCATCGACGAGGGGCTGGCCGAACAGGGGCTGGGCCGCGCCCACCATCGCTCGCTCTATTTCATCGCGCGCAATCCGGACATCACCGTCAGCGAATTGCTGCGCATCCTTGCCATCACCAAACAGTCGCTGGGTCGTGTCCTGAACGAACTGAGCGAGCGCGGCCTGATCGAGACGCGCACGGGCCGGGAGGACCGCCGCCAGCGCCTGCTCCGCGTCACGGAGGCGGGGGCCGAACTGGAAGCCTCGCTGTTCGAGGCGCTGCGCGAGACGATGTCGGCGGCCTATGCCCAGGCCGGGCAGAATGCCGTCACCGGCTTCTGGGCGGTGCTCGAAGGGCTCGTCCCGCCCGAGGAGAAACCCCGCATGCCGCACGCGCGCAAACAGGGCTAGCAGCAGCGGCTTTTGGCAAGCGCCCCGTTTGGTGACGATATGCGCAAGGAAAAGGACAGCATGACCACCGCCTTCGACTTCACCGCCAAGGCCATCGACGGCAACGAGGTGCCGCTGGAACGTTATCGCGGCAAGGTGATGTTGATCGTCAACACCGCCAGCAGATGCAGCTTCACCCCGCAATATGAAGGGCTGGAGATGCTGCACGAGCGGCTCTCCGACCGGGGCCTCACCATTCTCGGCTTCCCCTGCAATCAGTTCCGCGCACAGGAGCCGGGCAGCGAGGCCGAGATCGAGCAATTCTGCCGCCTCACCTACGACGTCCGGTTCCCGATGTTCGCGAAGATCGACGTCAACGGCCCCAACGCCCACCCGCTCTATGTGTGGCTGAAGAGCAACGCCAAGGGCATCCTCGGCACCGAGGGGATCAAGTGGAACTTCACCAAATTCCTGATCGACCGCTCGGGCCGCATCTTCAGCCGCTACGCGCCGACGACCAGGCCCGAGGCGATACGCGGCGAGATCGAGGAGCTGCTGGAGGCGGTCTGAAGGGCGAAGAACAAGCGGGTGCGTCGCCGCTCCCGCGTGAAGTAGGTGCACCCCATCCGCGACTGACCTTACCCAAGCCCGCAGGCCTATGCTAAGCCGTGCTGCGGCGCGCGGCGGGGGAAGGTGCGAATGCTCGACAGAGCAGACATAGTCGACTGCCTCGCCGCGACCTTTCGTTGCGCCCCCGAGGTCGCCGGCACGATCGAAACCTCCACGATATTGAGGAGCCATGCGCCTGGCGCGCAGATTTTTGGTCAGGGCCAGGCCATTCGCCATTGCTGGATCGTCGTCACGGGCACGGCGCGGTCCTGCTCGCTGTCGATCGATGGGCAGCAGACCCAGCTGATGACCTTCAGTCCCGGCGAGATTTTCGGCGCTTTTCCGGAGGAGCGCCGCAGCCTGTTCGAGGTTCACGCGATCGATAAGCTCGAATTGCTCCAGATCGAAACGGGCCGGCTGCGGGATATTGCCGGCATTCACACCCCGGTGGCCTTTCGGCTGGCCACCATGTTCGCGGGGCAGCTTCACATCGCCCTCGATCGGCTTGCCGCGAGAGTGGCCCTGACGGCGAACGGGCGGGTCTATGCGGAGCTGCTCCAGCTCGCCGACGGACGGCAGCTGATTTCGCCCTGCCCGTCGGTGACATCGCTTGCCGTCATGGCGCAGACCACGCGGGAAACGGCATCCCGCGCCATCAACGCGCTGGAGCGACGAGGCATCGTCCAGCGCGGCGTGGACGGCCTCACCATCTTGTCGCCCCGTATGCTGGCCGAAATGCTGGTGTGAGCGTCAGGCGCCCGTAATCGCGTACACATCGATGGCGCATGCCGCGCAACGGACTTCGCCGACGGGCTGGATCATCGTTCCGTCGGCTTCCCCGACAAGGCTGAGCGCCATGGTGCGGCTCGCCAGCCATTGGCCCGGACGCGCGGTTCGCGCGATCGCGCGTGCGCCGGCCGCGACATCTCCGGGCGCTTCCAGCACGGCGGGCGCCAGGACATAGTCCAGCCCGATGGACAACGGCTTGCCGCTGTCGCGTTCCACACGGCGAACCGCCGCCACGGCCGCGCCCGGATCGGAATAGCCGGCCGCCCAGATACCATCGGCCAGATGGCACCACGACGCATATCCGGATTCCCGTTCGATCGCCGCGCTACCCTCCGGCCAGGCCACGATCGCCAGCAACTGCTGATCATCGGCGAGCGGCGACGTGGCCGCGCCGACCGTCTCCGCACAGGCTATGCGGATCGTCCGCAGGCCCGGCGCGGGAGATGAAACGCCCTCGGCGCGCGAAGACGGGGGCAGGCAATCGACCTCCAGGGTCAGGACTGGGGATTGCAGCTCGCGGGCGTTGACGACCGCAAGGCCGCGCACCATCGCCTGGGCCAGCGCGACACCAGCGACGCTCGGCGGCCCCGGCGTCGCGATCGTCTCGACCGATTCGGCCGCCGCGCAAAGATCGTCGAAGCGTGCGCCCCACTCCTTGCCGAAGGGCATGACCGACAAGGCGCGGAAAGCCTCCAGCGATGCCGGCAGCAGCACGTGCAGCCGGGCGCCCAGCCTCAGTCCAGCCTCGGCGATCAATATGTCCGCGCCCGCGGCCAGGGCACCGTACAGGAATCCGGGGCGCTCGCGGTTCAGCACCGCCTCGATCTGTGCGCCTGCCGCCCTGTCCTGGGGCGAAAGGCCCATCGTGCCCCGGTAACTCAGGCTGGCCGGCGGGCGAATGTCTTCCAGTCCGTCCACCGCGAGCCCCAGATGCTCCGCGATGCGCGAAAACTGGGCAAGCGTGGAGGCATGATCCTCCCACGCCCTGGGCGCGAGGGCGACGGCCTGCTTCACCATCGCGGCGGATCCTTGCGCATCGCCCAGCAGCAGCATCGCCTCGGCGCGCGTTGCCGCGAGCCAGTAGGGCGTCTCCGGTTCGTGCGTGCCGCTGTCGAGCAGCTCGATCGTCAGCCGCGCCAGCGCCTCGGCCCGAGGCGTATCGCCGGACAGCAGCGCCAGCGTCGCGGCGTTGATCAGCGGATAGGTCGCCGGCGACAGATCGAAGGCGGCGAGATAGGCGTTGATCGCCTGATCGAGCCAGGCGCCGCGCTGGCCCGGCGAAGCCAGCGCGGCCCTGTCCTTGAACAGCCTGCCCTTGAGGCAAAGCGCCTCGGGCAGATCGTCCCGCTCATGCCACCCCGCCTCCTCGAAGGCCGACCACGCCAGTTCGATGGCCCCGGATCGCGCAAGGGAGCGGATGACTGGCAAGCTCGTCTGCATGGTAGGAGGATAAGCCCTATCAGTTGCCTTGGCCACCGGGATGGCCGACATCGGGATCGATCGTGATCAGGATGGGCGGCGACCCCGCATCGTCCGGGTACAGAGCAACATGGATATTGAAGCCGCGGTAGAATTTATCTCCGGCGGCCTCAGAGACTGCTCCTCGATCGAAGACGAAATAGGCCCAGCGCGTTTTCGCATTGATGCTTTCAGCACGCAGTGGCAGCACCTCTGCCTTGGAAAATCCCCCCGCCTGATCGACCCAGCACAGGGTCGGCTCCGAGAAAGGATTGCGGCCATCGGGAAAAAACGTCGTCGAGAATGGCGTCGAACAGTCTGAAAACGTCCAGGCGATCTGTTCATCGAGCTCGATGACCACATAGCAGCCGCCATCGGCGTGCAGCGACATATGCGTCCTGCCGATGTCGTTCGGGGTTGGCTCTTCCTTGTAGCCGCCCGGAATCGCCTTTTCCCCCAGCACATATTGCGCAATGACGGCAGGGAAATCGCCGTTGATATTCTCCGGTACATAGCCTTTCACTGCGGGCTTGAGAAACAGCTTGCCGTTATCCTGCTGGTCGATCCCGAGCCGGATGAATTTCGCCAGTCCGATGGGCAGCCCCTGGGCCGGTAGCATTTCAGTGATCGGCCCGGTCGCCACCATCTTTGGCGTTTCGCGTGTCGCATCTTCACTCATGATGTTCTCCCTTTCGCATAGCCATGGTCGAATGTGCCGATACGTTCGGCCGTACGCTTCCAATTGCCGTTGGCCGGATCCTGCGCCGTCAGTTTCGCGGCGATGCGGCGGGCGCGTTCGTGCAGTGCGCGCGCTTCCTCCATGCGGCCGATGTCGCGCAGATGTTCGGACAACACCATCAAGGCCCGCATCCATTGATCGAGCAGGTCGAAATCCCTGGGGCGTTCCGCCACGAGCGCGCGCAGGTCGCGCTCCTGCAGCCGCAGCTCGCCGATCCCGCCCTTCAGGTCGCCCCGCGCGATCATCCCGTCGGCGAGCCACGCCCGGCGGTTGGCGACGGCCGATCGCGCTGCGGCGGTGTTGCCGGACAGGCTGGCGACATGCTGCATCGAAGAGAGCGCCGAGCGGCAATGCGGCAGCGCGTTTCGGGCAGTCGCGGCGCGCGCCAGCGCCAGCGTACACAGATTGCCTTCGGCATAGCCGACCTCTTCGTGCGCGCGCCGGCTCCCGGGCTCGGCCGCCGCGAGCAAACCCGCCAGCCGCCGATATTCGGTCCAGTATCGCGCCGCCATCGCCCAGTTCCCCGCGCGATAGCCCGCGAAGCCCAGCCAGTAGGCGCTCTGCGCATGCGCGAACAGGCGATCGCCATCGTCAGGCTCGCGCCGCAATTGTTCGCGGGTGACACCATAGGCTTCGGCAAAGCGGCGGCGGGCGCTGCCGGCCTTGCCCTGCCGGCCGTCATCCTCCCCCATCGCATGTAGGATCCGCGCCCTGCGATCGAGGCTGTCGGCGGGCAGCGTGCGCAGCTCGCCCTGATTCTGATAATAGCGCAGCGCCCGCCGGTTGACGTCGGTCATCACATCCAGCCGGCCGACATGGCGCAGATCGGCGCGCAGGTCGGTCAGCATATATTCGATCAGCCCTTCGGCTTCGGCCCGCTGCCGGACGGCGTCGTTGCGCGCTCTGATGGCTGTGATCGTCATGGCCGCCATGATTATCAGCAGGGTGAACGCCGCGAGCGTGACGGCCATCACTCTGCGCAGATTGCGCTGGGCGTCGCGCTGGACGAGCGCATCGAGCGGAAGATCGAGCAGGCCCGCGACGATCTTCAGTACCCCAAGTCGCCTGCCATCCTTGCCCGGCCGCAGGTCGGCCGCCAGCGGCTCGCCGCAGGCGGTGAGCGCATCGGGAAAGGCCGTTTCGGGGTCGCCGCGCAGCAACACAGCCATGATCGGACGATCCGGAAACAGGGCGCGGAATAGCTGGATTTCCTGCCCCACCCAATAAGAGGCCTTCGCCTCGGGTGAACACAGCACGATCAGCGCCTGCGACCGCGCCAGCGCTTTCCGGACCGCCTCGGACAGATCGACGGCGACGGGAAAATCGTCGCGGTCGCGGAACACCGGCCCCAGCCGATCGATCCGCGCCCCTTCCTCGCCGATAATCGCAAGCGCGCGGGGCAGCCGATAGCTTTCCATCGCGCGGTGGAGCCGGCGCGCCATGCGCGCATCGGCATGGCTATAGCTTATGAAGCCGCGATAATCCCCGCGCGCCAGAGCCGCCCGTCCCGCGGCCTGCACCTCCGAAGCCTGCATCCCCGAAGCCTGCATCCGACGCCCCCGTCTCGCATGGTCATGAAGATCCGCACCCTGCCCAGCGCTGCCGGACGATCAAGTAGAATCGCAGCCGTGACGACCGTCACGCGCAGCACGATGCCAGCGCGCCTAGATTTTCGGCCGACCTGGATGGGGAAAACAGGAGGAACGTCCCATGATCAAAGTTCGTCACGTCATCGGCTGCGCCGCGCTCATGCTCGGCTCGCAATATATCGCAACCCCGGCCTGGGCCGGCGACACTGTCGAAACGGGCCTGCTCGCGGCGCTCGGCATCGAAGCCGCAAGCGGCGACACTACGCTTGGCGAGAAGGGCGGGGAGATTGAGGGCTTTCTGCTCGCCAGCCGCACCATGAATGAAGCGGCACGAGCCATTATCGGCCAGCTTGGCGCCTATCAGGGCAAACCAATCCTGCTGCTTACCCGCGAGGAAGCGGTCAATCTCGACCTCAACCTCGGCGCAGCGCTATCACGGCGCATAGGGCTGTTGCGGGCGAAGGCGGAAAGCGCGACAACACTATGCTCGCTCGATAAGCAAGATAAATTGTTCAACGAGAAATTGTTCAAGGGCTTGCAGCCCACTCCAGCGGATTTCGCCGGTGTTCTGCGCACCGACAAGACGATCACTGGCTTCGATATTGCGCTGGGCGAGCGCGCGCTGATCGACGCGATCGGCGCGGCCAATGCGAAAGGCCCGAAGCTGGATCTGCGCATTCCGTCCGATCTGATCGCCGCGGCTGGAAAGAGTTCGCTGATTGAGGATTGGAATATGCTCAAGGACAGCGTCCACGCGTTGCGTCCGTGCGCCGACAAAAAGGTCGAGAGCGCCGCAACCGTGGTGAAGAACTTCGACGCGTTGAGCGCCGAGGCCACGACGCCTGGCGAAAAGGGCGCGCCTTCGCCGCTCGAGCGCGCCGCCGCGCTGGGGGACCTCGCTGGCGCCGACATCAAGTTACTGCGCGTTTCGGTCGACAAGGTCGGCGGTACGGCCGTGACCCGGTCCAACATTTTCGTCAGGCTCGGCTTTGGTGAAGCAGTACGCATCTCCGGTGGTCTCGTCGCGAACTTTCGCGTCGTCGATCCGGCCACCGGTGGGCTCGAACAGTCCGGCAGGGTCAATTGCGCCATAGCGCAGACCGATTTCAACTCGGTGCGCAAACATGTCCTGGATGGCGCGCAGACCGCCGATTGCATCCTCAGCAACTGACCGACCCCGACATTCCGGATCGGCCGTAGCGCCGGTCCGGAACGCGGTGGATCCCAGTCATTACGCCGGCTGGTCTGGCCCGCTGAACGCCTGTGAAGCCGATGCCGGCGACATGCGGCTGATCGCGCAGAGCTGCGGCTTCGACAGCATGGTCCTGCTGACCGCACAGGCCACGCAAGCAAAGGTCACAGGCGGCATCGCGCGGGCTGCCGGCCAGCTTGGGGCGGGTGACATCTTCCTGCTCACCATGTCCTCGCACGGTGGACGGTCCCCGATAAGAACTGAATCATTCACGACATTCGTGATCTCTCACCCTCAATGACGGAGATTATCATGGCCGATACGTGTCGGTGCGTTAGCTGCATCCTGCCGCCGCACATGCTCAAGAAGCTGCTCGAAAGCCAGAACGACGAAATTCGCCGCGCCGCCCTCGCCACACTGCTCACCACCCAGAGGCTTCGAGGCGAGCGGGCGGTTCGCTCCGCCTTCCTCGGCGCGGTCTCCAGCCCGTCGGGTGGCCGTCGAACAATCTATGATTGCGGGCGCGGCACCAATCTCGCATCCGCGCAGCTGGTACGCAGCGAAGGGGGAGCAAAGTCTTCCGATGCTTCCGTGAATCGTGCGTTTGAAGGATTGGGGTTCACCCGGGATTTCTATGCAAAAAACTTTGATCGCAATTCGATCGATGGTCGAGGAATGCGGCTCGATGGCTTTGTTCACCGGGGTATTGGCTACAACAACGCCTTCTGGAACGGTCAGGAGATGGTGTTCGGTGACGGAGACGGCATATTGTTCACCGACTTCACCGCTTCGCTGGACGTCATCGCGCACGAACTCACGCACGGCGTTACCGAGTTCAGTGCCGGGCTCGAGTATAGCAATCAATCCGGCGCCCTGAATGAGTCCATATCGGACGTCTTTGGCTCGCTCGTAAAGCAATGGGCAAAGGGCGAGGCCACTGCTCAGGCGGACTGGTTGATCGGTGCCGAAGTCTTTACGCCCGCAGTGAACGCTGACGCGCTTCGTTCGATGAAGGCCCCCGGTACCGCCTATTCCCATCCCGATCTTGGCCAGGATCCCCAGCCCGATCATATGACCCGGTATGTCGATCTGCCCAACACCGACGATGGTGATTGGGGCGGCGTTCACATCAATTCCGGCATTCCCAATAAAGCATTTTATCTGACCGCCATCGGTATTGGCGGCTACGCTTGGGAAGCGCCCGGGCACATCTGGTATCAGGCTCTCTGCGCGTCCAGTCCGAATACCCAGTTCCAGGAATTCGCAGACACGACCTATATGAAGGCCGGCCAGCTTTATGGCGCGGGAAGCATGGCGCAAAAAGCTGTACTCGACGCGTGGGGTGGCGTCGGAATACGGATCAGCGGGCCTGTCAGCCTTTCAGCTTATGGAGAAAAGATCACCGATGAACGAAGCCTGTCCCTGGAAGAGCTGGCGGCTCGCATCGAAACCCTCTCGGAACAGGTTCGATCGATCGCCGGGAAAGCCGGGCGGAGCAACAAAGCCTCGTGAAGCGTCATCCGATACCAGCTCGGGAGTACGCTTGGGATGAAAATCAAACTCCAGACGCGCGGCGGGTGGACGGCGGGGCTCCGGCTTCCGCCATCCACCGTCGACACCGATCTGCTTCCATCCGCTATGAGAGCCAAGGTCGACGCTTTGGTCGACGCCGCAACGAATGCAGCCCAGCCCATCGGAACCGACGGAGTTCACAAACAAACGGCCCCGGAAGCGCAAAGCTACGAGGTAACGATAGATTCAGCCGACAGTCAGCGTATATTGCGCGGGACGGATGTCGATGCCGCACCCGAGTTCATGGCACTCGTGGAATGGATTCGATCACAGGTCGTGAGCGATCCCAAATAGCGATTGCGAGGCGTTTTCTGAGTTGGGGCGGGCTTTTTCCAATTCCTGTGGATGACAGGTACGGCTAACATCCTGGAACCACTGTTCCCCCTTGCCCCCCGTCCCCGGGCCTGCCAAACAGCTCGATGCTTCCCCACACCCGCGCCATGGCCGTAGCCGCCGCCTTCGCCTTCATCACCGGCAAAAAGGTCGCCGGCCTGTACGATCACGCAGCCGCCCGCCACCTGCGCATCGCCGCCGAGGCGCGCGGCGCGCATCTGCAGGGCTATGACGGTGAACGCGCGGCAAGGTTTGGCGGCGGAATTCCCGAGCTCTACGATGCCGCCGACAAGGCGTTCGTCTCGATCGAGATCGATGGGCTGACGGCGCGCGGCCATGATCGGGGCTCCGCCACCGACTGGTCGGCAACCGTCACCGATCGGCAGGTGCAACTCTACGATCATGGCGAGGCCGCTCGGTTCGCCTTCGACATCCAGATCGCCTGATCGGCAGATCGCCTGATCGGGCCAACCGGCCCGGACGTGAAAAGGGCCGGGGACGACGGCTATCGCCATCACCCCGGCCGCCTCAGGCCGCCCCCCATCCATGGAATGGACGTCAGGCTCGCGCATATTGTCCGGCCTCGGCGCCGAAATGCTCGCGGGCAAAGGCGCGTGCGGCGGTCATGGTCTTGAAGACCTCGTCCTGCAGCTTTGAATCGACCAGCGGATAATTCTGCGAATTGTACCGGGTCCGGCGCACCGTCAGACGGAACTCACCATTCTCATCCTTGGTGATCAGAAATGGCTTCACGGGCACTCTCGACATGACTTTCCCCTGTTCTGAGCGGTTTCTGGCCGGCCGAAATCGTCTGCCAACGCGAAATCGCGGTAAAAGAAAAGGCTGGAGCGGCCCATCCGATGCGATCGGATAGTCGCTCCAGCCTCGATCATCGTGGTCGGGTCGCTCAGGCGTCCTGAAGATTGACCGCCGACATCTTGCCGCGCTGGTCCTTCTCGAGATCGTAGCTGACGCGCTGTTCCTGGTTCAGCGTCGACATGCCGGCGCGCTCGACGGCGCTGATGTGGACGAAGCTGTCGCCCGAGCCATCTTCATTGGCGATGAAGCCATAACCCTTGTCGATGTTGAAGAATTTTACTTTGCCGATAGCCATGGTGGTGTTTCCTTTCACGAAAACGGGATTGCCGCCGACAGAATGCCGGCGGAGCCAGGTAGCGTGGAGAGGAAAAGCGCGCCCGAAGGTATCAAGTTTCCGTCGCAAGCGACGTTAGCGGGATGGATATGGGGACAGGTGCGGGGAATTCAAGGGGCCGGTCAGGAGCGATGGCCCGGCCATCCCCAGAGTCGCAGGAAACCCCCGTCTCACCTGCACCCCGTCCCGAACTCTGCGGCACAGCCCGCAAGACCTGTGTGTCTCGATCGAGATCGAGGGCCAGACGGGATCATGGGGCGGAGCCGCGAAGCTCCGCCCCATCATCTGGCCGGCCTGGCGCGATCAGCCCGCCCAGTTGTCCCCATCGTTGCGATCCGCCCGCAGCTGACGGGTCAGGGCGTCGAGCCGCTGGTGGATCACGGACTCCTCATTCGCCGTGAAGCGATTGCCCGAGCGACGCATGCGCTGTTCGTCGCGCTTGATCGAGGTGAGTTCGTTGCGGGCGCGGCGCGCTTCCGAACTGCTGATCACGCCGCGGCTGCGCTGGCGGTCGATCCGTTCGGCGATGCGCGCCTCGCGGGTGCGGACATCCTGGTTGCGGCCATAGGCGACACTCTGCGGGCGATCGACGGTGCCCGTGGAAACCCAGCGGCCGCGCGCGTCATAATAACCCATCACCTCGCCACGGACCCAGCGGCCGTTCGTGTCATAATAGCCCGGGAAGCGGCGTGCTTCCCAATAGCCTGTCGGGGTGCCGCTGGCGCTGCCGGGGATCCAGCGGCCATTGGCGTCGTAGCTGCCCGAGGCCGGACCCGCGACCCAGCGGCCACGGCTGTCATAATAGCCCGGCGCGGTCGCCTGCACCCACTGGCCATCGGCGGCATAATAGCCGCTCACGCCCACCGGGACATAGCGGCCGTCGCGATCACGATAGCCGGCATATTGCGCGTCGCCGTTGAATGCGACCCAGCGGTTGTTGTTGTCATAATAGCCGTTGGGCGCGCCTTCGACCCAGTTGTTGTTGCGGTCATAATAGCCGCGCGCCGTGTTCGCATCGATGCGGTTGGCGTGCCAGCGGCCGCTTTCGTCATAATAGCCATAGGCGACGTCGCAGCGCGGGCGATCGTCCTTGGCGAGCTGGTTGCCCGCAATGCCGCCGGCGATGGCGCCGCCGATCGTGCCGACCTCCTTGTGACGGCCGCCGTCGATCACGCGGCCCAGGATGGCGCCGATGCCGGCACCGGCGATGGTCGCGACGGTGCGGCCGGTGTTATCCTGTTTGCAGACGGTGGCTGCGTTCACCTGTGTCGATACGAGCGCGGCGGCGGCAATACCGGCGGCGAGAATATAGGTTTTCATGATCTGCTCTCCTGGAATCGATCCGTATCGATCCGACTGCCGCAAAGACGAATGGAAGCGGCCATGGTTCCGTTGTTACGGATGCGCTTGGGAACAAATGTGCTTATCTGTCATCAGGTTGAATGCGCGGTAGTTTTATATTCACGCAACCATTGCCATCAGGCTTCGTTTTGAACCCGCAACTATCCCGAAGGATAATCCGAAATGCGCAGGTTCATCATCGCGGCCGCCCTGGCCGCAACCGTCATGCCGTCGATACCGGCCATGGCCCAGCAGGGCTGGTCGCAGCATGACCGCCGCGAGCAGCGCCGCGACGATCGCGCCGATCGCCGCGACGATCGGCAGGATCGCCGCGCGGAACGGCGGGAAGACCGTCGCGATGCCCGGCGCGACGCATGGCGCGATTATCGCCGCTACGACTATAACCGCCCCGATCCGCGCTATGGCAACCGCTATGATGCCGCGCGCTATTACCGCAACGATGCCAGCTATCGCGAGCGCCGGCTGACCCGCAACGACCGCGTCTATCGCGGCAATGACGGGCGCTATTATTGCCGCCGCGCGGATGGCACCACCGGCCTGATCATCGGCGCGCTTGCCGGCGGGCTGCTGGGCAACCAGCTGGCTAATGGCCGGTCCACCACGCTGATCACGATCCTGGGTGCGGGCGGCGGTGCTGCGATCGGCCGTTCGATCGACCGCGGCGACGCCCGCTGCCGCTGAGCTGAGCCGCATCTTATCCGTGGCGGACAGGATCGACATCCGGCCGGGCGCTTCTGAGCCCCCGTGGCGGCCGGCCGGCACCGTCGATCAGGGCCGTTCACGGATATGCGGACGACGAGGGTCCGGCGGCTTCGGCCGCCGGGCCTTTCGTGCGTTCGTTACGGGTTGACGCACTAACCCTGCCTGGCGGATGATTGCCCAGGGAGATGCCGATGCGTATGTTCATCCTGACCGCCGTGCTTACCGCCACCCTGGCCGCTGCAACCGGCGCCGCCGCGGTGAACCTGCCCCCCGCCGACAGCCGAAAGCTCAGCGCGCTGCCCGACGACTTCCTCGACGATATTCCCCCGGCAACGGAGGCCACCCGCACGGACGATGCCCGACGCTGGGAGGACAGCCACGCCAGCGCCGCCGGAGAGACGCGCGCGCCCGTACCGGGGATCGACTGCGCGAAGCCGAGCGGGACAACCGGCGCGATCCTCGGAGCCGTAGCGGGCGGGCTGCTCGGCAACATCATCGACGGCGGCCGCCACCGCGCGGCAGGCACGCTCATCGGCGGCGGCGGCGGCGCGCTGCTGGGGCGGGAGATCGAGCAGCGATCGGCAAAATGCAAAGAGTAGGGTCGGGCCTGTCCCCCCGCTGAACGCGACGTAATATGGGGTTCACGCAACCTTAGGCCGCGCCCTTCCGTTCTGCCTCCGTCCCTTTCGGACAGGAGATTTACAATGCGTAAGTTCATCATGGCGATCGCCATGGCCGCGACCATCGCACCGGCGACGATCGC
>CAZJXG010000009.1:0-6179 GCA_964549965.1 uncultured Sphingomonas sp. | reverse complement strand
CAGCCCGCTGCGGCCCAGAGCCGCGAGGATCGCCGCGAGTGGCGTGAGGATCGACGCGAAACCCGGCACGACGTGCGCGAGGCCCGCCGTGACATCAAGGAGGCCCGCCGCGATCGGCGCGAGGCGTGGCGCGATTATCGCCAATATGACTGGAACCGCCCCGACAGGCGCGCCGGCAGCCGCTATTATGCCGACCGCTATTATCGCGACGGGCGCTATTATCAGGAGCGCCGCCTGACCCGCAACGACCGCATCTATCGTGGCAGCAATGGTCGCTATTATTGCCGCCGTTCGGACGGCACGACCGGCCTGATCGTCGGCGCGGTCGCCGGTGGCCTGCTCGGCAATGCGATCGACAATGGCCGTTCGTCGACCCTTGGCACGATCCTCGGTGCGGTTGCCGGCGGCGCTCTCGGCCGGTCGGTCGATCGCGGCGAGGTGAAGTGCCGCTGAGCCACCGCCAGGCCCCTCTCCCTGCGGGAGGGGCCGCATAGCTTCTTGACCCGCCCCCTCTCCCGCGCCAATCCCGGCGCGGGTAAGAGGGATTTTCATGGCCGACAGCATCCAGCCACCGTCGACGCGGCGCATATTGCTCGCCAGCCTTACCGGCACGTCGGTCGAATTCTATGATTTCTACATCTTCGCGACCGCCGCATCGCTCGTCTTCGGGCCGCTGTTCTTCGGCGGGTTTGAGCCGTCGACCCAGCTGATCTGGTCCTACACGCTGCTCGGCCTCGCCTTCCTCTCGCGCCCGCTCGGCGCCTGGGCATTCGGCCATTTCGGCGACCGCATCGGCCGTAAGTCGACGCTCGTCGCCTCGCTGATGGTGATGGGCATGTCGACCCTGCTGATCGCCTTCCTGCCATCCTATGAGACCGCCGGATGGATCGGCGCGCTGCTCCTCGCCGTGCTGCGCTTCGGCCAGGGTTTCGGCCTCGGCGGCGAATGGGGCGGAGCGGCGCTGCTCGCGGTGGAGAACGCGCCGCCCGGCTGGCGCGGGCGCTACGGCATGTTCCCGCAGCTGGGGGCACCGGTCGGCTTCATTGCCGCCAACGGACTGTTCCTGATCCTGGGCGTGGCGATGACGCAGCAGCAGTTCATGGACTGGGGCTGGCGACTGCCTTTCCTGGGGTCCGCGCTGCTCGTCGGGGTCGGCCTGTGGGTGCGCCTGAAGCTGACCGAAACCCCGGCCTTCCAGGCGGCGCTGGCCGAGGCCGAGCCTGCGCGTGTCCCGATCGCGGAACTGTTCCGCAGCCATCTCGTGCCGACCGTCGCGGGCACCTTCGCCGCGGTCGCCTGCTTCGCCACCTATTATCTCGCGACCGCCTTCGCGCTCGGCTACGGCACCAAGACCTTGGGCATTTCCAAGGAGACCTTCCTGAGCGTCCAGCTGGTGACGATCCTGTTCATGGCGGCGGGCATCCTGCTGGCGGGCTGGTGGTCCGACGTGAAGAGCCCCCGCTATGTGCTGATCTGCGGCTGCGTCGGGACGATCGTGACCGGCCTGATGATGGGGCCGATGTTCCTGACCGGCGCGCTCCCGGTCATTTCCGTCTGGCTCGCGCTGGCGCTGTTCATGATGGGCTTCGTCTATGGTCCGCTTGGCGCCTTCCTGCCGTCGCTGTTCCCGCCGCGCGTGCGCTATACCGGCGCGTCGATGACCTTCAACATCGCCGGCATCCTCGGCGCGGCCCCGGTGCCCGCCGTGGCGCAGTGGCTGGCCGATCGCGGCGGACTGGGCTTCGTCGGCTATTATCTGAGCGCCTCGGCGCTGGTCAGCCTCGCCGCACTATGGTGGTCGCGTCATCATGACCGCCGCGCTATGGAGGCCTGATGTTCTTCGGATTCCTCGACGAGCTCCGCGCGGCAGGCATAGGCGCCAGCCTGAAGGAGCATCTGACGCTGCTCGAAGCGCTCGACCGCGATGTGATCGGCTGGTCGACGGAGGAATTCTATTATCTCGCCCGCGCCACCTATGTGAAGGACGAAGGGCATCTCGACCGGTTCGACCGGGTGTTCGGCAAGGTGTTCAAGGGCGTGCTCGCACCCACGCCCGAAGGACATGAGATCCCCGAGGACTGGCTGAAGGCGGTCGCCGAGAAATATCTTTCACCCGAAGAAATGGAGCAGATAAAGTCGCTGGGCGACTGGGACGAGATTATGGAGACGCTGAAGAAGCGGCTCGAGGAGCAGCAGGGCCGGCATGAGGGCGGCAGCAAGTGGATCGGCACCCGCGGCACCTCCCCCTTTGGCAATTCAGGCTATAACCCCGAAGGCGTCCGCATCGGCGGTGAGAGCAAGAACAAGCGCGCGATCAAGGTGTGGGAGAAGCGCGAGTTCCGCAATCTCGACAATGACGTCGAGCTGGGCACCCGCAACATCAAGGTCGCGCTGCGCCGCCTGCGCCGTTTCGCGCGCGAGGGCGCGGCGGACGAGCTGGATCTGGAAGGCACGATCGACGGCACCGCGCGGCGCGGCTTCCTCGACATCCATATGCGCGCGGAGCGGCGCAACGCGGTCAAGCTGCTGCTGTTCCTCGACATCGGCGGATCGATGGACCCGCATATCAAGCTGTGCGAGGAACTGTTCTCGGCCGCGACAGCCGAGTTCAAGCATCTCGAATTTTTCTACTTTCACAACTGCATCTATGAAGGCGTGTGGAAGGATAATCGCCGCCGCTTCCAGGAACGCACGCCGACCTGGGACGTGCTCCACAAATATGGCCATGACTATAAGCTGGTCATCGTCGGCGATGCGGCGATGAGCCCGTATGAGATCGTCCAGCCGGGCGGATCGGTCGAGCATTTCAACGAGGAAGCGGGCGATGTGTGGCTGAAACGCCTGCTCAATGTCTATGCTTCGGCGGTGTGGCTGAATCCGTCGGCCGAGGCCTATTGGATGCACAGCCAGTCGACGCGGATGATCCGCGAGATCATGGACAATCGGATGTATTCGCTGACGCTATCCGGGCTGGAGGATGCGATGCGGAGCCTGGCGCGGAAGAAGTGACCCTCTTTCCCTCTCCCATAGGGGGAGAGGCTCTTCAGGGTTCGTGCGCCACGCCGCCGCTCATCGGCTGCGGCACGCCCGTCGTCCCCGGAAAGCTGATCGCCTGCCCCTTCAGCGCACGCACCGCCATATAGGCGAAGCCCTCCGCCTCGGTCGCATCGCCGTTCCAGCCGAGCGCCTCGATCGGTTCGGCGGTAATTTTCGTGGCGGCCGTGATCATGGTCATCAGCGTCGGATTATGCCGACCGCCGCCCGCGACGATCAGGCGCGTCGGCGGTACGGGCAGGTGGCGCAGCGCCAGCGCGACCGTCTCGGCGGTGAAGGCGGTCAGGGTCGCGGCGCCGTCGGCAGGCGAGAGGCCCCGCGCCGGCTGGATGGTGAAATCGGCCCGGTCGAGCGACTTGGGCGGCGGCGCATCGAACCAGTCATTGTCGAGCATCGTGTCGAGCACCGTGCGATCGACCTTGCCGCGCGCGGCGAAGGCGCCATGCGCGTCATAGGGCGATCCGGTCTCGGCGAGCATCCAGTCGTCGATCAGGCCATTGGCCGGGCCGGTGTCGAAGGCGATGAGATCGGCTTCGCCCGCGCCAAGCCAGGTGATATTGCCGACCCCGCCGAGATTGAGCACGGCGACCGGCCCGGCAAGACCGGTGGTGAGCGCACGATGATAGACCGGCAGAAGCGGCGCGCCCTGCCCGCCCGCCGCGACATCGGCCGAGCGCAGATCGTTGACCACCCTGATGCCCAGCGCCTGCGCCATCGCAGCACCATCGCCGATCTGCCAGGTCCAGCCGCGATCGGGCCGGTGCGCGATCGTCTGTCCGTGGAAGCCGACCACATCGACGTCCGCCGCCTCGACATTGGCTGCCGACAACAGCTGGCGCACCGCCAGGATGTGGCGGTTGGTGAGCATTCGTTCGGCGTCGACGATCTTCGGGCTGGGCCTCGGCCTCTCGAAGCTCAGCGCCAGCGCCGCCGCCTCGCGCAGCTGTTCGCGCGCCTGGGCGCTGTACGGGTCCGACCGGAAAGCGATGGGGCGGATATGGCCGGCCCCGTCGGTCTCGATCAGCGCGGCATCGATTCCGTCGAGCGAGGTGCCCGACATCAGGCCGACGGCAAGCATCTTCGTCATGCCCCCTGATTGGCGGGGTGTGGACCGAAGCGCAAGAGTACTGACAGGCCGTCGCCCCGCGTGCTAATCGCCCCGCCGTCATGACCGAATACAGATCCGAACTGCTGCGCCTGCTCGAACAGCGGGGCTATATCCACCAGATCACCGACGCGGAGGGGCTGGACAAGCTCGCGCTCGCCGGGGTGATGCCCGGCTATATCGGCTTCGATCCGACCGCGCCCTCGCTCCATGTCGGCAGCCTCGTGCAGATCATGCTGCTGCGCCGGATGCAGCAGGCGGGGCACAAGCCGATCGTCCTGATGGGCGGCGGCACGGGGAAGATCGGCGATCCGAGCTTCAAGGACGAAGCCCGCAAGCTGATGACGACCGAGATCATCGCGGCCAATGTCGCCTCGATCAAACGCATCTTCGAGCGCTTCCTGACCTTCGGCGACGGCCCGACCGATGCGGTGATGGTCGACAATGCCGACTGGCTCGACCGGCTCGAATATATCCCCTTCCTGCGCGAGGTGGGCCAGCATTTCTCGATCAACCGGATGCTCAGCTTCGATTCGGTCAAGCTCCGGCTCGACCGCGAGCAGTCGCTGAGCTTCCTCGAATTCAACTATATGATCCTGCAGGCCTATGACTTCATGGAGCTGGCCCGCCGCCGCGGCTGCCGGCTGCAGATGGGCGGATCGGACCAGTGGGGCAATATCGTCAACGGCATCGAGCTGTCGCGGCGCATGCTGGGCCAGGAGGTCTATGGCGTGACCACGCCGCTGATCACCACCGCCGATGGCGGCAAGATGGGCAAGACCATGTCGGGCGCGGTGTGGCTCAATGAAGAGAGCCTGCCCGCCTATGATTACTGGCAGTTCTGGCGCAACACCCACGACAAGGATGTCGGCCGCTTCCTGCGCCTGTTCACCGACCTGCCGCTCGACGAGATCGCCCGCCTGGAAGCGCTGGAGGGCCAGGAGATCAACCAGGCCAAGATCGTGCTCGCCAATGAGGCGACGACGATGTGCCGTGGGGCAGAGGCGGCAGCGGCCGCCGCCGAAACCGCGCGCCGGACCTTCGAGGAAGGCGCGGCCGGGGGCGACCTGCCGACCCTGGCGGTGCCCGGCGGCAGCATCTCGCTGATCGATGCGCTGGTCGGGCTCGGCTTCGCGGCATCGAAGGGCGAGGCCAAGCGCAAGCTGGCGGAAGGCGCGGTGCGGATCGATGGCGAGCCGGAGAAGGATGACCGGATCGTCGAAGTCGGCGGAACGCCGGTCAAGCTCAGCCTCGGCAAGAAGAAGCACGGGCTGCTCACCCAATAGCCCAAGCCCGTCATGCTGAAACAAATTCAGCATGACGGTGGGAAGGGTTAGAGTGCGCCCCATGACCCGCAGCTTCCTCCTCCTTGCCGCCATTCTTGTTCTCGCCGTCGGCGCCAAGCGGGCGCCCTCGCCGCTCGACGGCATCGCCGAGGCCTATGTCCACCTGACCCTCGAGGCCGGCGAGCGCGAGGAAGGCTATGTCGACGCCTATTACGGCCCGAAAGCCTGGGCTGAGGACGCCAAGGCCAAGCCGCGCGACATCGCCACGCTGCGCCGGGATGCCCGCGCGCTGAGCGTCCGCCTCAACGCGGTGAAGCCCGAAGCGCTCACCCCCGATGATCGCCAGCGCCGCCGCTTCCTCGCGGCGCAGCTCAAGGCCGCCGAAACCCGGCTGGCGATGAAGGCGGGCGCGACGTTCAGCTTCGCCGATGAAGCCGAGGGCCTGTTCGGGGTGCGGCCGCAGTTGAAGCCGCTGAGCTTCTATGATCCCGTGATCGCGAAGATCGAAGCGATGGTGCCGGGTGCGGGGCCGCTATGGGAACGGGTCGATGCCTGGCAGAACCGCTTCATCGTCCCCGGCGACAGGCTGGAGCCGGTGATGCGCGCCGCCATAGCCGAATGCCGCGCCCGCAGTGCCGCGCATATCGCTATGCCGCAGCAGGAGCGGTTCGAGCTGGAGTTCGTCACCGGCAAGAGCTGGTCCGGCTATAACTGGTACAAGGGCGATGCCCACA
>CAZJXG010000008.1:0-47571 GCA_964549965.1 uncultured Sphingomonas sp. | reverse complement strand
ATGCTGCCCTCTCCTTCTCCTGCGCCCCCGTCGACATGGCGATCCTCCGCCATTCGTCCATGAAGCGGCCGATATCGGCTTCCTCGGTATTCCAGCCGAAACTGACCCGGATCACCTCACGGGCCGCATCCTCGGGCCAGCCCATCGCGGCGAGGACATGGCTGGGTTTCAGGCTGCCCGACGAACAGGCGCTGCCCGCCGATACCGCGATCCCGGCGAGATCGAACCGGATCAGCTGCGTCGTCGCCGCGACACCGGGCATGCGGTATCCGGCGATCGTCGGCAACCGCTCGGCACCGTCGGCGACGATCACGCCGCCCGCCTCGCGAATCGCCGCATCGAGCCGGGCACGCAGGATGCGGGCGCGATCGAGCCACCCGGCGCCTGCCTCGACCGCCGCCGCGAAACCCAGCACGGCGGGAAGATTCTCGGTACCGCCGCGATAGCCCTGCTCCTGCCCGCCGCTCGGGTTCAGCGACGCAAGGTCGCGGACGATCAAGGCGCCGATACCCGGCGGGCCGCCCAGCTTGTGTGCGGACAAGCTGATGAAATCGGCATCGGGCAGGGGCAGCTTGCCGGCGGCCTGCGCGCAATCCGCGAGCAGCAGAGCGCCGCCGTCGCGAATCGCATCACCCAGCCTGCCCAGCGGCTGGATCACGCCGGTTTCGTTGTTCACCGCCTGAATCGCGAAGAGGCTCCCCGGTTCGATCGTGGCGAGCTCGACGACACCGTCCGCAGACACTGGCAGCCGATCGGCATCGGGTACCGCACGGCGCACCGCGTCATGCTCGACCGCCGATATCAGTCGGCGCCCGGCCTTTGCCCGCCGCAGCACGATCTCGATCGCCTCGGTCGCACCGCTGGTGAACAGGATCGTGCCGTCTACGCCCAGCGCAGCGGCAATCCGGGCGCGGGCATCCTCCAGCGCGGCGCGCGCGGCGCGGCCCTCGGCATGCGGCGAGGACGGGTTCGCCCAATGGTCGAGCGCCCCCGCCATGGCGGCCCGTGCCGCAGGCAGCAGCGGGCTCGTCGCGGCATGGTCGAGATAAAGTCGCGAAGGTGCCATGCCGGGACATGCTCCAATTGATTGCGCGCGGGGCGCCGCTTTCTATATAGGCCTTCGATCGGCGGCGCGCCATCCGGTGCGCCCGGCCCAAATGGTCCAGAAGGATATCGATGCCCGAAGTCATTTTCCCCGGTCCGGAAGGCCGTCTCGAAGGTCGCTTCAACCCGGGGCCGCGCCCCCGCGCGCCCGTCGCGATGATCCTCCACCCGCATCCGCAGGGTGGCGGCACGATGAACAACCGCATCGTCCAGTCGCTTTATCAGACCTTCGTGCGCCGTGGCTTCGCCACGCTGCGCTTCAACTTTCGCGGCGTCGGCAAGAGCCAGGGCACGTTCGACAACGGCATCGGCGAACTGAGCGATGCCGCCTCGGCGCTTGACTGGGTGCAGTCGATCCATCCCGAGGCGCAGACCACGTGGATCGCGGGGTTCAGCTTCGGCGCGTGGATCGGCATGCAGCTGCTGATGCGGCGACCCGAGATCAAGGGCTTCATCTCGATCGCCCCGCCCGCCAACATGTATGATTTCACCTTCCTGGCGCCCTGCCCCTCATCGGGCATCATCATCCAGGGCGACAGCGACGAGGTCGTGACGCCCGGCGCGGTCCAGAAGCTGGTCGACAAGCTGCGCACCCAGCGCCACATCACGATCCACCACGATACGATTCCGGGCGCGAACCATTTCTTCGCGGACGAGATGCCCGATCTGATGAAGTCGGTCGACGACTATCTCGACATGCGGCTGTCGGGCGACAGGTAAGCAGAGCCGGTTCCGAGCAAAGGCGAAGACCTGTCTCGAAGGACCCGTAACGTCCTTCGAGACGCTCCTTCGCCAAGCTCGGCGGCCCTTAGCTAGAGGGCCGGCCCGGTCATTTTACGGGCACCGTCCAGATCGCGACGTTGACGAACATCACCGTGGCGGCGATGATCATGAGCCATCCCCGCTTGTGATCGTGCCGTTTCAGCATCATCCAAACGCCGCCGCTCCCCAGCGCGATTCCCGCGAGCATGAGCAGCGAAAGTGTGATCGCGGCGGGTCCGTTCATCATGCATCCATATCGGTCTGGCGATGGTTATGCCGATGAACCGGGTTGCGGCACCCTGTCAACGCCGGGAATAGGGCATGCTCCGTCTGCGTAACAAGATGCGGGCGGTTTCGGTACAGAGGGCTTGGGATGGATATGGCAGGCCAGGCAGGGCTGATCGGCAGCGGCGAGAGCGCCGATGTCTTTCGCCTGGACGGTGGCCGCGTCCTCAAGCTCTATCGCGAAGGGCTCGATCCGGGCGTTATCAAGCGCGAGCATGACGGTGTCGTCCATGCCCTGCGCCAGGGGCTGCGTGTTGCCCGGCCGCTCGGCAAGCGCGAGCATAAGGGTCGGCTCGGGATCATCTTCGAGGAGCTGACCGGCACGCCCCTGCTGCGCGACATGCTCGCCCGTCCTTTCCGCTCCCGCAATCTGCTCCGGCGCTTCACCGCCTACCACGCCAGGATCCATCGCTGCAGCGGCACAGGCCTGATCCACGCGCAGCATATCATCGTCCATGTCCGCATCCTGCATGCCGATGTGGACGAAGCGTTGCGGACGCTGGCGCTCGACCGGTTGAACGCCATTCCGAACGGCGATCGGCTGTGCCACGGCGATTTTCATCCCCGCAACGCTATCCTCACCGATCAGGGCATCGCGGCGATCGACTGGTCGAACGGCAGCTGGGGCGATCCGGCGGGGGACGTCGCGCGCACCGAATTACTGTTCCGCTACGGCGGATACGGCCCGCTGCTACGGCGCTTCCGCGCGCTGCGCCTGTTCCGCAACATGGCGTCTGATCTCTACCTGCGCCTGTACCGGGAGGCGACGGGAATGACCGAGGAGGCTATCGAGGCGTGGCGGCTGCCGATGGCGGTGGCGGCGCTGCACCCGGAGAGCCGCATCGACCGCCCCGCCCTGATCGCCGACCTGCGGCGGCAAGGATATCCTATATGATGATGGCGCAGCGTGGTGGGCGCAGCAGGGTTTGAACCTGCGACCCCTGCGGTGTGAACACAAAGCACCCCAGCAAATCCGGGCATTTCAGCCAAATTGGATCAGCAATTGCGGCATTATAGGCTTGTTTCGTTCTCTTTGCGTGCCGGTGCATAGTACGATCTGTCCCACGACGATCGTCAGAGGCTGATCCGGTAGCGCCGATGATGTGTAATTATTTGCGCAATTTCGGTTGACGACGGCCTCCGTCGTGTGTATATATTTACACATGGAACGGGATAGCAAAAAGATCATCAAGCGCCTCACCGACGAGGGCTTCGAGCTGGTTTCGATCAAGGGATCGCACCACAAGCTTCGCAAGGGAAGCGTCACGGTGATCATCCCCCATCCCAAGCGGGACTTGCCTATCGGCACGGCCCGCAGCATCGCAAAGACGGTGGGGTGGCTCTAAGCCGCCCCGCCCCCATGGAAAGGCAGACCATGAAGTATTTTTACGCGTTAGTGCACAAGGACGAAGATAGCGCCTATGGCGTCCACTTCCCCGACATGCCCGGCTGTTTCTCGGCCGCCGTCGATCTGAACGATGTCGTCCCCAATGCGATCGAGGCCATGGAGCTTTGGCTGGAAGATCAACCCGAGCCCGAAGCAAGCGATGTCGAGCGCATTCGCGAGCTGGCAGCCGAGGATCTGGCCAAGGGCGCGTTCCTCGTGCTTGTCCCCCGCATGACGACCAGCGGCAAGCTCACGCGCGTCAACCTGTCCCTCGACATGGGAACGCTCGCCGCGATCGATGCGGCGGCGTCGGTGCGCAAGCTGACCCGCAGCGCCTTCCTCGCCGAAGCCGCCCGGAACGAAATCCAGGGCCGGCACTGATCAGCGCACCGGAATATTGTCGGTCGGATTTTCTTCGCAGACCGACAGCCCATTCTCGGCGCATATGTCGGCGATGCGGCGAGCAGCAAGGACTGGATCAATATGCTCGATACGCTTCAGGAAAAACTTGCGGGACTCGCTGTTTCAGCCTTCGCCCTGTATCTGCTGGGGTTCATGCTATGGGATCGATTCAGACGGAACAATTGACCAGGTCAAACCGTGACGCCGCCCGACACTTCGCTGTCATTTCAGCGATATTCCGCACGAATATAGTGTTCGCCGCGTCCGCCGGCTCTATTAGCTCCCGCCGCTCCCAGTCATACCCACGCGCCACGAAGCCGTTTTTCGCCATGGTCTGGTGAAGTTGGTCATCGGAGACACCAAAGGATGCCCCGCTACCGTTCGTCTCCATGACGACTGCCTGAAGCTCCGGCGACGCCAGGACCTTGCTTGCGCCGTTCAGTACTGCCAGTTCATGGCCTTCGACATCGATCTTGATGAACGTCGGCACCCGCTTGCCGCATAGATCGTCCAACGTCACGACCTCAACCTCGACCAGATCCCCGCCGTCGCCCGGAACTGCCACGCGATTCATGCAGTCGCGGCCTGTCGTGAATAAAAGCTTCCCGGAGGTATCCGATAGGCCCACACGACGGGCATCAATATTACCCAGATCATTCAACCGCACATTCGCGGACAGACGATCGAAACTTAGTGGTACCGGCTCCACCGCAATAACGTCCGCACCGACGGCGCCAGCCACCATGATCGAGTATACGCCGACATTCGCGCCGACATCGACGAATAGATCGCCTGGCCGCTGCGCGTGGAGCGCAAAAGCCATCTCCGCCGGTTCGAGCAGCCCGTTATACCAATTTCCCGTCGCGCCAGACATGCCCGACCCAACGAGAAGGCGCGTATCGTTCACGAAAGGCAGCGCGATCGGCGCCGCCATGATCCTGCTCGCCAATTGCCAGCGAAAGAAACGGGATATAGCCCTCATCCGTGCGCCACGGTTAAGCGGATGGGAAGCGATTCCCCTCAGTACAGCGGTGATGCCCATGGCCCAGCGTTATCATGGGCAGTTGGGGTGCGCTACCGGCTTATGTCGTGCCTTTTACCGTCAAGGTCACGCCCATACCCTAAACGGCACCACCGGAGCTTCGATCATAACGGTCGAAAGAGCATTGAGCTGATCGACTGAAAGCTCGAAGCTGAGCCGCAGATTTGCATGCCAGCCCTGCACGGCTTCCGTCACGGAATTGCCCTCACCATCATAGCCGATAAGCCGAGCTATGGCACCTATGCGGTCGATACTGACTGCGGGGTCATCCTCTGACAGGCCCGCGGCCGCGAGACAGGCATCTATGGCCGACGTGTCGGCCCCCCTCAGGCAATAGTCCCAATGGGTCATAAGACATCGATCCTCTTGATCCGAGGCCGGTTCAGATTGGTCGGTATAGCATAAGAGCCCGGCGACACGGATACGGTCTGTGTGCTGTCGTCATCGAACGTGTAGCGAACCGAAGCGCCGTCGCTCGGCACAATAATAATTGCTGCTTCGGCCGACCTCGTCACTTGGGAGGCCGTCGTGGGGATATACGAGGTGGCAGTTGCACCCACCTCCAGTTGCGCGCCCCAAACATCGACCGCGTCGCCCGATGTATCGACCTTCAGCACAAAGCAGTTGCCGCCGGTGTTTCCCGTTACCGGCATGGTAACGCGGGTCCAGCCTGATGTTATCGTGATCGGTGTGTCGGTGCCAGTGGCCACCGATCGGAGTCGCACGACCCCGCTACCCGTTCGCCGTTTGATCCAGATGGAATTAACGCCGGAATTGCCGGTTAGAATGTCGCTCGCCTGAAATAGAAAAGCATTTGCGCTGGTCGCAGCGAAGGTCTGGACGGTGCTGCTTCCGTCAGGGTTGGTGCCAGCGTTCGTCGACACAGAACCGTTGGCCTTGCTCCATGATGCGTTGTTGAAATCACTCGACCTCAGCAGAACGTTCGTCCGCTGCGGCTCAATCAGCAATCCCAGGATGGCGAGGGTTGCAGGATCATAGTCGATACGGGCGCTATCGATCGCCGAACTTGCGACCAGTCCGGCTGAATCAATCCGAGTGGCCGTGGACGCCCGGGTAAAGACCAGGCGATGATCGACCGCGCCTTCGGAAAAGAGATACGGCGCCAATATTGTACCGATATATTTGCCTTCGAACGCCCCGCCGCGCTTCGACAGCACGATGACCGCATATTTGCCGTCTGTCAGGGTCGGCGTTATGCCATTGACCCACGTCGGCGCGATCGACGACCAGGTGATCGCCGATCCGCCGCCATCGATGAACAGCGCGATTTCCTGCCCATTGGCGAAGTTCGTAGCCGTCGGGGTCCGCGCGCCGCCCATCGCCCACAGCTGGATCGATCCATTGGCCGGGTCGATATCCACCGAAGCGCCGTCGACGATCATATGGACCTGCTCGGTCAACGCGCCCTGGATGGTGGCGTTCTTCAAGGTCTTGTTGGTCCAGCTCTCCGCGCCGGTCAGCGTGGCATTGCCCGATCCGGTGATGCGCTGCCAGTTCGTCGGGTCGCTCGCCGGATCGGTGCTGCCGGCGCCGTCGGTGATGCGCCCGTAATCGAACCAATCGGTAGCGGTCCAGACGACATCGCCGACCGAATATTCGGTGCCGGACACCCATTGCGGCGGGTCGACCAGATTTTGGGCGAACAGCCCGGCCAAACGCGTGATGCGGTCATGAATCTCGCGCCACACGGCCTGCGCGTTCGTCTCTGTGATCATGTCGGCGAACGCGCCGATGAACGCATCCGCATCGTCGGAGGAGAAGGGGCCGGAGACACCGGGCTGCGCCGGCATGGCGGTGATTATGGGGGCGGGCATCAGCAGGCCTCCTTCACCCCGGCGTCGCAGAACCAGACGCGCAGACGCGCCACCGCATCCCAGCCGCGCCGGCCCCAGCTGGCATGCGCCGTGTCATAGGCATCGAGCGCCGCCGCGCTGTCCTGTTCGACGGCTACCGGATCCAACAGGGGCTCGGCCTCACTGCGCAGGTCGACAAGCGGCGGGGATGCGATCCGGGGTCGATTGTCGCTGCAGGATGGCGCAAGCCCGAGCGCGCTGGCGAGCAGACAGGCCAGTATCGGGGAGCGGCGCCACGGCCGCGCGTTCGGCAGCTTCTTCATCACGGTTCCTTTCCAGATCGGTGAGACGGGTTTCGGCGGCCTTCGCATCGGCCGCGCGGATGACGGGGGCGAGCTTGGCCGCCTGTTCGGCTTCGTGGCCGGCGATCAGCCGGCGGTCATAGGTGCACTTGGCGATGGCCAGCAGCGCGATCAGGGCGGCGACGGCACCGGCGATGCCTGCGGCCCGGCGAAGCGGCTCAGGGACGCCCAGGCGGGCGGCCAGCGATATGAGGATGGCGATCATGCTACCCCCTTCACCTTCTCGAACGACTTGATACTGTACACAGCGGCGCACCAAGCGAGGCACATGCCGACCGCGACGATGTCGAAATGCCGCCGGAAGGCTGGCTCGACGATCGTGCACCACAGGAACCATGCGATTGTCGCCCAATCGAGCGATGGCCGGGCGAGGCGCACATAGACCTGATACCAGCGCGTTTGCCGGATTTCGTGGTCGGGCATGTTGATCGTCGAGGGAATGGCAGGCTCTGTCATGCCTCGCTCCCGACGCTGGTCTTCTTCTCCATCACGGGCAGCGGGATATGCGCCTCGGGCACCTCGGCGGGCCAGCGACATGCATAGGCCGCGGCGACCGGGAACGGCGCGATCGACACGCTGTCGCTCTGGTTGCCGCCGAGCGCAAGATAGTGCAGCCCGTCCTTCGTGATGCCGACGATCTGGGCCACGTGGTTTCCGCCGTCGCGCGACTTGACGATGAAGGCGCCGACCTGCGCCTTGCAGGACGTGCCCCAGGTCGCCCATGCGGCGGCCTTCGGATAATCCTTCGGATATGGCAGGCCGGCCTTGTTGGCGCACCATGCCGCGAATCCGCCGCACCATGGGCCGTCATTGTCGTCGGTCGTCAGCCACTTCGCGCCCAGGTCGCGCCACATCTCCTCCGTGATGAACGGATTGTGTTGCGGCCCCTTGATCTCGCGCTCGCCCAGCTTCGTCATGCCGGCGGCGGTCCATGCGGGATAGGCGGACGGCGCGGTGCCGATCAGCGCGGCAATCGCGGCATTGAGCCCGTCCACCTGCGCCTGTGTAAACTTGCCGCCGAACAGCGGGCGCGCGGCATCGAAAAACGCCTTGTGATTGAGTTCGCTCACATCTCGTCCTTCCAGATATTGGCGGGTGCCATGCCGTCGATCCGGCGCAGCGCGTCCTGCATGTCCTTCGGTGTGCTGAGATTGATCGGGAAGGCATCGCCCAAGATATCGGCCGCGCGCTGCAGGGCCGGGTCGAGCGGATCCTTCGCATGCAAGGCGTGGGTCACGAGGTTGAAGCAGGTCCAGAGTTCCCCGGTCCGCTTTTCCAGCACCGCTAGACGCGCCTCGATTTTTTCCACGTATGCGTCCTCGCGCTTCTGCTGCCGTTCCTCGCGGCGATCGGCGCGACCGAATAGCCATTTGATGCCGCCGCCGATGAGGGTCGCCGCCGCCACGAAGACGCCAAGGATCGCGGCCCAATCGGAACTGTCGGGGCTGGCGCTCACAGCCTGAAGGTGCCGGATGCGGTGAATGTGTAGATGCGCCGGCCGCCCGAGGTCGTGACCGTGGGCGATCCGCTCGACGACGCGACGGGCAGGCCTTCGGGAACGGATATGATCACGACGCCCTTGCCGCCCGCGCCGCCCGCCGTGCCGCTGCCGCCTTCGCCGCCGCCGCCGCCGCCGCCGCGATTCGCGGTACCGGCTGCGCCGGCCGTGCTGGCGCCTGTGCCCGGTGAGAGGCCGCCGCCGGCACCACCACCGCCCGTTCCGCCCGCGCCGCCCTGATCGGACAGCGACGACGCGCCCGCGCCGCCGCCGCCGCCATAGGTGACGCTCGATCCGGTGATGCTGCTGGCGGTGCCGTCGCCGCCCTTCGGGTTGCTGGACGTATTGCTGCCGACCTGGCTGTCGCCGCCGCCGCCGCCGCCGCTCTGTGTTCCTCCCGCCGCGCCCGCGAAGCCGCCTGACGCCGTGCCCGCCGCGCCGCCGCTGGCCGCGCCGCCGCCGCTATTCGGTCCCGCGTCGCCCGCGCCGTCCGGGGCTACGCCGCCGCCGCCGCCGCCCGCCGCCGACAGCGACAAATTGGTGCCGACGATGCTCGACGTGGCCCCGTTCAGGCCGGCCGCGCCGCCGCCGCCGACCGTGACGGTATAGGTGATGTTCGGCATGATGCGGGTCGACGACAGCGCCTGCACATCGCCGCCGCCGCCGCCACCGCCGCCCTTGCTCGCCGAGGGGGTTCCGCCGCCGCCGCCGCCGCCCACCGCGAGCAGATCGGCGATCACCCGCGTCACCTCATAGAGACCGCTTGCCAGGGTCATCAGAGGTTGCCCATCCATGCGCCGTAGATCAGGCCGCCCGTCTTCCAGAGCTTGATCCTGGCATAGCCGCTCGTCGGCAGCACCGGCGTGAAGCTGTCGAGCCAGCTGGTGACGATCGTCCAGGTCACGGCATAGGCCGATGCCCCGTCGGCGACATCGAGGATGACGCTTTGCCCATTGGCGAAATTGGCCGCGGTCGGGGTGCGCGCCGCGCCAAGCGTCCAGCTCTGCCACTTGCCGTTCGCCGGATCGATGTCGACACTGGCCCCGTCGGTGATCGCGTAAATCTCCTCGGTCAGCGATCCTTCCAGATCGGGATCGACCAGGATCTTGTTGCTGACCGCCTGGATCGCGGTCAGGTTGACGTCGCCCGTCCCGCTGACCAGCTCCCAGTTCGTCGAATCCGCGCTCGGATCGGTGCTGCCGGCGCCGTTCGTCTTGCGGCGATAGGTCTTGTAATCGATCGGGCTCCAGCGCTTGTCGCCGGTGGCATAGGTCGTGCCCGTGACCCAGACCTGCGCGCCGGAGGCTGACACGCCGGCTGCGGCGGCGGCGGCGGCTTCCGTCCCGCTGGCGTCGAGTTCGCCGGCCTGGGCGTTCATCTGCGTCACGCGCGACGCCAGCGCCGCGACCAGCGCGATCATGCGGCTATTGTACAGCGCCTCGCCATCCGCCCGCGCCGGCGGGGTCGGGACGTCGTCGATCGTCGTGATGGTCATGCGAAGCCCTTGATGGAAAGGTTGCAGTTCGAGCGGACGGGGCCTTCCACCACGATGCGGAAGCTGCCGAGGCCCAGGATGATCGTTTCCGGCCGGTTGGGATCGGCGACATAGACGGCCGCCCTGGCGCGCAGGTTCGCCAGTTCGCGCTGGATGATGTAGGCCTGCGTGGTGTCGATCGAGACATCGATATCGGCGGTCTTGGCGAAGCGGCGCGGAATGATCGTCGGCTCGCCGAACTGGTCGTCCTCGATCGTCGAATAATCCTTGATCCCGATCGCTGCGCCGAATACCGCATCGCCGATCAGCCTTTGCCGGCCGATGGCCAGTTCGCCGCATTTTGCGGTGGCGGTGCCGTTGTCGATCGTCACCGATATCGTCGCGTCGGGATAGGCGCCAGGCAGGTCGAACAGCGCGACCTCCTCCCGATACTGGAACGCCGCCCAGGACCATTCATACCAGCTCGTGATATTGCTCGTGTCCTGCAGGTCGATCGTCTCCGAATAGACGACACCGTCGCCGCCCGCATCGTCGACCGTCACCGTCATCGTCTCGCCGACAAGGCCGAACGCCGCCAGCGCGTCGATCCGCTCGCCGGCCACGATCTCGACCTCGATCGTCTCGTCATTCTCGGTCTGCGCCGATGGCGATCCGTCGAACATCTTCCAGCGATTGGCGGCCGATACCCTGACCCAGGTCGGGGACGCCTTCGCCGCGCCGACATCGGGCTGATCGGCGGTCGAGGGGTCGGCCAGCACCTCATAGACCGCATGATCATAGAGCTTGCGGGTGCCCAGGCTGTATGTGCCGGCCGTCCAGGCGGCATAATCGTCCTCGGCGACATTGGTCGCGGTCAGGATCGTGTCGGTGCCCAGCGTGTCGCCGGGCGATACCGAGACGGGAATGATCACCTTCATGCCGCGCTCCGCGTGTCGGGCATGCCGATGCCCTCCCAGTCATCGAGGGTTTCGGCGGTCTTTCCGGTATTCTTGGCGACCTGATAGAGCGCACGTTCGAGCCGGTCGGTCATGTCCCGCATCTCGCCGGCCATGTCGGCACCGCCCGTCGCCACCTGATCGGCGGTCCAGTAGCGCGCCGGGCCGGTCGCCTCGACCTCCCAGCCACGCTCGCCCACCATGCGCAGCCCGCCGCCATGCAGGCCGCCATTGGCGAAGCCGGGAATATAATTGCTCCAGTTGTACAGCCGGTTGTCATTGGCGACCCGCGCCGCCGCCTGCGCCGCCTGAACCGCCGCGATCGAGGCCGATGCGTCGGTCATCGCCTTCGCCGCCATCGCCGCCACCTGGGACAGCGCGCCGATCAGCTGCGTCCCCGTCTGTTTCTGCGCCTCGATCATGTTGGCGAAGCCGGCCTCGGTGATCTGGCGGATCATGTCGTCGCGCGCGGCCTTCGCCGCCTCATAGGCCGCCACTGCCTCGGCGAAGCTCATCTCGGTTTCGGTCAACAGCCCCAGCTGGTCCATCTGCGCGCGGGCCTGGTCTGCGGCGGCGCGCGCCGTCTGCATGTCGGTCAGCAGCCGGGCCATGTCGACCGTCGCCTGTTCGACCGCCTCCATCGTCTTGACCTGCGATTTCGCCAGTTCGATCTGCTGTTCGATGCCGGCGACCTGCCGTTCCATCGCCGCAAGCTGGGCTTCGGCGGCGCTGGCCTGACCCGAAAGCCGGGACGCCGCGCCGCCCGCCGCGTTGCGCAGCGTCGCCAGATTGCGCACCATCGACACCCGATCGGTCGCGCCGGACATGGCGGCATCGCGCAGCGACTGCAGGCGATCGATATCGCCGGCCTGCGCCGCCGCATTCGCCGCCGCCGCGCTGAACCGTACCCGCACGGCCGCCGCCGATCCGCCGAACACGCTGTCGGCGAAATCGCGCAGCCCCTGCGCCGCCTTCGACAGCCGGTCGACTTCATCGCGCAGCGGCCCCATCGCGTCCTTGACCCGGCCGATCTCCTCGGTGAACCCGGTCGTCACCGCGTCCAGCCAGCGCTGCTGCCCCGCGTTGAACGCCGCGCGCACCGCCTCGGCCTGCGCCTGGGCCTGCTGGTTCACCGCCTCCTGATAGGCGTTCACCGCATCGGCCTCGCGCTGCAGAACCGCCTGGAACGCCGTCCGTACCGCATCGCCGGCCGCATCCGCCTTCGCCTTCAGGTCATCGAGCATGGCGCGGATCGGCTCGAACGCCTGCTCGATCACCTCGCGCTGGCGCAGCGCCATCAGCTCCTGCAGCTTGCCGAAATCCTCCGCGCTGGCGCCGGCCTCGTCGAAGATGTCGATCAGCTGCGCAAACTGCTTTGTGATCGCCGCCATCGAAGCCTTGGTCGGGTTGGCGGCCGATTCCAGATCCTTGAAGACCTGTTCGAACGCGAGCGCCTTCTGAAGCTGCGCCTGAAGGTCGTCGCCCGATTTCAGCAGCCTGTCGGTGCCCGCGCGCAGACCCGTGATCGCGCCCTGCAGGATCGCCTGTTGCAGGGCATAGGCGACCGCTTCCTCCTCCGTCTTGAACGACGGCATGTTCTTGGTGCGACCCAGCCCGGCCGTGTCGACGCGGAACGTGTCCTTGCGCTGGCCGATCGAGATGCGGACGCCATTGCCGAGCATGCCGCCCAGCTGGTCCGCAATGCCGGCAAGGCCGCTGATCAGGCTATTCGCCAGCGCCCCGGCCACCGCCTTCAGCTTCGACGAATTGCCGCTGATCGACGATGTGACCGCCTCGCCCGCCATGATTTCGATAGTCGCCGAGGCCTTCTTGACCTTCTTCAGCATGCCGCCGGCGATACCGCCGATAATGCTTCCCGCAATGGCGCCGACCGGCCCGCCGATCGCGCCGCCGATCGCGCCGCCAAGCTGCGCGCCGGTATTGCTGCTCTTGATCCCGAGGCCCTTCATGATGCCGTCGCTGGCATCTCCGATGGCCGCTCCAGCACCGAGTTGCTTGAGTATTGCGCCCGATTTTCCGTTGGCAGACCCCGCGATCTTGTCGATGGCTGCACCGATTTTTGACACAAAATCCGGAAAAGCCTTGTCGAGAGCGTCAGCCAGGTTCTTGATCGCTCCGCCGACGCCCCCGCCGATAATGTCGGCTATTTCATAGGCGGTCTTCAGCGCTCGGTCGCGAGCGCGGCGGTCCATGTCCTTGTAGAACTCATCAATCCGCTCCTGCCCCTGACGAACCGCTTCGATGTCCTCCATCTGCCGCCGCAGGTCGGTTTCGCCGCCCCAGTCGACCTTGACGTTGATCTCCTTCTCCAACTTCATCGCGAAATTGGCCAGGAAAGTGCCGGCCATGACTTCGGCAAGGATCGAGCCTGCTTCCTTGGCCTTATCCTTCATTTTCTTCTCGGCCCGCTTGTCGATGATGTCGCGAGCCTGCCCGGCGATGCGCTCCTTGCTGGCGCCGATGATCTCCTGGCCGATCTCGCCGCCGAGCGCGCGAAGCCGATCCTTGGCGTCCTTGAACGCACTGGCATAGCCATCCATCACCCGGCCGGTGACGACCGTCGTCAGCGCGCCGGCAAAGTCGCCCGACAGGACCTGCTTCGCCGCCGTGGCCAGCGTGCCGAACACCTTCACCGTGCCCATGACCGCAGCATAGGCCCCGGCCGCGAAGTTCATGACCCAGTTGAGGCCGGTCTTGAACGCATCGACGATGAAGGCCTTGACGGTCGCGAACTTACCCGAAAGGTCGGTGTAGCGATCGAGCACCCGCCACAGGCCCCTGAACGTGTCGGACGCGGTGACGCCGACACCTTCCAGCTTTTCCATTTCATCCTTGGTGAGGCCAAGCGACGCGGCGTAGCGGTCGAGTTCGCCCGACTTTTCGACCTCGGACGAAAAGAGCTTGAATGCGGCGGCGGCGATACCGGCAGCCACGCCCACCGCGGTCAATATGGGATGCGCGCGGAGAAAGCCGCCGACCACGCTGATCAGGCTTTTTCCCATGTCGTCTAGCGCATTTTTGACCTGAGGCCCCTGCATCGCGAGCGTCATGAACAGGCCCTGCAAAGGCTTCGAACTCGTCAAGGCCTGTGTCGCCTGGACACCTATATCCTGAAACTGGAAGGCCAGATTACGCGCTGCAAAAGCGGCCTGCCGGGTAGACGGCACCATCTTCGCCATCCCGCCAGACAGGCCCGCAAGATTGTCGTTCGCCGCCTTCGCGCTCTTCGCGATATCGCCCGACGCGGCGCTGACCATCTTCTTCGCCTTGTCGAGGTCAGTCTGCAGCCGGGCGATTTCGGCGACGATTTCGATCGATAGCCGCCCCGCGGGAACGCCAGCCATATGCTATTCCTTTCGCTTGCTCTGGCGCGGTGGCGCGGGTTGGGTTTTCGTCTTCTGCTGTGCGGCCAGCATGCGGAATGCGGCTTCGAGCCGCGCCGCCACATCCTGCCGCCTGGCCTTCAGCGCCTCGATCTCGTCGAGACGGGGTTCGAGGCATTTCGGATCTTCGGACAGGTGCCGCTGCGCGACATAGGCCTTCGACAAGCGGCGCAGCGTGCGCAGCTCCCAGGCATCGGCATCGATCCCGATCGCGGCCAGATCATCGTTGATCTGGCCCAGCGTCATCGCCGATTCGCCCATCGAACCGGCGACGCTGGGGCCGATCTCGAACAGCCAGTCGATGATATAATCGACGGGGAGCGGCGGCCATGTCGCCTCCACTTTCCGCATCTTCATCTGTTCAAGGCGGGTCAGCGGCTTGGGCTTCTCGCCCTTGCCGCTGTGCTTCACATCGGGGGCCGTGTTCAGCCAGACGTGTTGACGGACCCACCGTTCGAGCTGGTCGGCGGTAAGGGCAAAAAAGCGCCCCAGTCCTTTGTATCGCCGTTCAACTGATCGAAGATGTAGCCGATCTCCGGATCATCAAGGACGATTTCGACCAGCTTCTTGCCGTGCGCATCTTCCGTCGTGGTCCCGCTGGGAAGATTGATGAACTCCTCGACGATGCCCGCCAGAAATTCCTTATCGTCCTGGCGGCTGTCGGCAAGCGCCTCGACGCGCCCACCATTCTCCCGCACGCGGGCCAGCCCCTTACGGTGCCGAGCTGTATCCAGCGTCTGCCACAGCTTCGAAGCGGGCGAGTGCGCACGCGCGAAAGACGGCTCATCATTGTCGCCTTTCATTGTCGAGCCATCGGGATTCTTGAGCCGGATAAGGCCGATTGGGGGAACACGCTTTATCGCCATGATTCTATCCTTTCACGGAAGGGTGCCCCCGCCGGCCGGGCCGTGAACCGGCCAGCGGGAACATGAGGACCCGCCCGGCACGAAGCCGGACGGGCAGTTGCTTGGGGAGAGGCCGGCAAGCCCGCCGGCAGGGTCATCGCCTCACGGTGGCGATAGGCTTGAAATGAACCCGGATCGCGTGAGCGATCCGCAAGGCCGAACGGCCGCCGCCCACGCGGCGGAGGCCGCGGCTCCCGGCGGGTCGCCCCCGCGAAAGCCAAGGGCGGCGGATGCCGCCCGCCCGGCGCCTGAGGGCGGAACAAACTAAGTGTCGGTACCGACCAGAATGATCGTATAGGTCACGGACGTGCCCGACGAGCCGTTCGCGATCTTCAGCAGGTCGCCCGTCGAGGCGGTGACGGCGAACCCGGCCGCGCCAGGTGCGGTCAGGACGAGCATGCCGCCCGGCGGAACGTTCACGATATCGCTCGAATTGGCCACCCAGTTGATGAACTGGTTGGAAGCCGCGCCGCCAACCTGCACGTTATTGGTGTTGCCGCTGCTTGCGACGACGATCATCGCCTTGATCTTGGTGAAGGTAAGAACGTTCCCGAAAACGTCGGTCAGCCCTCCGGCAAGGTCGAGATCCTCGCTCGAAGAAGCGGAAAGCGTCCGCGTGTCCGAGAAGATCGTCTCGGCTTTGTTGAGGGCATTGCCGTCGCTGAACTGGTTCGACGGATTATAGTTCAGCCGATGCTCGGCATTGCCGAGGTCGTTCGAATTGACGAACAGCCCCGCGATCCGCAGCGCGATCGTCAGATTGTCGATCGAAGTTGCCATGTGAAACTCCCGATGGTGCGTGCCCGGCCCGGCCCCATCGGGGCCGCAAGCGCGCGAAGGCGCGCGCCCGGCGACGGAGGGCTAACTAAACTCCTCAGCCCTCGACGATCACGATGCCGACCCCGGTCGACGACGTGATGATCTTCAGCTGGGCATTGTGCATGATGAAGCTGGTCGTGTTGCCGATGTTGATCGGCGCGCCGAGCAGGATCACCTGGCAATAGATGATCACGCCGCTCGGCAGGGTGATCTTCCCGGTCAGCGTGTTGCCCGCATTGGCCCGGATCAGATCCTGCCCCGCATCGGCAAAGTCCAGCGCGATCGGCAGTGTGATGCTGCCGTCGTCGAAATTGGTGACGGCATGGGTCGGGGCGCCGTCGCGCGCCAGCGCATAGCGCGTGGCCAGTTCGTAGAGCCGGCCGATCTCGCCCTGGACGTCGTCGACCTCGCCGACCGTGGTGAAGCCGGAAACGGCGCCATAGCCGGAGCTGTCGAAGGTGGCGGGGGCGGAGGTGCTGAGCGCAACAAGCGTCCCGCCCGCAGTGATGCTGGTCATTTCAAATCTCCATGCAGAAATGCCCGGTCACGGCCGGGCGGGAACATTGCCAGTGGCAATAGGGTCAGGCGCGCTTGCGGCGGCCCTTCGCTGCCTCTCCCGCTTGCGGGAGAGGGTCGGGGTGAGTGTCTTCTTGTTGCTTCTGGGCCACCGCCTCGATCTCGCGGACAGCCTCGTCGGCGGCCTTTGGCGCGCGGCGCAGCCCCTGATAGCCGGGCGGATAATCCTCCGCCGCTTCGGGCGCGACGGCCGCGGGCGGATTCGCGGCGCGTACCACGCCCAGCGCGATCAGGTCGGTATCGTCGGGCAGGGTGAACCGCTCCCCCGCGCGCCGCGGCTCCCCGTCGATCGTGCGGTCGATATTGGCGATGACGTCCATGTCAGCGAGCCTCCAGATAGTGAACGATGGCGTCCTGGATGCCGATCCGGACGCTGCTTTCGGGCGCAAGGCTGTCTGGCCCTTCGCCATCGGTATCGATCCGGCAATGCGTCATGCCGGCGACGGTCGGAAACCGGGTCGCGAACAGCGCCGCGCGCACCTGTGCCCGGATCGCAGCCCGCTGTACCGCGTCCTCCGCGTGGATCCGGATCCGCACCCGCTGCCGGATGTGAACCGTCCCGGTCAGAGACAGCGGATTGCGATCGACGCTGCTGATCATTTCAAGCTGGATCGCCGGCACCGCGATATTCAGCGCCAGCACGTCGTCCGAGACGATCCTTGCGGCCGGAACGAGCGCAGTCAGCCCGGCATGGACCGACAGCACCCCCCAGATCGCGGTGATCCCGTCCGACATCAGGCCGCCTCGTCGAGCGCGGCGGCGCCGGCAAGCGCATCATAGCCGGTCTTCGTCTTCACGCCTTCAAGGAACGCCGCCAGCTTCACGCCGCCGGCCGCGATGGCGGCGTCCGCCCGAACATCGAGCGCCGGCACCAGAAACGGATGCGCGCGGACGCCCGGGTGAAACACATATGGCCCAACGAAATTGCCGTTGATGACCAGGCTCCCGGCACGGATCCCCTTATTGAGATTTTTCATCTTGGTCGCACGGCTCTGACGACGGCGGCCTTGCGGGACATGGGCGAGCTCCGCATCGGGAACCTTGATCCAGTGGGGCCGCACGCCATATTCGAAGAAATAGCCGAGAAAACCATGCTCGCGCCGCTCATCGACATAGATGCGGATCGAGAAGGTCCCGTCCTCATTCTTGCGCGGGCTGCCCTTGCGGATCGCCTTGGCCATCTTGCCCGACCCCTTGGGTGCGCGCAGCTGCGCCTCCTCGACGATCGGATCGGCCATCGCGTTCAGCATCTGCCGCGCGCCGTTCGTGCGCAGCCTGTCCGGCAGCAGATCGAGCGCGCGAAGCGTCTCGGCGAGCCCCCCGACCGGGAAATTGCGGTTCACGACTTACATCCGGCCATCTTTTTGCCAACCAAGTGACCGGCAAATAGAGAGGCAAAAATCGCCCAAGAGAGCGGCCATAGAAGCAGTGAAACGAGATCGAGAGAGTTATCGCCGGTCCAGCAATCTCCAAACGTCGTCGGGTTTTTTTCGCCCAGTTTGGAAAAAACGGCGCCTGAAAATGCGGCTCCAGAGAGCCAAAGAATGAAGATAAGGATATAAGTCATGGCGCCTTCCACTTCGTGCCATCGGCAAACATGATTTCGGCGATCTGGCGGTTCGTGCCGTCGACCGGGCTCATCATCTCGAAAACAGTTTCCCCTTCGACCTCGACCTCATACAGGCCCAATGTCACCGCGACGGTCGGAAAATCGTCGACGGCGACATGTTCCCATCGCACGGAAATGACGCCCTGAATCGCGACGCCGTTTTCGTCGATGATGCGGGTCTGAACGCCATCGGAAATGAGCTTTGCCTTCATTTCGCGGTCCATTCATGGCTGATCTCGGCATTGCAGCCGATGATGAAGCAGGCGATCTCGATCAGGCGAACTCCGAGCCAGAGGCGTATCTTCAACCGCTTCCGGCCCACGATTTTGATTTTCAGCCTATGCTGCCTCATCAGGCCGGCGACGTTCACGGTTCCTGCTTTCATGGCTCCTGCCCTCCCGTCGAAATCTCTTCCGCCTTGAACTTCAGCCCCTCGCGCCGCCCGATCTCGGCCGGCTCGGATATGATCCGGAGCGTCTTTCCCCTGTTCAGATCGATCAGCCGCATGTTCGCGCCGATGTCATCGCGCCACCGGATCGTGATCCAGCACTGCCGACGCGCCAGCCCGATGCCATCCTCGACCGTCTCCTCGACCGGCGCCGCGACATCCTTGATCTGCGCCCAGACAATATCCTGATCGAACCAGCTCGTGACCGGCCGGCCGCTGTCGTCCTGCGCCGACACGGGCGCCTGCAAAACGATGCGCCTGTCGAGGTCGCCGGCCTGGACGCCGCGCATCAGAGCCCCACCGCCCGCAACGGTCCGATCAGCGCCATCACGGCGCCGACGTCGCTCGACATGGAACGCTGATCATACCACTGCCCGATCAGCATCTTCGCCGCGACGATGATCTGCGCCGGCACATCGGCCGCCGACGCGCCATAGCCGCACGTCCAGGTCACGGTAACAGCGTCGGGCCGGTCATAGGTGGACGGCCAGACCGAATTTTCGTTGAGGATAACCAGCGGCCCGATCTCGTCGCCCATCGCGGTGAAGCCGGTAAAGCTCTGTTCCGCGTCCGCGCTGTCGCGATAGCTGATCGAGCTGACCGCTCCGAGCGGCCCGAGCGGCAGGCGAAAGCGGTCTTCCGATGGGAAGCCGTCGAACTTCTGCTGCCAGGTCTGCGTGATCAGCGCCCGGCCGAGCACCCCCGCATAGCCGTCGAGCCACTGCGTCGCCGCGGCGACCAGGTCGGCGATGTAATCGTCCTCTGCCGTCCCGTCGACGCGCAGATGAGCCTTCGCGTCGGCCGTCGAGATCAGCACCACGCCGGGCGCGACCGTCCTGATCGGCGCGAAGGCCTTCATCACGCGCCCTTCGCCTTGGCCGGGGCCTTAACTTTGGCCGGAGCCTTGGTCGGCGCCGGCGCGGCGCCCGGCTTGCCCTTGACCGTGAATGATAGATCACGATGTCCCGCCGCCGCCGCTGCCGCGGCCCGGTTAGCGCTGATGAACTGCATCGGAAAATCCTTGCTGCGGAGAAGGCGGCCCCGGATCGCTCCAGGGCCGCCCTGTCAGCTGATTACGCGGGCGGGTTCGCGACCGCCTGGCGGCCCGGATGTCCGAGCAGGAAGACGCCCGCCACGAACACGTTGCCGGTGTTGTTCGCCGGAGTGACCGTCGCGCGCCAGTAGCGCTTCGGACCGACATAGCCGATCTTGCGCACCTCGCCGTCGTCGTCGAACTGGAAGCCGGCGAGCGCCTCGGTGCCGTTGAGATATTCGTCGGCGACCGCGGCGTAGCTCGAGTCGTCGGCGCTGTCCTCGACCAGCACGGTGTAAGTCACGTCGGCGTCGGCGTTCGTGCCGGTGATGATCGCCAGCATCGACGAGCCGTAGCCCAGCGTATCGCAGGTCGAGGAAACCTGCGCCGTATTGTCGGTGACCGCCGCCTTGGGGGCGAAGGCCGGCTTCACGTGAAGCCCGTTGGTGATATCGCGCATCGCGATGTCCTTTCGTGAAATGATGTCGGGTAGAGAGTGAGCGTGCGAGCCGAAGCCCGCCCGCCCGGGAAGGCGCCTGTTAGGAGGCGAACTTCATCAGCTTGATCGCCTCGAAGTTGAGGACCGCACCGCCCGTGCGCTTGGTCGTGTAGAACTTGATATAGGGCTTGGCGGTGTAGGGATCGCGCAGGACGCGGATGCCCTGGCGGTCGACGATCTGATAGCCCTGCTCGAAATCGCCGAACGCCAGCGACAGCGAGTTGGTGCCGAGCGCCGGCATGTCCTCGGCCCGAATCAGCGGATGCCCCGCGAACAGCTCCGGGGTGCCGAGCACCAGCGACGGCTGCCAGAGATAGTCGCCCGTCGTGTCCTTGAACTTCCGCATCTTGGTGACGACGGTGCGGCGGGTCACGAACTTCGCGTTCGGCAGATAATCATTCTTAAGGAGACCCATCAGTTCGAAGATCTTGTCGGCCGGGAAGGACGCGTCGGCGACGAAATCGCCGTTCGCGCCCGACTTGATGAAGCCGATCGTGCCCCAGGTGACGCCCGCGCCGCTGTCCGCCGCCGCGGTATAGCCGCCCGCGAAGCCGAGAATCTTGTTCGCGGCGCCGGTGCAGAATTCGCCATTCTCGAAGCGGCCGAACTTGTTGCCGACCTTGCCGGAAAGCCACATTTCGACGTCGACCTCGGCATCGTCGAGCAGCGACTGCGTCGCCTTCGGCTCGCTGTCGATGATGTGCACCGGGATACGCCACTTGCCGATCTGCGGCGTGGTGGTGTCGCCGGAGGTGCCATGCTCGCCGGCATAGCCGCAACCGGCTTCGCCCAGGTCCTCGATGCCTTCCAGCGCGTCGGTCGAAATCGGCTGCGACGCGGCGATCTGGCGGATCGGCGAAGTCTCATAGACCTTCTTCACGATCCGACCGCTGACATCGGGGGTAACGAGATAGCCGCCATCCGGATCCGAACCGACCGACAGGGTCTTCACTTCGTCGGCCGTCAGCAGCCGGTCATTCTTGCGCATGAAGCGCTCGAACGCCGCCTTATATTCGTCATAACCCTTGCCATCGACGACAACGGCTACGCTCTTCTGCTCGGCCGCCTGGGCGGCAAGCAACCGGTTGAACAGCTTGATCTCCAGCTCACGCTTGGCGTTGTCGCCGTCGCCCTTGATGTTGAAGCGCTGCAGCCGAAGCTCCAGCTCCTCGCGCTCCTTGCGCTCGGCGGCGATGGCGGCCTCGATCTTGCTCTTGCTCTCGACTGCGGTGTCGAGGCTGCCTTCGATCTTGCTCAGTCGCTCGAGCAGCACCGGATCGCTGATGCCCTTCTTCAGCTCGGCGATCTGTTCGTCGTGCGACTTGCGGAAAGCATCGAACGCGCCGGCGATTTTCTCGATCGCGATCGTCGGGTCGGTAGTGCTGTCGTTGCCGTCCTTCTGCTCGAAGGCGGGGTTCAGAATATGTTCGGTCTTCATGTCGATTCCCCTTCCAGGGATCAGAGGGTGAGCGCCTTAAGGGCGCGGGAAACGGCGTCGTCGATACGCCCGCGGTCGCAATCATCACCCTCCCGGTGACCGATCGCTGCGAAGCCTTTGGCGAGAACAGCCTTGGCCTCGTTCGCCGAGAAGCCCGCCTCGCGCAGGGCCTTCTCCGCATCTCTTATCCCGAGCCCGCCCGCGGCCTTCACCGATCCGACGAGCGCCTTGGGATTTGCTGGGAAGGTGACCAGGGACACCTCGATAAGCTCAACCTCATGTAGGCGGCGACGGGGTTCCTCGGGTTTCGTCCCGATCGTGAACTTGCGCGCCCGATAGCCAATCGACATGCCGTTGAGCGCCGGGCGCGGCGTCATCTTGAGCAGGCCGTAGGCCTCGTTTGCACGCTGCGTCTCGGCCAGCTTACCTTTAAGCAGCAGGCCCTTTTCGTCTTCATCCATCTCGGTCCAGATGCCGATTGGCGTCAGGTCCTCGCTGGTCATGCCCCAGCCACCATGCTGCATAAGCATGGCCGGCCAGCTGCCCGACTTGCGCGCTTCGGCGAGGGTTTTTTTGAAGGCGCCCTTCTCGATCACGTCGCCATAGCTGTCGACATTACCGAACACCGCGCCATAGCCGCCGAAGGTCCGCGCCTCATCGCCGTCGCCGGCGGCAAATTTGATCTCGCTCAGATTGAATTGAGCGTGGCGAAGGACTCCGCCGTCCTTGTGCTCGATCAGCTCAAGAAACATCGACATTCTCCTGACGGGCGAAAGGGTCGTGACCCGAAATCCACATCGGCGGGTGCGTCGCACCCCAGCAATTGAACCAGACCACCCCGGTGCGCGCGACCTCGGCTAGCTCTTCGGGGGTCAGCTCCCACTTGCTCAGCACGTTGCTCTGTCCGTCGAGGTCGCGGTAGCGATGCACATGGAGCGAATAGACCGTGCCGGCGGCGATATCCTCAGCCGTCGGCGCTGCGAGAACCAGATTGGCCTCGGGGAAAGCGATACCTTTCGCCAAGCCTGTTACTCCGATGTCGCCGGCTGCTGATTCATCGCACCCGCGCTTAGCTCGGCCGCCGTACCGCCCATCGGCGCCATTTCCTCGAGCCCGCGAACCTCGTCCTGCGTCATCCAGGCCGGGGTGCCACCCGCGCCGAGCGCCTTGGCGTAGAACTCGCCCCGATCCGCCGCCGCGCCGCGCATCAGCGCGTTCGGGTTGAACTTCGTGTAATAGCCATCGCGCCTGTCCTGCTCGGTCAGCAGGTTGACGTCGGCCGACTGCTCGAGGCGCTCATACCAGGGCATCAGCGTGTGAACGACATGCGCCAGGAACATCTGCTCCGCGCTCGCATAGGTCGCCGCCTTGTCCGAATGGCCGACCATGATCGGCATTACCCGCATGGCCCGGCAGATTTCCTCGACCTGGTGCTTTCGCGTCTCGATATGCTGCGCATCCACCCCGGTCATCTGCTCGGACATGAACTTTGCTTCGTTATCGAGGATCAGCGGCTTGCCGGAGCGATCCCCGCCTTGCTGGTGGCGATCGAGCCAGGCGCTTATCTGATCAAACTTCTGCTGGCCCATCACCGGCTTGATCGAATAGGTGCCCGACACCCGCGCGCCATTCCGGTGGAAATCCGCCTGACTCGCTTCGGTCGCGATCGATAGCCCAAGGGCTTCGCGCGCGAGCTTCATCATGTCGAGGCCCATCCACCCGTTCCAACTCGGTCCCCGGACATGCCAGACCTCGTCGGCGCGCAGCTCTACGCGCGCACCGTTAACCGGGGTGAACCAGTAGCGCAGCCGCCCGTCCGATTCCTGCCTGACCTCCATCCGGCCCGGCTCGAACGGCTCGATACTGGCAAGCCGCCGTTCCGATCCGACCCGGAGCTTGTGCTGGAAGGCGTTGTTCGTGAGCGCCAGGTGGAAGCCGATCGTCTCGCGCCACTCGAAGCTCGTCTGCCAGCTGTTCGGCCGACGATAAATCAAGTCGAACAGCGGGTGATCCTCCGCCGATTCCCGCCCGGCGTCGCCGCGATATACCTTCCATGGCACTTGCGCGAGACCCTCTGCGATCACCCGCGTGCAGGCGAGCATCGTCGTTACCTGCAGCGCCGTCTGCCAATTGACCACTGTCCCCGAGCCCGACGTGCCGCCACCCCGGATCAGCGCATCGAGCTCGCGGCTCGTCATCTTCGCCTCGGCGGGCGCGAGGCCCGCCCAGGCGCGAATATCCGACCAGACGCCCATTACGCCGCCTGCTCCCAGAAGGACTTGCCCGCGCCTTCCGGCGCCCGGCTCATCAGCGCGAACGCGTTGAACAGTGCGATCAGCGGGTCGATCTTCGACTTGCCGGCTGTTTCCTTGGTGATGACCACCGCACTACCCTTCTGTTCCGCTTTCGCGTTTCCGACGCACCAGGTCAGGATTTCCTGCCCGCAATGCACAAGCGACCCGTTGCTCAGTTTCCGTTCGGCACCCCAGATATGTTTCGACAGCCGATATCCCTGCGCGACCTCGACCAGCAGCTTGTCCAGCCCGTCGAGTTCGGGGCGCGACTGGATCTCGTCGATCAGCGCGGAGACGCCCGCCGGGTCGATCCCCACGCCATATTCCGCCGGAAGCAATCCCTTGAGATGCAGCTCGACGATCAGATCCGCCACCTCGACAAGGTCCTGGTCGGCATATTCGATCAGTCTCAGGTCGCCCTGGGCAATGAAATCCCTCAGTCGCGGCGCGATCTCCTTGCGACGGTCCAGCACGGACGGATGCGCCCATCCGCGCGCCCAGGCCATCCATCGCATCGTTTCGCGGCACCGGCCCAGCTCGCAATAACCGAACAGATCGTCCAGCCCGCCGCCGTCGATCCCGCACACGACCACGTCGGACCTGCTGTGCAGCTCCTCGCGGCTCACCAGCTCGGGCTCGCGCGCCTCTTCCCAGTGATCGGCGCCGCGCCAGCGCGTGCCGCTGAGCCGCAGCCCGATCTCGACGTTCAGATGCTTGGCCAGGAAGACCTGCTTGCCCTCGCCCCGCAGGGCTTCGGCCAGATGCTCGGTCAGCCATTCCTCATCGACCGAGCGGCCGAGGTTGGGATTCGTGATGTAGAAGTTCGCCGGGTCCAGATAGGCCTCGGCTTCGAGCATCTTGGCGGGCCACTCATAGAGCATGCCCACCTTGCGGTTATCCACCAGATCCCCATCGCGGATAGCGCGGAAGATCTTCAGCTTTTCGGCGAAAACGCCGGCCGGCGCCTCGTCGCTATGGGTCGACAGATAGACGATGAAACCTTCGGGCCGGGATACGAGCCCGCCCGTCGCCTCCATCAGCATCGACTGTGCGTTCGGCCGTTTGCCAAACAGCCACAACTCCTCGACCAGGATGAATGCCGCCTTCTTGCCCGACACGATATCGCTGTCGGCGGCGACCACCTTCAGTTCCGCAAGCGTGACCCGGTGCCGGATCAGCCGCTGGTTCTCGACGATATGGAGCAATTCGCCCAGCTCGGGATCGAGCCGGACCATCCCCATCGCCGGGGTGAAGACGTTGTTCGCTATCTCCTTGGTCGGCGCCAGCACCAGCAGCTCGGCCGCGTGGCGCCAGTTGCGGATCAGCGCCGTGATCATGATGCCCGCGGCGATCGTCGACTTGCTGTTCTTCTTGCTGATCAGCAGGAAGAACTCGCGGATCAGACGGCGACCGGTCGCCGCGTCATAGGCTCCGAAGATCGCCCGGACGAAATCGAATACGAACTCTTCGGACACCTCCCCGAAGGTCGGATGTCCGGGCAGGTCAATGATCCGCAGCGACTTGAAGACCGCCAACGCGGCATCGGCCTCATCCTGGAATAACGGCGCGAACGGTATCAGCGACCGCCGCTCGACGAGCCGCTCCGCCCAATCCGGGCAGGCGGTCGACCAGACCGGCGGCTTCATGTCAGTTCAGCAGGCCCGGCGCGGCCGGCGGGGCGAACTTGCCCTCGACCTCATGCGCCGCCTGACGCGCTTTCTCCTTCTTGCCCAGCGGGACCGGCGCCTCATCGCGCGCCCCGCGATCGGCCACCGCCTTGGCCAGCTTGACCTGGTCGTGCCGCTCGACCCGCTTGTACAGTTCCTTGACCGCGGCGACATTGCCGGCGGCGGCCTCGCTCGCGAGCGCCCCCAGCAGCGCGCCATCGAGCCGCAGCCGCGCTTCGCGGCGGGCCTTCAGCTCCCGAAAATAATGCTTGCGCAGCGTCGGCGGGCTAATGCCGATCGCCGCCGCCACGTCCTCTTCGCCGCGCTCAAGCGCCAGTAAAAGCATGACTTTCTGGCGGTTTTTGTCGGTGACGACATGCGGTGGCCGCCCGCGCCCGACATGCTCGGGCGGAACAGGGTCCCCGAACAGATCCAAAATCGCATCGGCCACAAAAAAAATCTCCAAATGGGTCCCAAAGCGGTCTAGGGGCCGGCGGCCCTCAGACTTTCGACCACCCCCCCCGCCCGCGTAACATTGTTGCGCGGTCAGAGGTCGAGGGGCGGGTCGCCGGGGTGCCCGCGCTCCAACCGCTGCTTCCAGCTGTCGTGGCACGGCTTGCAGAGGGTCCACAGGTTGAGGATGTCCCAGAACAGCGCCTCGACCCCGCGGTGCGGGCGCTTGTGATCCGCGACCAGCTGCGACGTCTTCGCCTCCACCTTGCCGCACCGCTGGCACGTGAACAGATCGCGCACCAGCACCGCCCAGCGCAGCTTCTGCCACCGCGCCAGCTTGTACCATGCGCGCCACGGCTGCGCGTCGCGGAAGCGATCCCGCTCCTTCCTGTCGTCCGGCGCCGAGGCGAGCCTGGCCGGAAGCGCAGCCAGCCTGTTGGGCAGCTTCGCCAGTCTGGCCATGCATTCACCATAAAGGCGCAGCGCCCGCATCGATGGACCGAGGCGGGCGCTGCGAAGGTTCAGGGAGGAAAGTGCCCGAAGGCCCGCCCGGATCACTCCAAAGGGGTTCCCCGAACGTACATACCGAATAGCCTTTTTACCCGTTGAGACGGACATGGAAAATTTCACGGCCTGTCGATTTTGTACGTTGACACGCTGTACCCCCCGGAATTGCTGGCGTTCAGCTTCTCGCAAATCCGGCCGATCGCCCGGCCATAGCGCTTGCGCAGGCCTTCCGTGGTCCATCCGCCCCGCTTGCCGCCCATGCGCCGCCATATCGTCGACCATTCGACACGAGGGTTGCCCGCGGCGAGAAAGGACAGCACCAGCCCCACCACCCGCCGGGTGTCGCCCGATGGCACCCAGGCGGCCACCCAGCCCATGGCCTCGTCGGCGCGCATCACCTCGGCCCGCGTCAGCGCGCAGGTGACGATCGCCGCGTCGTCGGGCGATGCGGCCCGCTGCTCGGCCACCACCTCGCGCCAGATCGGCAGGGTCGATCCGCGCAGCCAGGCGCGCTCCCGGTCGCCAGACCGCCACAGCACGGCCATGGCCTCGACGAGGCGCTCCTCCGCTTCGCTGAAGCTAATGAATTCATCTTTTATTTGATCTTCAATCATCATCCACCTTACCTGAAAGGCGGGTACGGCGGGTTTACCCCCATGGCTTCGCGCATGTGCAGGCAGGTGCCCGCCTGAACCCGCCAACCCTGCCGAAACCCGCCGTATCCGCCGTAACCCGCCGTACCGCCTTGTAATTCAGAGGCTTAGGCTACGGCGCCTTGCCAAATCCAACCCGCCGAAACCGCCATGAAACCCGCCGTCTTCCCGCCCCTTGCCTCGCCGCCGCGCCCCTTTCACCGGCCTTTCACAGGCCCAACCCGCCGTAACCCGCCGTACTCAGAAGGGGTCGAAATCGTCGCCGGGCGTGCCGCCCGTTGCCCGACCACCAGCCCCAGGTTCATCATCAGTGGGGGGCGCGGCAGGCCCGTCGGCGGCGCCCGCGATCGCGCCGGGGCTCCCGCTCATGCCCACCGGCAGCAGCCGCACGCCGCGGCGGAAGCGCGTCCCCTTGCCGTCCTTCTTCTCCAGATGCTGGCGGTTGCGCAGCTTGCGGCCGAACGCCGCCTGGGTGATCGGCTTCTCGATGCCGGCGCGCCCGCACCAGTCCTTGAAATCGGCATAGAGCGCACCCGATGGCGTCAGCGCCTCGCGGTTGCTCGTGTCGCACCGCTCGACCAGCCATTCGCCGAACGGGCTGGCGGTGTTGCGGTAATTCTCGACCGCCTCGATCGCGGCGGCCGATATCGGCAGGCGCCGCGTTTCCAGCCAGCGCAGCAGCCCCTCGATCATCCAGTTGAGGATGCCGCTGTCATTCTCCAGCAGGCGTCCCGTCAGGATCTCGAACGGCTCCGCCGCGACCGATCCTTTCTTGTCGAACTGGAACGACCAGGGCACCAGCACCACGCGCCGCCAGAAGCCGTCATCGTCGTTCGGCACCGCCGGCAGCGGGTTGACCTCGACGAACAGCTTCCAGCGCGGCCGATATTCGATCTCCGCCTCGCGCATCGGCCGCGCGGTCACCGTGCTGCCCGTCACCTGCTTGAGCCGCTGGCCGTTCCAGGTGCAATTCTCGGGCGGCTCCTCGCACAGCACGAAGCGGATATCGCCGGCCAGGCGCGCCATGTCGCTGCTATGGTCGGATCCGCTCTTCTGCGCACCGGCCAGGAAGCTCTCGATGCCGGCATGCCGCGCATAGTCGCCGTGGATCTGGAAGATCACCTCGTCGGTCAGCGATTTGCCGTCGCCGCCCTTGCCCTGGAACAGGAACCACTTCTGCTCGGATGTCAGCCCGGTCAGGCTGTAGCCATAGGCCTGCTGCAGCAGCTCGCGCTGATCGGGCGAGGACTGGACCAGCTCCATGCGCGCGATCCATTCCGCGCTCACCGCGTCGGGGCGATAATGGACGTTCGCCATCTGCATGATCCGGTCCTCGGGATCGTGCGGGTCGAGCCGGGCGATCCACCTGCCCTCGAACAGGACGAAGCGGATCGTGCCGTTCTTGACGTTATAGGCCAGCGCGTCGCGGTCGAACTCTTCCCGATCGGCCGCGATCAGGGTCTTGGCCTGGGCGAGCATGGCGTTCGTCCGGCTATTGTCGCCGCTCTGGACGGCATGCTTGCGCAGCGCGATCACCCGCTCCTGGACCAGCGCCTTCAGCTCGTCGTCATCCATGCCGGCGAACCAGGGGAAGGCGTCCTTGATCGCCTTCACGTCGCCGGCGATCGCGTCGAGCGCCATCGCCTCCTGGTCGATATGGCGCGCGACGTCATGGGCGAACTGGCGCGCCCGGCGATCGCCCTCCTTGGCCGCCCAGCGCCTGCCGTCATAGGCCACCCAGCCAATGCCCTCGACCCACAACAGCCGCCGGCCGGCCAGGCGCACCAGGCGCTCGGCATTGCCCAGGTCGTTGCGATCGAACCACGCCATCTGCAACGGGTCGTCGATCGGGATCGGAATCATCTGGTTCATCCCAGCGCCTCATGTTTGAGGTTGCGTTTCATGCTCATTGCTCTCGTGCCCGTTTGGCGGCTTCGGCGAGCGCGACGCTGCTGCGCCGGGCCATCACCGTCTTGTTCGGCTTCACATCGGGGGGCTGGTCATGGACCATGGCCACCTGAAACACGCCGGCCGCGTCGCGCTCCATCCGGAGCTGGCCGACAGCGCCGGCGCCGGTGCCGAGCAGCGCCTCGTAATTCTCGATGATCGCATCGAGCGCCATGATCGTCTCAGGCGCCTTGTCCATGCGCTCGATCACCTTCCGCATCCCCTCGGGCGAAAAGCCGGCTTTCTCCGCCTCCTTGAACAACTCGCGATTCTCGGCGCCGAGCTGGCGGATATCGGCGCGGTTCGCCCGGATGCTGTCGATGAAGGCGCGCAGCCGCTCGGCCGCGATCCTGGGATCCTCGCTCATGCGGCCAAACTCGAAAGGCAGGCGAGACAGGCATCCCAAGCCAGCTCGGTACCGGCCCCCTGATCGCCCCGCCGGCCGATCATCTTCTTGCAATAGCGGCATCGCTTGCCACCGGGGCAAAGGGGACGCCGAGGCGCCGCCTGTTCCGGCAGATCTAGGGGCAACCTGGGACCGCCCGGAGTCATCGCGCACCCGCCGCTTCAAGGCGCGCCCCCACCACCAACCGTTCCCGGTTCTTGAAGCGCGCGAACCGCTGGATACCGTCGACGGGCTCGGCCTTCGTGTCCCAGCAACGCGCCTCGATGATGTAGAAAGCCTCGCCGGCGTGCAGCTCGCGATCGGCCGCCTGGACGACCGCTTCGCGCGTGTCCCCTTCGGCGATATCGTACACGCCATCTTCGTCGACGTCGCTCGCGCGCCCCGCCCACCACCGCCAATCGGTCAACTTCACCATCACGCGACCTCCGGTGAAATCTGCGGGTTGCCGTAGATGATGCGGTGGTCTGCCGGCAGATACTGCCGAAACGCCTCTACCGCCTCCTCAAGATTTGGATGCCGAACCGACGCGCTACCTTCATGCCCCCGAGGCCAGAACCGGAGTTCGAAATGACCGTTGGACTTCGCAGTGATCTCACCCCGGATCCGAGCCTCGTGGCAAAGGAATACGAGCATCGTCAGCGGGAAGAAGTCGAATGTCGCCATCCTGCCGTCGCGCCAAGGGACGAACATGCCGCCGCCACAGTTCCAGTCGACGCGATCCCAATTGATCGGCGCATTATAAATGCCGCCGCCGACCATTCCGCAAATATCCATGACCTTTGCCTGAAACGCTGTCAGAATTTCTGGAAATGGCCGCCAAGATTTGCGGTGCTTGTTCATGCTGTTGGTCGCGCGATTATTGTCCTCGACCCACTTGGCATGATCCATCCGAGCGTAACTCATTCAGCCCTCCCTCACAGCATCGTTGAAATCCTGCCCCATGCGGGGCCGCATCGCCCGCGCCCGGCTTCCGGCCGCGCGCCAGGCCTGGACGAACAGCGCCCCGCACAGCGTCGTGCGCTCCGCCGTTGTGATCGCCCGCTGCACCACCGGCCCGCCCTTGCGCTCGATCACCGCCATGCCGCGATGGACGCCGCTCTGCTGGTCGATCGGCCCGCGCAGCGGCTTCATGTCGGCGTCGATCAGCCCGACCACCGCCCCGCCATGCTGGAACGCGATCGGCAGGCCTTCCGGATCGGGGCGCGGGTCGTACAGCGGCACCGCGCCGCGCACGAGCAGCGGACGCCCCTGCAGATTGTTGAGGCTCAGCGCCGCGAGCCCGCACGCATCCTCGCTGGCGCCGGCGATCGCCATGCCCGACAGCACCGTCTCATTGCCCTCGCCGACGTAAAGCGGCGCCATCCGGGCGATCGCGTCGACCCGCGATCCGGTGCCGGGAAACACCACGGCCCCACCACCCACCGGCCCCAGCATCTTGCGCGCGGGATAGTCGGAGCCGTCGCCGCGCTTCCGATCCATCTTCGCGTCGAGCGTATCGGCCAGATAGGTGATGTGGACGCCGCACGGCCGCCAATCGGGCGGACGGCGCACCAGGGCGACGATCGCCGGCGCCTGCGGCATCTTCTTCGGGCTGCGATTCTCGGGCCAGGCGGCGATCGGCGCGGCCTTGGCGAAGCGGATATCGGCGAGCCGCTCGTCGGTCAGCATCGCCGCCGGCACCCCGCGCGCGAGGAAATAGTGACGCACCTTGGCCGGGTTCACCTTGGCGACATGCTTCCAGATCCAGCGCCCCATGGTGAGCGAATCGACCATATGTGCCTCGCGGACGGGCCGCTCCTGCTTTTCGCGCCGGATCGGGGCGGCCGTGCGGCCATCCAGCCCCCCCAGGTTCAGGCCGGCGGCGCCTTCGAGCTGCTCGAGCGCATCCATGAACGACAGGCCGTAATAGTCGCGGACGAAGCCGATCGCGTCGCCGCTCCAGTCGCAGCCCCAGCATTTCGCGAACCCCTTTTCGGAATAGATGGCGAGGCTTTCGGACTTCGACTGGTGGAACGGGCATCGCGCGCGCTTGCCGCCGCGGCCGAGCTTGCCTGCCCGGCCGATCACGTCGGCGATGTCCACCCGATCGCGCACCGCCTCCAGGCGGGCACGAAACGCCCTGTCCTGCTCGGCTCCATGCTGCTGTGTCACTGAAACCCCCAGACATCCGAAAACGCGAACCCGACCACCAATCTCAAGGCACAAAGCCTCAGAAGGGCACGTCGTCGTCGATCTCGGCCGCCGGCTCGGCGGCCGGCGCGGCCCCCGGCGCGGGATCCCTGGGCTGGCGCTTCGGCAGCACCAGGACGCGGTGATCAGGGCCGCGCACGACCACCTCGGTGATCCACTGATCGCGCCCGTCCTTCGGATATTTCCGGTTCTTGAGCGACCCGTCGACCTCGACCCACTCGCCCTTGCGCAGCAGGCGGACCTTCTCGACGTCGCGATCGGAGAAGACCGCGACATTATGCCAGTCGGTCGATTCCTTGGCCTCGCCCGTCGCCTTGTCGGTCCAGCGCTCGACCGTCGCCACGCGCAGGTTCACCTCCTTGCCGCCCAGCGCGAAGCTGCGCTCCACCGCATCCTGGCCAAGCACCCCGCACAGCCGCACATGATTCCGCAATCCGCTCATGGCTTCCGCCCTCCTCTGCTGTTCCACAGGCCGATCGCCGTCGCGTCATCGCGATAGGCGTCCTCCGTCCGGTCGCCGACCGCGCCACAGCCGGGGCATTGCACCCAGCTCTCCACCGCGTCCTCGGCGACGCGCGCCGATCGCACCGCCGGCATCCGCCCGCATCTGCAGCGGTCGGTCAAAATGCTCATGCCGGCCTCCGTGCGTGCAACAACCCAACCTCGACACAGCGCGCCACGAAGGTCGCGTCATCGAGACCCGGAAGGCCGCCGATGGTCAGACCATGACGCAGCATGGCGACGAGCAAATCATGGCTCCCGATCGCAGCGCCCGTGAGCCGCTCCGCCCGCCCGGCATCGACGGCGCCGGGATCCTCCGGGTCCGGCCGACGCAGCGCCGGCACCCTCGGCCTCTGCGGCGGCCCATCGGGCGGCCCATCCGCATGCGTCATCATGAAGGCCTCGATGCGCGCCACCCGCCGGCCGCCGACCCTGCACCCCTTGCGCAGATCCCGCACCAGATGCGGATCGCCCACCGCCACCCGCCCGAACAGCGTCTCGCTGGTGCGCGTCCGCTCGCAATAGTCGAGGATCTGGCGGAGCAGGCTCACCCTATGCCCCCATCGCATCCAGCAGCGGCGCATCGCGGCCGACACCGAAGCGCGCCGCGTCGCTACCCCGCCATAGCCGGCTCCGCGTCCCCGGTCCGATCGGGCGGATCACCGGCAGCGATGCCGGCGCCTCCTTGTCCCAGATGAACCAGGCATAGGCGGTGGCGGAACTCAGCTCGGGATCCCAGCGGCCGAGCGACATCGGCACCCGCTCGATGAACGGCGCAAACACGGTGATTGGCCGCTCGCCATAGAGCAGCGGATAGCGCTCCGCGCCTTCCAGGAAGGCGAACCGGAGCAGCAGCGCCACGCCGCGCCGGGCACGGGCGAGCGCCAGGCGCAGGAAATCGGCCGCGATCGCAAAGGGCGGATTGGTCGCGATCCAGCCGGCCTCGATGTCATCGGCCCGACCGAGGAAATCGACTACCGACCCAAACCCGTAGGGATGCACGTCGCTGGCGATGACGCGCGTGAAATATTCTTCGAACGCCGAGGCCATGTGGCCCTCACCGCAAGCCGGTTCCCAGACAACCTCCGCAGAGGGGTCGAGCGACAGGATCAGCTCCGCACCGGCGCGAGCAGCCCAGGGCGGCGTGGGGAAGAAGTTGAGCTTGCGATAGAGCGCAGTCTGCGGGTCGTCGCTATCGACTTCCCCCGGCGCCTTCTGCGCCATGACGGCGGTGGAGCGTGGGGCGCGGCTCATGGACGCAATGCCCTAAACCGCGCGAGAAACGCGGCCGCCGAGGCCAAGCCCGTCCATGGTGAAATCTCGATGTCGAACGGTTCGTAGCCCGCCGTTATCTGCCACTGGTCCGACGATCCATGCGGCATCAGGTCGCGCTTTTCGGTCGCGAGCATCCTCAAGTCATAGCGCTTGATAAGTGCTGGATCCCGCACCACGACCCCGAACAGTCCAGAGATCGCCGCGTCGTCCCGCTTCTCTCGGGCCTTAAGATCCGGGACCAGCGGTTTGGCTGGACCGGGACAATCGCCCCAAGGCACCTCGCCGCTCTCGTGCATCAAGCCGGCAAAGCAGTCCTCACGCGAGCAACCATGTTCAGACATCATTGCCGAAAGCAGGACGCAATGCTGCGCGACGTTGTAAAAGCACCGAGCTCCATGATGGAGGCGCGAGCGCGTCTGCGATCGGAACCGGTTAGTGCCCGCGAGTGCCCACGCATAATCTTCGATCGTCATCTTGGACGACCACGGATCCTCGAAATCGAAATAGGATCCATCCCCCATCAGGATTGTCGGCCCGATAATGCGGCGAACGTGCCGCTCGGCGACTTCTGTGTTGAGGCGATCGGTCACGCCGGCACCCCGTCATGCTGGACGCCGTCGAGGAGGCGGCCGGCGGCTTTCTTGCCGATGCGGTACATCCATTGATATCCAAGCGGATTGACCGGTCCATCGCTGAGGTCGAGCGTGGCGTAGAAATCCCGAAGCGCGTCCCAATCGACCTCGACCGCTCGCATGCAGGTCGCTTCGCGATCGCGGATCCGTCGCTCATGCTCAGCGACCGAGAAGTCCCGGCAGCAAATCCGTCCATCGCGAAGCCACGAAATGCCTTCAGCATTCCGGTGTTCTCTGCCGGTGTCGCGGTGTAGAGCGACGGATGCCGCGGGCGCCCACTCGCCCCACTGCTTCATCAGGAACGGCACGCCGGCCGCCGCGCACTGATCGCGCAGGCTCCGCGCCCAATCGGGGTGCATCGGCCGCGCGCCGGGACCGCTCTCGCCGCCGACGATGATCCAGTCGAGCACCGGCGTGTCAGGGTGCTGATAAACCATATAGTGGCTGCAGTCGGGGCAGATAAACTCTAGCTCCCCGCCACATTTCGGGCACCCCTCGGATATTACCGGTTCGGTGTCAGGCCCGCACTCTTCGCCGCATTCGACGCACCGCTCGATCTCCGGTGGACCGGGAAGGCGAAGACCGCATGAAGCGCCGCACTCGTAGCAGCCATCAATGAAAGCGCGGATATCGACCGGCCCGAGCAACGGCTCCATCGACAGGAACCGCTTCGCCGCCGGCGTCGCGAGCAGCTTGGGGATGTCGCGGTCCGCCTCGGCTTGGTTGACGATCGTCGCGCCGAGCCAGACATTCGGCGGCGGGGCGTCGAACATCGCGTCGAGCATTAGCGCCGCATTGCCGATACGCTTAGTCAGCAGCAGCCAGTCGAGGTTCGGGGTTGCCGTGATCAGGTCCGCCAGATCATGCCGCCAAGCTGGATCGACCTCATTGTCGAACACGTCGGCGAGACTCGAACAGAACACACGCTGGCGGATACCAGCGGCGGCGGCCTTGCGGTTCCATGCTAGCGGCTGTTTCCAAGTGCTTTCGGCGGTACGGACGCGCGGCTGACCGGCGCCCCACTTCGCCTTGCCGCGACGGACATCCATCAGCGCCTCGGCATAGCAATGGTCGCAGCCAGGCCCGACCTTCATGCAGCCGATCCAGGGGTTGAAGGTGTGGTGGCACCATTCGATTTTGCTGTTCTCCGCCATCGTCAGACCCTCATCGGCATGATGACGAAGGTTGCCGGCGCGCCCTCATGCTGGCGGATCAGCGCCGCCACCGATGGCACGCTCAACAGGATCTCGGCGCTGTCGCCCTCGACCTGGTCCAGCACGTCGAGCAGATATTTGGCGTTGAAGCCCAGCTCCATCGGCGCCGCGTCGAAGTCGGCGGCGACCTCCTCGACCGCGACGCCGAACTCGGGACTCGTCACCGACAGGGTGACGACATCCCGGCCGACCTCCATCTTCACTGTCCGCGCCTTCTCGGTGGCGATCGTCGCCACCCGGTCGACCGCCACCGCCAGCGCGGCCGGATCGATCCGCAGCATCTTCTCGTTCGCGTGCGGAATCACCCGCGTATAATCGGGGAAGGTGCCATCGATCAGCTTGGCCGTCAGCGTGGCATCGCCGAGATGAAAGCGGATCTTGTTGGGCGACACCGCCAGCTCGACCAGCGCATCCTTGTCGAGCCCGTCGAGCATCTTCCGGATCGTGCCCACCGCCTTGCGGGGGATGATGATGTCGGGCATCGGCGCCGGCTCGTCCGCGATCGGCTCGGGCAGGGTGACGACCGCCAGGCGGTGCCCGTCGGTCGCCGCCGCGGTCAGCAAGCCATCGTCGGCCAGCGTCAGGTAGATCCCGTTCAGATAATAGCGCGCCTCTTCGGTCGAGATCGCGAAGCGGACCTTGTCGATCAGCATCTTGAGCGCCGCCGGCGCGAGGGTGAACTCGGTCGACATGGCCCCGCCGATCAAGGTCGGGAAATCGTCCGCCGGCAAGGTCGGCAGGCTGAACCGCGCCCGCCCGCCCGCGATCGCCAGCTTGCCGTCGGCAGCGGTGAGCGCGATCTGGCACCCCTCGGGCAGCTTCCGGGCGATATCGAACAGCATATTCGCATCGACCGTGATCCGGCCCGGCGTATCGATCGCCGCCACCTCGATCAGCTTGACGATCTCGATATCGAGGTCGCTCGCCGTCAGCTTGAGGAAGCCCCCATTTCCTTGACCGGAAACACTGGCATCGAGCAGCACGTTGCAGAGGATCGGCGTCGTGTTGCGCTTCTCCACCACCGCCTTCGCCTGCCCCAGCACCGCGAGCAGCGATGCCCGCTCTATCGTCAATTTCACGTGTGGCTCCCCTTACGGATGGTGCGCGCGCGATGCTCCAGCTTCGCGGTCGCGAGGATGATCGGCTTCAGTTCGGCGGGGGCGTCATCGAACGCGAGGTGCTGTTTCGCCCGCCCGCCCGCCAGCCGCGGCAGTAGCGCCCGCGGCACCAGCTCCCAGTTCGACGGGTCGGTGTTTGTTTTGTTTCCGTCGAGGCACTTCAAAGCATGCCCTTTTGGCACCGCACCGTTGATGGCTTCCCAATTGACGAGATGAACTGCGCGCCACCGTTTTTGCAGCGGAAGGTCGTCGTTGACCTTCCGTTCGAGGTAGCCGTTCTTACTCAGCCTCTCGGTTCCAACAGGCTTGTAAAGCCGCACCGCGACGCCTTTGCGCTCGCCCTTTATGAACTGGGTTTTCCGCGCGTTGGGATGCCGGCCGCCAGTGCCCGGCGCGCAAGGACGACCCTTGTTCCAAGCCTCCTGTCCGTGCGCAAATTGCCCGGTCCGACCCGTTTTCCATCCCTTGCGCTTCCGCAGCGCATGGAGATTTTGGGCGCTCACGTCCGCGCGTCCGAACCGATCGCAGAAGCCGCGATGCAGCTCCGTGATGACGAGCCCCTTATTGGCCTCGATCCAGGCGACCTCGGCCAAGCTGTAGGAGATCCAATGGCCCTTCACTCGGACTTCCCGAGCGCCGGCAACATGGGGATGAAACGATCGCCGTGATTAGCGATCAGCAAGGCCGCCTTCAACTGTAGGTCGGCATTCCGCACGACCTGGTCGGCGATCGAGACGATCGCATCGGCGCGCTTGGCCTCCTGCTCGATCTGTTCGGCCGTCAGCCCCTCTTCCCCCAGCCGCTCAAGCTGCGCGAAGAGATGATTGTTCAAGTCGGAAAGCTTGTTCTTCATGACGTCATCCTCTTGCAGCTTGACCGGGGCCGGCGCAGATCGTCGCGATGGCGTTCAAAGATCAGCCGATGAACATTGCCGTGCTGGCCAAGGCGATCGTGCGCGCCGATGCGATCGCACTGCTGGCCAAACACGGCCCTAAGGGCGCTGCGCCGGCGGAGCTGATCGCCCGCCGACGCGATCCGATCGAGGCGATCGCCCGGCGCAAGCATCACGCCGAAGGGCTGGGGCTGGATGACCCGGTGATCATCACCGCCACAGACATCGCGGATCTCGATCTGGGCTGACATCATGCCCACCGCCCCTTGGCATCGCGGTTTTGCTCACCGACCACGGCGTCATCGTCGCTGCCGCCACCGGTTCGGGTGCCGGCTTTCACATCGATGATGACGCGGAAGGGAAAATCCTTGATGGCCAGCCGCCTGATCGCGCCCGACCGCTCCAGAACGCCGAACAGATAGGTGACCTGCACACCCCGCGCGAGGCCGAGCTGCTCGGCTATCTCCGCATTCGGCGGCACCGGCGCCTCCGCGGCCGCCCACTCCCGCACCAGGTCCATCAGCTCGGAAAGATGGCTGTCATAACAGGCCACCGGCCGCGCCACCTTCCTCGCCTCCGGCTTTGCCGCGGGCCAGGGCTTGGCCGTGCGCCGCGCCAGATACGCTTTCGGGCTGTTCTTGCGGTCGCAGGTCAGCTCAACGAAACCCTGCGCGGATAGCTCGCGCATGAGCTTCGGACCCTTCGACCAGACGGGCAGATACCCGAACGCATAGGCCCGCCGATCGTTCGGCCGCGCCGCCTCTACCCACGCCGTCACGGCCTCCGGGAGCATGACCGCGGCATCGCCGCCGATCCGATGGAAGCCGTGCAGGCCGCCGGGCAACGCCCCGGCCGCCGGTTCGTCATTGGCCGCCACCGCCCGTGCGCGCTGGATCTGCAACGCCATCATGCCCCCTCCTGCTGATATGGCCATGAGCCGTCCCCTTCGGCGATCGCGACGCCGCCGGCGGCGGCCGCCGCGACAACCGGTGCGAGCGCCGAATGAATGGCCGCCTGCGACGACGGGCAGAGCGTGACGCGCAGCCCCAGGCCGACCAGGTCGACGTTGCGCCCGTCGCCCGGCTCGATCGACCAGAGCGGCCCGCTGCCGGTCTGGCCGATCGGCGGGCGCTGGCGCATCGGTTCGGGCGACGCCGCCGCGACGGGGGGCTCACCCGCGGCGACGCCGCCCCGCGCCACCCCCGCGGGCATAGGCCCGCCATTGGAGGACTCGGCGGCGGCGCGATGCTTTGCTATCTGATCCAGGCGACGGAGCGCGATCAGCATGGTCAGCCCTCCGCCTCGACGCGTTCCAGCAGCACGCGGATCTGCATCGCGATCGTCGCCAGGTCGTCGCACGCGCCCAGCAGCTTGCCCGCGCGAACCTCCTCGGCCGTCACCTTGCGGTCGCGCAGCGCGGCCATCAGCCCGGTGGAAAGATCGCCATATTCGACCGTCAGCTTGGTCAGGACGTCCAGGAACGATGCCTCGTCGGGGCTGGCCGTGGGCGTCTTGACGAACACCCCGCCCGCCATCCGGCACAGATAGGCGGTGACGATCGGATAGCCGGGCTTGCCCTGCGTCACCCGCTCCAGATCCACGATCACGTCGCCGCTGATGAAACAGTCGGGCTTCTCGACATTCGCGATATCGGAATAGGTCTGGTGCCGGCGATGCCGCGCGAACGGCGGGCACGCCTCCTGCCCGCCCACCGCGCGGACCAGTTCGCCGGTCGCGTTCTTGAGGCCCTGCTTGTCGGGCGACAGCACGACGTCACGATCAGCCATCACACACCCCGCTCGTTCCGCATGGCGCCGAACCCGCCGGCGCCGGATGGGCGGCAAAGCTCTCCGCCTTGCCGCTGGTCAGGGCATGGGTTTCGCTGTCAGACGCTACGGCATGCCCAACCCCCGCCGCCACGCCCCCGTCCCGCCGTTCCGCGCTCCAGGCGCCGTTGAAGGCGAAGAAGCCATCGATCTCGCGCTCGATCGCCGCGAACAGATGCGCCGCCGCCCACAGCAGCAACGCCCCGATCGCCAGCCCGATCGCCGCCGCGCCGATGATGTCGAAGCCCCCCGGCGCGGTCATGGCTCGAAAGACCTTCCGGAAGCGCGGCTTGACAGGGAGCCTTCTTCCGCCACCTTGCCGGCCGCATCATCGACAAGGGGTTCGTCATGCTCGGAACATTCCCGACCGGCCACACGCCGCACGTCACCCAAATGGATGACGGCCGCCTCGCCATCTACGCCCACGATAAGGGTGAAATGTTCGGTTTCGCCCTCGACATGGGGCAGGCCGTCGAGACGGCGATCAAGCTGCTCCGCACCGCCCACGAATCGGGGCACCGGCATGAGCTTCTCCGGGCGAACAAAGCCGAGATTTTCGGCGGAAGATTCGCCGGCGAGACCTTCGCCAAGCTCGTCATCGCTATCGAGGGCGTGCCGATCGAGACATTGCTCGACGCCACCCAGTTCGCCGAGCTGGCGACCGCAATCAGCGATGCTGCCCGCGAGATCGACCGACCAGATGGGCCACCAATCAAGGACAGGTAGCGTTCGCGCCAAGATCGGCTCAGCGCCGTCGACCATTCGGACAGCCTCGCCGGCCAGTACGGTACATGGCAAAGGCTCGGCCACACCGATCAACGTGACCCACCGGATGCCGGTCCTGTCGACCGCCGCTAGCGCCGCAGCATCCGGAAGCGGCTCCACTGGCAGATCGAGCCGCCACGCCGGAACATACTGGATCTCAGCCATCTATGCGGCCTCCCCTTGCTGGGCGCTTGACAGCGGACAAGGCGTGCTGTTGCTGCCGCAACTCGGACAGATAGTCAGGAGCCGCCAATGGCCGACAGCAAAATCAAACTCCATGATGCCGAGGCTCGCGATGGAAACGTCGCGCTGCGCATCCCCATCGATGGCCGTCTGCGGACCTTCGTTCTCAAGCCCGACGATGCCCTCGCCTACGCGAACCGCATCGCCAACGTCGGCGTTGGCCTGGTCGGCCCGCTCGACGGACGCCTCGACCTGGTCGACAACATCGAATTGCGGCCGACCGATGACGGCGGCGCCGACTTGGCGATCATGTCCACCGCCGGCCCCTGCCTCTTTCACCTGCCGGCAAATTGGCTGGTCGCACTCTCCCAAGCCGCCGCCGATCTGCTGGAACAGCGCGATATCGCAGGCCGCGCCTGAAAAGTGCGCCGCGAAGCGCGATGCGTTTCCGAGATCGCCCATCTATGCCCTCGCCTCTGCCGACGCATCGGCGCAGGCGGGACATGTCGGCACGCGGATTCCGAAGAAGTCATTCGCGGTCACCGAGCCCGCGGTTTCACGGACGATTCTCGGCATCGTTTCCCGATCAGGAATGCGCAGACCTGCTGCATATCGACGAACGGCCTCGGCCGAGCGCTCGATACGACGGCCGAACTCGGCGTCCGAGATATCATGATCGGTCATCCAGTCTTTCAACGCGGTCATTGGGCCTCGCTCCATGCAACACCATAATGGTGTCACCATAACACCAAAGTCAACACCAAATTGGAGGATGGCGGCGCCGCACCATTTTGGTGACAATTGCCCCATGACGGTTGCGAACAACCTTGAGCTTCTCCGCACCCAGGCCGGCCTCTCTCGACCGAAGCTGGCGACCCTGATGAACACCAGCCCTCAGCAGATCGAGAAACTGGAAAAGGGGCAGCGCAAGCTCAGCTCGGAATGGATTGGCCGCGCGGCAGACGCCCTCGGCGTTCAGCCGGCTGCGTTAATTACGGAGGGGGAATTGCCCCCGCCCAATGCTAGGCCAATAAAAATGGAAGGCGCATCGATCGAGCGCCTCCGAGAAGATTTGCCGATTTTCGGCACGGCGCTGGGGGCGCCGAAGGTGGTTGAGGGGGAAGCCATCGAACAGACGTTCGTCAACACGGGCGAGATTATCGGCTACGCAAAGCGCCCGGTCATCTTGAATGGCCACGATGACGCTTATGCTGTCTACACCGTGGGCCATTCTATGGCGCCCAAATATGACGCGGGCGATATGCTCGTCGCGCAGCGGAAACGTCCGGCGCGGATAGGTGACGACGTCGTCGTCTATCTTCGAGCTGAGGGCGAAGAAGACGACGGGGAGCGAGCGCGGGGCGTGCTCGTGAAACGCCTGGTCCGCCGCACCGCTGTCTACACTGAACTTGAACAGTTCAACCCGCCTCTGGTCTTCCGCATCCAAGCCGAACAGATCTTGCGGATGGATCGCATCATGACGCTGAGCGACCTGATCGGATAATCAGGGTCAGCGCCAGCACCGGATTATGACACCATTTTGGTGTTGACTGCGTAGCACCAATATGGTGTTAGTGCCGCCGTTCAACAACGGAGGCACCGATGCACAGCCCATCTCTCCCCACCAACCCCGATGCTCGCCGGCGTCGTCGCGCTAAGCCGATCGACATTGACCACCCCGCCCCCAGGCGCCGGTCACCGAAAGTGGATAAGCGCGTCAATCTCACCTTCGACACCTGGTTCCGCCGGCGGACCGAGCTGCCGAAGAAGATTACGGGCTGGACCCCCTTCTCGATCCTCTATTCCGATTATCTGACCTTCTGCCGTGACACCAAGGCCGAGGCGGATATCATCGACGAGAAGGCGTTCCGGACGGAACTGTCCGGCCGCTGCGATCGCCTGCCGCGCGAGCTGCTCTGCACGGTCGGCCTAGTCCGCCGCTATGCCGAGTGCTGGCCGCGCTACCTGATCCCGCCGATCCAGCTCGGCAGCTTCAACTGATGCGGATCGAGGATCCCCAGCCGGAGCCGGAAGGCTGGCTGCTGGCGATCGCGGCCGCCGGCGTCCTGTTCCTCTACATGGGGTTCGGGGTTGCGGTCGCCTGGACGCGGGGGCTGCTATGACGGCCGCTCCCGCCGAGCCGCCCCGCTTCGCGCTCTACTACCACGCGGACCTGGCGGATTACGCCGCCTGGATGCGTGACCAGCGGATCGCGAACTATCCGGCGCGCGTCGCGGAGGAGAAGATGACCCAGGCCGAAGCCGACCGGGGCATCCTCATCATGTCCGAACTGGCCCGCCTATGGCGCCATGCGGCCGACTGCACCCTGCCGGCCCAGCCGATCCAGGTTGACGACGTCGACATGCACGGCGCGCTCGCTGCAGCCTTCGCCGGCGCGCAGTCGCTCGCCGCCAGGAACCCGCTCGATCCGATCCTCGCCGATCGCCGCGACTGCCTGCTCGCGATGATGTGGTGGCTCCGCCGCCATCCGCGCGGCCCGCTGCACATCGTCGAGCTCAACCTCAAACTCAGAAAGGCCGCCGCATGACAGCCCGCCGCATCATGATCGCCCTGCGCGCCGCCGCCCTGTGCGCCGCCGCGATCCCATCCGCCCTCGCCGCCCAGCCGGCCATGGCCCGCGCCGAACGCGCGCTGAACGGGCCTCCCGCACCCTATGTCCATCCCGGCCCGGCCGACGCCCGTATCGCCGTCGGCGGACCGATCATCATCCACATCCTGCCGGCCTGGCAGGTGCGGCGCTACTGCCCTGCCGGGTTCGACTGGCATTCGATGGCCTGCACCCTGATGCCGGGGCGGGTGATCTACATGCCCGACGAGGACAGTTCGGGACTCACCACCGATCAGTGGCTCGAAGAGCTGCGGCACGAGATCCTCCATACCCAGGGCCTGACCTTCGATCGGGCGGACCGATGAGCCAGCATCTGTTCGCCGCCCTCGCCGCGATCTGGCTGACCGGCATGATCCCGCTCGCCGCCGCCGATGCCTCCGGCGGCCTCCGCTGGACCACGCACCGCGAGCGCTTCGCCCTCTATTGGGGCTGGCCCGTCATCCTCGCCACCCGCTTCTGGCCGTTCGTGCGCGGCGCGGGGCTGCGCAGATGAGCGCGCCGGCAAAGGCCAAGGCGCCGACCGCCCCCGCCCGTTTCGAGATCTTCGATTGTCGCAACTGCGGCACCATCGCCCCGCATCCCTGCGTCGATCGCGCCTGCTGCCTGGCCGACGAGCGCGACGCCCTGATCGAGATCGCCCGGCTGCGCGCGGCGCTGCCGATTGACGAGCGGCGGCGCCTGGTCCTGGCGGCGGCGTCGTCCGCAATCGAAGCCGCCACCGAGCTGCTGGAGATCGGACGGGACACCGGACCGATCGACCCGGATCGATTCGACAGGCCCGAACTGGTCGAGCGTCTGGCCGACGCCTGCAAGCTGACCATCGAGGCGCGCGGGGCGAGGTTCGGCGATGCCGCCTATGATAGCGAGATCAATCAGCTCCATGGTGCGCTGATCCACTATCTCGAAGGCTGGTTCGGCTAGGCCATGGACCATGCCCCCGCATATTCGCCCGTCGGCGCGCAGACACCCCGCCCCGCCAGCAGCCGCGCCTGCGCCGAATGCCGCGCGCCGGTGACAGTCCATTCCTTCTCCCGAACCGGCGCAGGGGCGCCGCCGGCTTCGGTCATGCAATCGCCCCGAACGAAAGGAACCATATGAACACCGAACACAAGGCCGTGCTGGTCCGCACCTATTCGGCGGGCGTGCATTTCGGCTACCTCGTCGCGCGCGAGGGCAAGGAAGTCACGCTGTCGAAGAGCCGGCGCATCTGGCGCTGGCATGGCGCCTGGACCTTGTCCGAAATCGCCACAAAAGGGCTCGACAGCGCACGCAGCCGCATCGCCGCGCCGGTCGACATCGTTCTGACCGAAGCGATCGAGATCATCGACGTTTCCGGCGAAGCCGCCGCTACGATCGAAGCCAGCGAATGGAAGACCGCCGCGTGAGCGGCGGCGCTTCCCGACAGCCCACCGGCTCCGGCGACGGCTACGGCTCCGGCTCCGGCGACGGCGACGGCTACGGCTACGGCGACGGCTACGGCGACGGCTCCGGCGACGGCTACGGCGACGGCTACGGCGACGGCTCCGGCGACGGCTACGGCGACGGCTACGGCGACGGCTACGGCTCCGGCTACGGCTACGGCTACGGCTACGGCGACGGCTACGGCTCCGGCTACGGCTACGGCTACGGCGACGGCTACGGCTCCGGCTACGGCTCCGGCTACGGCTACGGCGACGGCTACGGCTGAAAATGATTGGCGGGGCGGCACAAGGCCGCCCCGCCAATCATCATGCTCTTCCAGATTTCGAGCTTCACCTATGCGAACACCCATCAGGCTCCAGCGAACGCGAGCATTCCGCGACACCCCGCCCGGCACCATCTATGTCGGCAGGGGCAGCCGCTTCGCTAATCCGTTCCTCTCGGCACGCTTCGGCCATGCCCGTGCAACAGGCCTTCACAAGGCCTGGCTTGTCGGCACCCTTAGCCCGCGCATTCTAGCCTCACTCGGCTTCAACGATTATGAGGTCGCCGCCCTCGGCCGGCTCCGCCGCCGCATATTGGCCGAACTCCCCCTGCTGGCCGGCCGCGACCTGATCTGGTGGTGCAACCGGACATCGAAATGGTGTCATGCCGATACATATCTCGGGCTCACAAACCGCCTGTCCGCAGCAGGCGAGGCGGCCTGAAGGCCATGGACCATGCCCCCGCATATTCGCCCGTCAGCGCGCAGACACCGCGCCCCGCCAGCAGCCGCGCCTGCGCCGAATGCCGCGCGCCGGTGACGGGCATCCAGCCCGGCCAGCTTTTCTGCTGTCCGGACCACCGCACCACCTTTCAGGATCGGCTCCGCATCCGCGGACGCCAGCTGGCGCCGCTCGAACTGGCCGCCCGCGCGACCCGCGGCGGATCGCGCGGCGACAAGGCCACCGGCATCGCCGCGCGCCAGGCCGCCGAGCGGCTGAAGGATCGCTGGAACGCCGAGGACCGCGAGGCCGGCCGCATGCCGATGGTCGACTATGTCCGCCGCCTCGCCCGCCATTTCGATCTGCCGCTGTGAGCGCCGCGCGACCCGCCATGATCGCGGCGCGATCGGGCGCCTGTTGAAATCCCCAAGCTGAAGGGACCGACCAATGACGAATGAGCAGAACGTGACGGACGATGCGGTCGAACAGCTAGGCGAGGCACTTTACGCGCTGTCCGCAAGCCTGCGCAAAACAGGGTTTCTCGACGATGCCGACCATCATAGGCGGTACGAAGCGGTTGTCGCGGCGTTCAAGCCGCTAGCCACCTGCGAATCCCAGATCGAGGCGGGGGAGGTGGAGCCGCTAAATATGGTACTTCACTGTCCGGTTTGCCGGTTGCAGCATATCGACGAGCCCGCGCCTGAAGAGTTCGATGATGAAGGACGTGCGGTTCACTGGACTAACCCGCCTCACCGATCGCACTTGTGCCACGGCTGCGGACATATCTGGCGACCGGCTGACGTGGCGACCAACGGCGTTGCAGCAGTTAAGACCAGGGGCTCCGCCGACAGTCAGCCAACCCCCTCCTGCCCGGACGTGTCGCAACAGGCGCGGGAGCTGCTGCGAACCGAGATTATCAATTCGCCAGAGACGGCCGACTTCATGGCGGCAGTGCCGTTGGAAGCTGCGCATCAGCGTGAGCGTTGGGGCACGGACCACGACAGCGGCAAAGGCCCGCAAGATTGGTTTTGGCTGATCGGCTATCTTGGAGGGAAGGCCTTGCGCGCTGCGATAGACGGCGCCACCGAGAAGGCCAAGCACCATACGATAAGCACCGCCGCCGCCCTCGCGAACTGGCACGCCGCCCTTGATGGTGCGTCGTCCAAGATGCGTCCAGGCATCGAGGAAGCCGCGCCTATCGCACCCACCGCCAACAGTCAGGGGGATAGGTGAATGGGGGAAGCCCGTCCATATTCACCCGAGACGCTTGGCGAGCGCTGGGGTTGCTCTGCCGAAAAGGTCCGCCGTATGTACCATGACGGGGAGATCGCCGCCTTCCGGCTCGGCAAGCTGATTCGCATCCCCGCCGCGGAGGTCGAGCGGATCGAATGCCAGATGACTACAGCATCCAGCTCCACCGCGGAAAATACGTCATCGCCTGGCGCGACCCGGAACGCGGATGGGTTCGACGTTCGACTGGCGCGACTGACCGAGGGATCGCGGAAGCTCGCGCTGGTCAAATCTGGCAGGCCATCCACAAGCCGGCCAGCGAGCGAATAGAGGATCTATGGCCCGCCTATGTCCGGGAGCGGAAGGCGGCCGGCACGAAATCCGATCGCTGGGACGCGACATGGAAGGCACTGCAGCCACATTTCGGCCATAGGCTCGGCACCGCCATCACCCGGCGCGAGGGCCAGGAATATTACCGGGCCCGCAAGGCGGAGGGCCGGGCGGACAGCACCATCCGCACCGAGCTGGAGCTGCTGCGCGCCTGCCTGCGGTCGCATTATGGCGATAAGACGCCCCCGACATGGGTTCCGCCGGCATCCGCCCCGCGCGATCGATATCTGACCCCGGACGAACTGGCGACGCTGCTGGAGCATATCGAGACGCCGCATGTCCGGCTGTTCGTCATCCTCGCGGTGACGACCGGGGCGCGCATGGCGGCGATTCTGGAGCTGACCTGGGATCGCGTCGACATGGAGAGCGGGACGATCAATCTCCGGCCCGCTGGGCGACACGAGACGAGCAAGCGGCGAACCGTCGTGCCGATGAACAGGCGCGCCCGCGCTGCGCTGGAAGAAGCGCAGGCCGGCGCGCTCACGGATTATGTGATCGAGTGGAACGGGCAGCCCGTCGCCAGCGTCAAGAAGGCGATCCGGATGGCGGCACAGCGATCCGGGGTGCCCTGCTCGCCCCATGTCTTCAGGCACACCGCCGGTGTCTGGATGGCGCAGGCGGACGTGCCCATGCAGAAGATCGCGCAGTTTCTGGGGCACACATCGACCCGCGTGACGGAGACGACCTATGCCCGCTATTCGCCGGCCTTCATGCGCGACGCGGCGGATGCGCTGGAGTTCTGAATGGTACGACCGTACTATCGATATCGTTTAGCCGATACCCCAGAAAATGGCGGAAAACCGGGGCGCAGCGTGGTGGGCGCAGCAGGGTTTGAACCTGCGACCCCTGCGGTGTGAAC
>CAZJXG010000007.1:39700-48759 GCA_964549965.1 uncultured Sphingomonas sp. | reverse complement strand
CATCGCGATCGGATCGATCCTGCTGATGAAGGGCGTGCTCGAAGGCTATGGCATCTCGATCGAGCCGCTCCACCTCTCGGTCTGGGCGATCCCGACCGCGATCGCCGCCTTCCTGATCCACGGTACCCGCCTGCTGCTGTTCGACCGGAGGCGGCGGCGATGATCGGGCTCAACCTCGTCTATCCTTTTGCCGGGCTCGTCTTCCTCGCCTTCGCCGTCTCCGCCTGGCGCGACGCGAGCCATGCGAAGCGGCGCGGCAATGCGCTGTTCTATGCGCTGATCGCGCTCAGCCTGCTGGCGGGCGACCGGCTCGGTGATCTCGGCAATGGCCTGCTGGTGCTCGGGCTCGTCGCCATCGCCGGGCTCGGCCGGATGGGGCGGGGCACCGGCGCCGGCAGCTCGCCCGAGGAGCGCGCCGCCGAGGCCGCCATCCGCCGCAACCGCCTGTTCCTGCCCGCGCTGGTCATCCCCGTGACGGCGCTGGCGGGCACCCTGGTCTTCAAGCAGCTGCCCGGCCTGATCGATCCGAAACAGGTGACGCTGGTCGCGCTCAGCCTGGGCGTGATTCTCGCGCTGGTCCTTTGCTATGGCTGGCTGCGGCCGGGGCCGGCCACGCCCTTCGACGAGGGCCGCCGGCTGATGGATGGGGTCGGCTGGGCGGCGGTGCTGCCGCAGATGCTCGCCAGTCTCGGCGCGGTCTTCGCGCTGGCGGGGGTCGGCGATGTCGTCGGCGGCATCATCGGCGGGCTGATCCCCCAGGGCAGCCTGATCGGCGCGGTGCTGGCCTATGGCCTGGGCATGGCGCTGTTCACGATCGTGATGGGCAATGCTTTTGCCGCCTTCCCGGTGATGGCGGCGGCGGTCGGCATACCGGTGCTGATCCATGGCGCGGGCGGCAACCCGGCGGTGGTCGCCGCGATCGGGATGCTCGCGGGCTTCTGCGGTACGCTGATGACGCCGATGGCGGCGAACTTCAATCTGGTGCCCGCCGCCCTGCTCGACCTGAAGGACCGCAATGGCGTGATCCGCGCGCAGATCCCCACCGCGCTGCCGTTGCTGGCGGTCAATATCGCGCTGCTCTACTGGCTGGGCTTCCGATGAGCGGCCTTACGCCCGGCCGGGCCGCGCATTTCGCGGCGCTCACCCTCGGCCATCTCGGCCGGCCGTGGCCCTATAAGCTCGATCATGTGATGGCGGGGCCGGAGGATGTGCTGCCGCCGGCGACACTGCATCCGATCTTCCACGGCAGTTATGACTGGCATAGCTGCGTCCACGGCTGGTGGCAGGTGATGCGGCTGCTGCGGCGCGTGCCGGATCTGCCGCAGGCCGCCGAGATTCGCCGGCGCGCCGCCGAGATGCTGGTGCCCGACAAGGTTGCCGGCGAGCTGGCCTATCTCGCCCGGCCCGGCTCGGCCGGGTTCGAACGGCCCTATGGCTGGGCGTGGCTGCTCGCGCTGCATGACGAACTGACGCAGCATGAGGGGCAGCATGGCGCCGATGCGCTCGCGCCGCTCGCCCGCGCCTTCGCCGAACGGTTCAAGGCTCATTTGCCCAAATTGACCTATCCGATCCGGGTCGGCACCCATGGCAATAGCAGCTTCGCGCTGATCCTCGCGCACCGCTGGGCGGTCACGCAGGATACTGATCTCGCCGCGCTGATCGCCGCGCGCGCCGCCGACTGGTTTGGCGCGGATCGCGGCTGCCAGGCCTGGGAGCCGGGCGGCGACGAATTCCTGTCGCCGGCGCTGACCGAAGCGCATCTGATGCGCGCGATATTGGCCCCCGCCGATTTCCGGCACTGGTTCGACGCTTTCCTGCCGGACATCCCGGCGACCTTGCTGACCCCTGCCTGGGTCTCGGATCGCAGCGACGGCAAGATCGCCCATCTCGACGGCCTCAACCTCAGCCGCGCCTGGTGCTGGCGCCGGATCGCCGATGCGCTGCCCGGCGATCATCGCGCGGTTGCCGTCGCGCGTGAAGCCGCCGGGCGGCACCTGGCGGCGGCGCTGCCGCATCTGGGCGATGATTATATGGGCGAGCATTGGCTGGCGAGCTTCGCCCTGCTCGCGCTCGACTGGGATTAATTCGACGCATAGCTGTTATCGGACCGTGGGGCTTGCCAGGGTGACGCCAATGTTTCAGCACGCCGGCAATCTGTGCGCGACCGTGCGAGAGAGGGGAAACAGATGGTGACGATGAGCAAGGCGCCCGGGGCCATGTTTGGCCCGCGTCGGGTCGGGCAATGTCATAATGTCGAGGATTTCCGCAGGCTTGCCAAAAGGCGGCTGCCGGGGCCGATCTTCCACTATATTGATGGCGCCGCAGACGACGAGATCACCAAGGACCGCAACAGCGCCGCCTTCGACGATTGCGATCTGGTGCCCAACGTCCTGGCCGGCGTCGAGAATATCGACATGTCCGTCGAAGTGATGGGCAAGAAGATCGCCATGCCGCTGTTCCTGTCGCCGACGGCGTTGCAACGGCTGTTCCACTGGCAGGGCGAGCGCGCCGTGGCGCAGGCCGCGGAGGCTGCGGGCACCTGGTTCGGTATCTCTTCGCTGGCGACCGTGAGCATCGAGGAGATCGGCCGGCAGATATCGAGCCCCAAGATGTTCCAGCTCTATGTCCACAAGGACAAGGGCCTCAATCGGTCGATGATCGAGCGGTGCAAGGCGGCGAAGTTCGACGCGATCGCGCTGACGGTCGACACGATCGTCAGCGGCAACCGCGAACGCTGCCGCCGCACGGGCTTCACCTCGCCGCCCCGGCTGACGCTGGCGAGCATGGCGAGCTTCGCCGCGCACCCCGCCTGGGCCGCCAATTATTTCCTGCGCGAGAAATTCGAGCTGCCCAATCTCAAGGACCATGTGGCCGAAGGATCGAACATCGCCCTTTCGGTCGCCGATTATTTCAACACCATGCTCGACACATCGATGGACTGGAAGATGGCGGAGGCGATCCGCGCCGATTGGGGCGGGCAATTCTGCCTGAAGGGCGTGATGTCGGTCGAGGATGCGCGCCGCGCGGTCGATATCGGCGCGACCGCGATCATGGTGTCGAACCATGGCGGGCGTCAGCTCGACGGCAGCCGCGCACCGTTCGATCAGCTGGCGGAGATCGTCGATGCGGTCGGCGACCGGATCGACGTGATCTGCGACGGCGGCATAAGGCGCGGCAGCCATGTCCTCAAGGCGCTCAGCGTCGGCGCGAAGGCGTGCTCGGGCGGGCGGCTCTATCTCTATGCGCTGGCCGCCGCCGGTCAGGCGGGGGTCGAAAAGACGATCGCCAATCTGCATGACGAGATCGAGCGCGGCATGAGGCTGATGGGCGCGCGCGACGTCGCGTCGCTCCATCGGGGCAATCTGCGCTGGCGCTGAGGCGCGGGCGGGCCGCCCCGGCCTAACCCGCCGGCGTCCGCTCCGCCGAGGAGACGGCGTCGGCCGCGCGCAGCGCCGCGATGATCTTCATCAGGTGCTGCACGTCATGAACCTCGATCGTCACGTCATAGGTGTGGAAGGCGGTGTCGCGGTGCGACAGCGACAGATTGACGATGTTCGCCTGGTGCGCGCCGAGAATGCCTGACATCACGGCCAGCGCGCCCGGCTCGTTCTTGACGATGATGGTGAGCCGCGCGGTGCCGCCGTCCGATCCGTCACCCCAGGCAAGGTCGACCCAGTCGGCGTCCTGATTTTCGGCGAGCTTGCGGCAGTCGATCGTGTGAACCTCGACCGGCTCGTCGGGGCGCCTTACGCCGATGATGCGGTCGCCCGGCACCGGATTGCAGCATTGGCCCAGCTGGAAGGCGACGCCGGGGGTGAGGCCCTTCATCGAAATGGCATCGCGCTGGCTGCTTTCGCGCCGCTTGACGCCGGCCTGTTCGGCGCTGCCGGGCATCAATGCGTCCATCACCGTCGCATCGTCGATCAGCTTGCGCGCGATCGCCTCCATCAGCGCTTCCTCGTCGGGCAGCTTCAGGCGCTTCAGGCCTTCCTTCTGCGCCTCGGGGCCGAGCGCGGCGGGGATGCGCTTGACGATCTCGTCATAGAATTTGCGGCCGAGCGCGATCGTTTCCTCGCGCTCCTTCTGCCGGACGAAGCGGCGGATCGCGGCGCGCGCCTTGCCCGTCAACGCGAAGGTCAGCCATTCGACCTGCGGCTCCTGCGCCTTGGAGCGCAATATCTGCACCTGATCGCCATTCTCGATCGGGGTGCGCAGCGGCACGACGCGGCCGTTGACCTTCGCGCCGACGGTCGAATCGCCGACATCGGTATGGACCGCATAGGCGAAGTCGATCGCGGTCGATCCCTTGGGCAGCTGGATGAGTTCGCCGGTCGGGCTGAAGGCGAAGATGCGATCCTGGTACATCGCCATCTTGGTATGTTCGAGCAGTTCCTCCGGGTTGTCGGCATGTTCGAGGATGTCGACAAGATCGCGGATCCAGCTGTGGCTGCCATTCGGATCGGACGGCTTGCCCTGCTTATAGGCCCAATGCGCGGCCAGCCCGAATTCGGCCTCGGCATGCATCTCCTCGGTGCGGATCTGCACCTCGATGCGCATCTTCTCCGAATGGATGATCGAGGTGTGGATCGAGCGATAGCCGTTGCGCTTCGGGGTCGAGATATAATCCTTGAAGCGGCCCGGCACCATCGGCCAGCGGCGATGCAATATCCCCAGCGCCTTGTAGCAGTCGTCGATGTCCTTCACGACGACGCGGAACGCCATCACGTCGGACAGCTGCTCGAAGCTGATGTGGCGCTCCGCCATCTTGCGCCAGATCGAATAGGGATGCTTTTCCCGACCCTGAATCTCGGCGGAGATGCCCGAGCGGCTCAGCTGGAGGCGCAGCCCCGAGCTGATACGTGAGATCAGGTCGCCGCCGCCATCGTTCAGCTGCTTCAGCCGCTTGGTGATCGATGCATAGGCGTCGGGCTCGAGTTGCTGGAAGGCCAGCGTCTGCATCTCGCGCATGAACTCGTACATGCCGATCCGCTCGGCGAGCGGGGCATAGATATCCATCGTCTCGCGCGCGATGCGGCGGCGCTTCTGCTCGGACGGGATATGGTGGAGCGTGCGCATATTGTGCAGCCGGTCGGCCAGCTTGACCAGCAGCACGCGGATGTCGCTCGACATGGCGAGCAGGAATTTGCGCAGATTCTCGGCGGCGCGCTCATTTTCGGTCTGCGCCTCGATCTTCGACAGCTTGGTGACGCCATCGACGAGCCGCGCGACGGAGGGGCCGAACGCCTTCTCGATCTGCTCCGCGGTCGCGACCGTATCCTCGATCGTGTCGTGGAGGATCGCCGTTGCGATCGTCTCGTCATCGAGCTGGAGATCGGTCAGGATGCCGGCCACCTCGATCGGATGGCTGAAATAGGGATCGCCGCTGGCGCGCTTCTGGCTGCCATGCGCCTGCATCGAAAAGACATAGGCGCGGTTGAGCAGGGCCTCGTCCGCATTGGGATCGTAGGCCAATACCCGATCTACAAGTTCATATTGTCTCAACACCATCCTATGATGGGGGTGCCGACATCGCCTATGCAACAGGCAAAAGGCGGAATTTGTGGCGAAAACGCCACAGAGTGATGTTTAAAATCCCCCTCCCCGAAGGAGAGGGGGAAGGATATTACTCGTAGTCGCCGCCGATATTCTGGTTGCGCGGCGGCGCGGCGGCGGTGAGGCGCAGCGCCTCCGCCGATGCCGCGAGCGAGCCGATCTCGTCGGGGGCGTCGTCATCGTCGACGCGGACCCGCTGCAGGGTGGACACCACCGCTTCGTGCAGATCGTCGGGGGTGACGGTCTCCTCGGCGATCTCGCGCAGCGCGACGACGGGGTTTTTATCGCGGTCGCGATCGATGGTCAGCTCCGCGCCGCCCGAAATCTGGCGCGCGCGCTGGGCCGCCATCAGCACCAGATCGAACCGGTTGGAAATCTTGTCGACGCAATCTTCGACTGTGACGCGCGCCATGGAACGCTCCGCTCTATCGTCTAATGGGGAAAGAGGGCGCGGCTATCAGGCGCGGCTCCCGATGTAAAGGAAAATGGCGTTCCCGCCTTATTCGGGCAGGGCCTTGTGGGCCCAGAAGAGGCCACAGGGCGGCACATTCCACCATTCGAGGTCGCGGTCGATCGAATCGAACAGCGGCTCCAGCAGGCGCAGCACATAGGCCGAATATTGATAGACCAGAAAGCTGCCGCCGGGGCGCAGCACCCGATGCGTCGCTTCGGCGATCGCCTCGCCGACGCCCGATGGCAGGGTGGAGAAGGGCAGGCCCGACAGGACATAATCCGCCTGCTCGAAGCCCTGGGCGGCGATGATCTCGCCGACGTCGGTTGCCGATCCATGGACCGCGACGAAGCGGGTGTCGGCGAACTTGCCGCGCAGATAGTCGATGAAGACCGGATTGGTGTCGATCACCAGCAGGGTCGCGTCGGGGGCGAGGCGTTCGAGAATCGTCGCGCAGAAGGTGCCGACCCCCGGACCATATTCGACGAACAGCTTCGTATTGGCCCAGTCGACGGGTGCCAGCATCGCCTCGATCGTCCGCTTCGAGGACGGGATGATCGAGCCGATCATCGCCGGATGGCGGAGAAACTCGCGGAAGAAGAGGGCGAAGGGGCTGATCGCGGCGGCCGATCCCCGCGCCCGTGCCGTGCGGCCAGGCAGTTGATCGGCTAGTGATTCACCCATGATCGTTCCGTCGGCTTATCATTGTTTCTATCTTCCCGTTCGCAAATGCGGCGGGCAAAGGCAAGCATCACCCATTGCAGACGCGGCAGGACGATCCCCCCAACCGCCCAGCCCTTGGCCCGGTTGCGCCGACGACGAAAAAAAGGCCGGCTCCGTGAGGAACCGGCCGAAAGTTTTAGGAGAGGATGCCTGAAAGGCCCGTTCTTTTTGCGTCGCGGCATCAATCTTCGCAAATGCGGAGATTGACAAGCCGGTTGCAATATATGCAATCTCGAAACGCCGATAATCTGGGGATTATGTTGTTGATTGCCGATATGGTCGGCCGGGCAATATATATTGCGCTGCAACGTGTTTAGCGCTTCGATGGGAGGCTGCCATGCGTAGATTGCCACCGCTGACCGCGATTGAGGCCTTCGTCCAGGTCGCCCGGCTCGGCTCGGTCAAGGCCGCGGCCGAAGAACTCGCGCTGTCCTCGCCCGCGCTCAGCCGGCGCGTCCAGGCGCTCGAACGCTTCATGGGCCGCAATCTGTTCGAGCGGCGCCATCAGGCGATGATGCTGTCCGCCGAGGGCGAGAAGCTGTTGTCGCGCATCGCACCCGCGCTCGATCAGCTCACCCTGGCGATCGACTCGACCTCCGGCGACAGCGAACTGGTCCGGCTGCGCCTGGCGGTGATGCCGCTGTTCGCTTCGCAGCGGCTGATGGGCCGCCTGCCCGAACTGCGCGAGCAGCACCCCGAACTGCACATCGACATCGATACCGGCGGCCATGCGCTGGCGCGGCTGGGTGAAGGGGTCGATGCCGCCATCCTGCTGGCGCGCGACATCGATTCGAGCCTTTATTCGCGGCGCATCGACCGTGACAAGGCGGTCGCCATCGTCAATCGGTCGCTGTTGTCGGGGCGCTATCCGGTCAGCCGGCTCGACGATATCGGGCGGCTCACCATCTTCCTCCACCGCGACATGCCCGAATTGTTCACGACCTGGCGTGAGGCGCTGGGCCGCCCCGATCTGGAGCCTGCGGCGGTCGACCTGTTCGATTCGGGCCAGCTCATGCTCGATGCCGCGGCGCAGGGGCTGGGCGTGGCCTTCATGCTCCGCAGCCATCTCGAGGATTCGCACGACGACCGGCTGACGCATCTTTTCGACGACAGTATCGACAGCCCCTATGGCTATTGGTTCGCCTGCCGCCGGCCCGCGCTCTCGACCCGCGCGGTGCGGATCTTCCACGACTGGCTGTTCAGCGCGATGGCGACGGGCTGACCGCCAGCGGCCCGCCGGCCCGGTTCACACCGCCGTCGCGTGGATCGTGGCAGCCGCCTTCATCACCGCACCGACACGGGCCGCCGCCTGAATCAGGTCGGCGCCGATGCCATGCTGGCGCAGCACCTTCTCATGGCTGTCGATGCACAGGCCGCAGCCGTTCATCGCCGAGACGGCCAGGCTGAACAGTTCGAAGTCGACCTTCTCGATGCCGGGCGATCCGATCACGTTCATCCGCAGCTTGGCCGGCATCTGCCCATATTCCTTGTTCGAGGCGAGATGGACGAAGCGGTAATAGACGTTGTTCATCGCCATCACCGCGGCCGATGCGCGGGCGGCGTTCGCGGCCTCGGCGCTCAGCTTGCCCTCTACTTCGGCTTCGGCCGCCTCGACGATCGGACGGTAGCCGCTGCCATGCGCGCAGGCGAGCAGCAGGCCATATTTGCGCTGGTCGTTGAGCGTCTGATCGCTGAGCAGCGAGCCCAGGTTGAGCCGGATGTCCTTGGCATAGTCCGGCAGCGCATCGGCGAAGGATTTGAGCGACATGGGGATGCTCCTGAGGGGTGTGACGAAAAGGGGCGCGGAAGGCCGTTTGGTCCTCCGCGCCCCGTTACAACGCTCTGCTCCGGGGGGAAGCGGGCGCGGCAAGCCGGTTAGAAGCGATCAGGCGGCGGGCTTGAGGACCTCGTCGCCGGCCTTCCAGTTGCACGGGCAGAGTTCGTCGGTCTGCAGCGCGTCGAGGACGCGGATCGCCTCCTGCGGGTTGCGGCCCTGGTTCAGGCCGTTGACCGTGACATGCTGGATCACATTGTGCGGATCGACAATATAGGTCGCGCGATAGGCGACACCGGCATCCTTGTCGACGATGCCGAGCGCATCGGCGAGCTTCTTCTGGTTGTCGGCGATCCAGGGGAAATCGCAGTTCGCCAGACGCTCGTCCGACTTGCGCCACGCGAAGTGGACGAAATCGGTATCGGTCGAGGCGCCGATCAGCACCGCGTCACGGTCCTCGAAATCCTTCTTCAGCTCGCCATAGCCGATGATCTCGGTCGGGCAGATGAAGGTGAAGTCCTTCGGCCAGAAGAACACGACCTTCCACTTGCCGCCGGT
>CAZJXG010000007.1:0-39600 GCA_964549965.1 uncultured Sphingomonas sp. | reverse complement strand
AGATGAAGGTGAAGTCCTTCGGCCAGAAGAACACGACCTTCCACTTGCCGCCGGTATCGCCGGTGTCGATGGTCTCGCCGCCGGGAAGTGCGGACACGCCCTGCTGGACGGGAAGGACGAAAGACGGAAACTGATCGCCAACCGTAAGGGCCACTATGTCTTCTCCACATGTTAGGAAATCCTGGGTCCGGGCCTCTTGGCAGGCTGGACCTGAGCGTTCCAATTGATTATTTCATCGCTAATGATCGATAGAGGCGATGAATGGCGACCTATCTTCCCACCCTCAAGCAGCTTCAATATCTCGTTGCGCTGAAGGATCACGGGCATTTCGGCCGCGCGGCCGAAGCCTGCTTCGTCACCCAGTCGACCCTGTCGGCGGGGCTGCGCGAGCTGGAATCGCTGATCGGAATCACCCTGGTCGAGCGGACCCGCCGCGTGGTCCGCTTCACCCCGCTCGGCCTGCGCATCGCCGAGAAGGCGCAGCGCGTGCTGCGCGAGGCCGAGGAGCTGGGCGATCTCGCCCGCGCGGCGGGCAAGCCGCTGTCCGGCGATCTGCGCATGGGGGTGATCCCGACGATCGCGCCCTTCCTGCTGCCGCGCATCCTGCCCAGGCTTCGCACCGCCTGGCCCGACCTGAAGCTCTACCTGCGCGAGGAGACGAGCGGGGCGGCGTGCGATTCGCTCCATCGCGGCCATCTCGACTGCGTGCTGCTGGCCTTGCCCTATCATTGCGGCGACATCGAATCGGTCGATCTGTTCCTCGACCGGCTGTTCGTCGCCTATCCCGAGGGCGAGATGGACACCCCCCCGCGCGACATGATCGCCGCCGCCGATATCGACGAGACCCGGCTGCTGCTGCTGGAGGACGGGCATTGCCTGAAGGACCATGTGCTGGCCGCCTGCAACCGGCCGGAGATGCGCGCCGAAGCCGCCATGCTCGGTACCTCGCTCCACACGCTGGTGCAGATGGTGGACAACGGGCTGGGCGTTACCCTGCTGCCCGCGATGGCGCTTGACGCCGGGATATTGGACAACACCCATGTCGTCGCCAAGCCGCTGGCGGCCGACCATCCCGCCCGGCGGATCGCGCTTGCCTGGCGGCGCGGCAGCCCGCGCGAGAAGGAGTTCAAGCTGCTCGCCGACGCCCTGAGAGAGGCGGAGTAGCGCCTAGAAGGCGCCTGCCAGCAGGTAGAAGCCGGCGCCGATCCCGGCGGCGGCGGGCAGGGTGATGACCCAGGCAACGACGATGCTGCTCGCGACGTTCCACCGCACCGCCGACAGCCGGCGCGACGAACCGACGCCGACGATCGCGCCGGTGATGGTGTGGGTGGTCGAAACGGGAATGCCCAGCCAGTTCGCGGTGAACAGCGTGATCGCGCCGCCGGTCTCCGCGCAGAAGCCCTGTGCCGGGCTGAGCCGGGTGATCTTCGATCCCATGGTATGGACGATCTTCCAGCCGCCCATCAGCGTACCCAGCGAGATGGTGAGGTAGCAGGCGATGACGACCCAGAAGGGCACGTGGAAGCTGCCGCCGAGCATGCCCTGCGAATAGAGCAGCACCGCGATGATCCCCATCGTCTTCTGTGCGTCATTGCCGCCATGGCCGATCGAATAGGCCGCCGATGAGACGAGCTGCAGCCGGCGATATCGCCGGTCGGCAGTCGTCGGTGATGTCCGCACGAAGATCCAGCTCGTGATCAGAACCAGCAGCAGCGCGAGCACCAGGCCGATGCTGGGCGACAGGATGATCGCGAAGCCCGTCTTCAGCACGCCGTGCAGGACGATCGCGCTGAAGCCGGCCTTGGCGATGCCGGCGCCGAGCAGGCCGCCGACCAGCGCATGGCTGGACGAGGATGGGATGCCCAGCAGCCAGGTTATGACATTCCAGCTGATCGCGCCCATCAGCGCGCCGAAGATCACCCGCGCGTCGATCACATTGGGATCGATGATCCCCTTGCCGACCGTTTCCGCGACATGGACGCCGAACAGGAAGAAAGCGAAGAAGTTGAAGAACGCCGCCATCGCCACCGCCTGGTGCGGCTTTAGGACCCGGGTCGAGACCACCGTGGCGATCGAATTGGCGGCGTCGTGCAGTCCGTTGAGGAAGTCGAACGCCAGCGCGATGCCGATCAGCCCGACGAGCAGCGGAAAGGAGATGAGGGCGGCGTCCATCGTCAGGCGTGGTCGAGCACCAGGCCCTGGATCTCGTTGGCGACATCCTCGAACCGGTCGGTGATCTTCTCAAGATGGCTGTAGATCTCGCGGCCGATGACGAAGGCGATCGCCGCCTTCTCGCTCTTCGCCTTGAACAGTGCCTTCAGGCCCGCGTCATGGATCTCGTCGGCATGGCCCTCCAGCTTGACGATCCGCTCGGTCAGCGCATGGAGCCGGGTCGCGTTGCGGCCGACGTCGCGCAGCAGCGGCATCGCGTCCGCGGTGATCCGCGCCGCCTCCACGATGATCCCCGCCATGTCGCGCATCTGCGGCTCGAACTCCTTGAGCTCGTAGAGCATGACGGCCTTCGCAGTCTGGTTCATCTGGTCGATCGCGTCGTCCATCGATCCGATCAGGCTGGTGATCGCGGTCCGATCGAACGGGGTGATCAGCGTCTTGCGGACGTCGACCAGCACATCGCGGATGATGTCGTCGGCGTCATTTTCGCGATCGAAGATCTCCTGGCAGTGGACCGGCATGTCGGGGCCGCCCTGCAGCAGTTTGCCCAGCGCATCCGCCGCCGCCACGTTCAGCGCGGCATGGGCCTCGAACTGCTCGAAGAAACTGCCCTGCTTGGGCAGCAATGCCTGGAACCAGCGCACGATGGTGAACCTTTCTGCTGTGTGGCGGCGCGTGGCCGTGACGAGACGTTCGGCCAGTCCGGGGTTCCAGACGGGCGGGACGAAATTGGCGAGGATATCGCCGAGTTCGGGTTCGTCGACCGCGGTGGCCGCGTCGGCGGGCGCGAACCAGCGCAGCTCGCGCTGGTCCTTCTCCGGCCACTCGTCGAGTTGCGCGGTGACGGAAAAGGGGAAGATGTCGACGGTTGCCGGCTGTTCGCTGCCGTTGCGGCGTTGCTTGCGATACTGATAGGTTCCGATCGCATAGGGGCAGGCGATGCCGACCAGACCGGCTTCCTCGAACGCCTCGTGGCTGGCGGCCTCGTGGCTCTTCAGCCCCTTGATGCGGTTGCCCTTGGGCAGCACCCATCGCTTCGTCTCGCGCGACGTTATCAGCAGAACCTCGGTCAGGCCTGCTTCATTGGTACGATAGGGCAGGACGGCAATCTGACGAATGATTCTTATCCCCGGTCAGGGGCCTCCCTAATAATGTGACAGTTTTGTTTCAATCATCCTGTGCGCTCGTAGCACAGAAGGACCGATTCGAAGCTTTGCGATGCCCGCGGCGCATCTTCCTGTCGTTCGTCGACGCCCGCGATGCGTTCGTCGGCCGCAATCGCCCTTGGTGGAGGGGCGGGCACCGTCGGTCGAAGCTCGCATGCGCCTCAACGGTGCATCCCATAGATGGTTGCGCATCGGCGGCACGGACTACCGGCCGGCCGCCGCGAACAGGGATTTCACCGGACCCGTGGAACGCCATTCCGGTCCGGCGCACAACAGGAGAATGACCATGAACCGCTCGACCTTCCTCATCGCCCTTGCCGCCGCTGCCGCGACCGCCGGCACGATGTCCTTCCCCGCCTTCGCGCAGGATGCCTCGCGCAGCGCCGAAGTGCACTATGCCGATCTCAACCTCGGCAGCGCCGATGGCGCCACCGCGCTCAAGGCGCGCGTCACCCGGGCCGCCAATCAGGTCTGCGGCGTGACCAGCGAGCTTTCGCTGCGGGTCGCGGCCTCAGCCAAGAGCTGCTCGAAGACGGCTGTCGCCAGGGCGATGCCCCAGGTCGAACTGGCGCTCGCCAAGGCCGGCACCCAGCTCGCCGAAAATGGCCGGGTCGTCGTCGCCGCCCATTGAGACCACCGAATGGCGCGCGATCCTGCTCCACCCGGCCGGATCGCGCCCAAACCGGCCGGGAAGCCCTTTCCCAGCCCGCCTCCCGGGGCTCCCCCCAAGCCACCCGCCCCGGGAGGCCACCCCATTTGATCCTGTGTGATTCCGAGCCGCCGACGAGTCCACGCGCCTCGACATCACAAGCGATACACGCGGCCGGACTGGCAATTTCCTCCGCGTGGGACGCACCCTCGGGTTCCCTTGCCCGGGGGTGCTTTCCGTTGGGCTTCGGCAGCGCCGTCGTGCCATTTCGCATATGCAGCGGAACCCGACCGGCCGCCGGGCGTCCTCCCTTCGACTGAACCCAGTTGAGGCCCGGCCCGTCCAAATATGCTTGATCCAACATCCTTCATTGCGGTGAGGCAATGACATGCTGACCCGGCCCCACCAACCGGTGCTTCCACCACCGCCGGCCATCACACCCGACACCCACAGCCTGTTCGTCGATTTCGACGGCACGCTGGTGCCGCTGGTCGATCATCCCGAGCTGGTCCGGGCCGATGGCGAGCTGATCGACCTGCTGGCTGCACTGCATGCCCGCTTCGGCGAGCGGCTGGCGCTGGTCAGCGGCCGATCGATCGCGCAGCTCGACGCGATGATCGGTCCGGCAGTCGAGCGGATCGCGCTCGCCGGCAGCCATGGCGCCGAAGTCCGGCGTGACGGCCTGCTGGTGGAGCCGCCACGCCCGGATGGGCTCGATGGCGCCATCGTCGACGTGCGGGCCTATGGCGCCGGCCATCCCGAGATGATCATCGAGGAGAAGACCCAGGGCGTGGCGATGCATTATCGCCGCGCGCCGATCCTGGAGGAGCCGGTGAGGCGCCGCGCGGTTGCGATCGCCGAGCGGCACGGTCTGGAGATCCAGCTGGGCAAGATGATGGTCGAGCTGCGTGGCCCGGGCTCGAACAAGGGTGAGGCGGTCGCGATGCTGATGGGCTCGGCGCCGATGGCGGGAAGCCTGCCGGTGGTGATCGGCGACGACCTGACCGATGAGCCGGCGCTGCGGATCGCGAGCGCCATGGGCGGCTTCGGCGTGCTCGTCGGCCCCGGCCGCGAGACCGCCGCCCGCCACGGGCTGACCGATGTGGGATCGGTGCGCCATTGGCTGTGGGGCGTGGCGCGATGACCGCCACGCTCGATCTCTGGCCGATCGGCAATTGCCAGGTCTCGGCGCTGGTCGACCGCGCCGGACGGATGGTCTGGGCCTGCGTGCCCAGGGTCGATGGCGATCCGGTATTCTGCTCGCTGCTCGACGATAATCCCCCTTCGGCGGAGGGCGCGCGCGGATTCTGGGAGATCGATCTGGAGGACCGGACCGAAACGACGCAGCATTATCTGCGCAACACCCCGATCCTCGTCACCCGCCACAGCGACGCCGCGGGCAATGCGATCGAGGTGGTGGATTTCTGTCCGCGCCATTTCCGCCATGGGCGCATGTATCGTCCGGTCGCCTTCGTCCGGATCGTGCGGCCGGTGGCGGGCAGCCCGCGCATCCGCGTGCGGCTGCGCCCGGCGCGGAGCTGGGGCGCGGCCGATCCGGAGCGGACGCGGGGGTCGAACCATATCCGCTATTTGCTCGACGAGATGACCCTGCGGCTCAGCACCTCGGCGCCGATCGGCTGGATCGAGAGCGAAAGGCTGTTCCGGGTCGAGCACCCGCTTCACTTCTTCCTCGGGCCGGACGAAAGCTTCGTGGGCGACATCGGCGACACGCTCGACACGATGCTCGAGCATAGCGCGCATGAGTGGCGCAAATGGGTGCGGGCGCTGGCGACCCCGGTCGAATGGCAGGAGGCGGTGATCCGCTCGGCGATCACGCTCAAGCTCTGCCAGCATGAGGAAACCGGCGCGATCGTCGCGGCGCTCACCACCTCGATCCCCGAACATGCCGGGTCTGGGCGCAACTGGGACTATCGCTACTGCTGGATTCGCGACGCCTATTACACTGTGCAGGCGCTCAACCGGCTAGGCGCGCTGGACGTGCTGGAATCCTATCTCGAATATCTGCGCAACATCGTCGATAATGCGAAGGGCGGCCATATCCAGCCGCTCTACGGGGTCGGGGGCGAAGCCACGCTGGTCGAGCGGATCGAGACATCGCTCAACGGCTATCGCGGCATGGGACCCGTGCGGGTCGGCAACCAGGCCTATGAGCAGATCCAGCATGACGCCTATGGCCAGATCGTCCTGTCCAACGCCCAGGCCTTTTTCGACCAGCGGCTCTACCGCATGGCGGGCGAAGAGGATTTCAAGGCGCTCGAACGGGTCGGCGAACATGCCTGGGCGGTCCATGACAAGCCCGATGCCGGCCTGTGGGAGCTGCGCACCAAAAGCCATGTCCATACCTATTCGGTGGCGATGTGCTGGGCGGCGTGCGACCGGCTCGCCAACGCCGCCGAGGCACTGGGCCTGGCCGCCCGCGCCACCCATTGGCGCGAGCGGGCCGAGCATATCCGCGCACGGATCGAGGCCGAGGCCTGGCGCGAGCCGACCAAGCGCATCTCCGCGACCTTCGGCGGCGACGATCTCGACGCCAGCCTGATCCAGCTGCTCGACCTGCGCTTCATGAAACCCGGCGACGAGCGTTTCCAGGGCACACTGCGCGCGGTGGAGGAGGGGTTGCGGCGCGGATCGCACATGTTGCGCTACGCGACCGAGGATGATTTCGGCCTGCCGCACACCGCCTTCAACGTCTGCACCTTCTGGCTGATCGAGGCACTGTGGCTGACCGGCCGCACCGAGGATGCCCGCGACCTGTTCGAAGAGATGCTGGCGCGGCGCACCCGCGCCGGGCTGCTCTCCGAGGACATCGATCCCGCCACCGGGGAGCTGTGGGGCAATTATCCGCAGACCTATTCGCTGGTCGGCATGATCAACTGCGCGGCGCTGCTCAGCAAGCCATGGAGCGCGGTGCGATGAGCCGGCTGGTCATCGTCTCCAACCGCGTCCAGCCGCCGACCGGCGAAGGCGGCAGCGGCAATCAGGGCGGCCTCGCGGTCGCGCTGTCGGCGGCGCTCCGCGAATCGAGCGGCATCTGGTTCGGCTGGTCGGGTGACGTCACCGACCAGTTCACCGGCCATATCAACCTGCAGCGCAACTTCGGCGTAACCACCGCGACGATTGACCTCGAAGAGCAGGACGTCGACGAATATTATAATGGCTACGCCAATCGCACGCTGTGGCCGCTATTCCACTATCGGATGGACCTGGCCGAGTTCGAGAGCGGCTTTGCCGAGGGCTATGAGCGGGTCAATCAGCGCTTCGCCGAAACGCTGATGCCGCTGATCGAGGGCGATGATCTCGTCTGGGTCCATGACTATCACATGGTCCCGCTCGGCCAGTATCTGCGCGACCGGGGGCTCGCCAACCGGATCGGCTTCTTCCTGCACATCCCCTGGCCGCCCTATCGGCTGCTGCTGTCGCTGCCCAACCACCGCCAGCTGGTCGAGACGCTGTTCGCCTATGACGTGATCGGATTCCAGACGCTCGACTCGCTGGGCAGCTTTCGAGACTATGTGCTGCAGGAAATGGGCGGCACGGTCGAGGAGGACGGGCGGATCATCGTCGGCGATCGATCGGTGCTGGCCATCCACTGTCCGATCGGCATCGACACCGCCAATTTCGTCGAGGCGACCCAGTCGACCGCTGCGCGCTACGCGCATTACCGGATGCGCCAGTCGAGCAATGGGCGCGACATGATCATCGGTGTCGACCGGCTCGACTATTCGAAGGGGCTGGAGGAGCGCTTCCTCGGCTATGAGCGGCTGCTCCAGCAGAAGGAGTCGCTGTTCGGCGAGGTCTTCCTGCTCCAGATCGCCCCGCCGTCGCGCGGCGACGTGCAGAGCTACCAGGAAATCCGCGCGTCGCTCGATTCGCTGTCGGGGCGGATCAACGGCGCCTATGCCGATGTCGAATGGGTACCGATCCGCTACGTCAATCGCGGCTATCCGCGCGACCGGCTGGCCGGCATCTACCGCGCCGCGAAAATCGGCCTCGTCACCCCACTGCGCGACGGCATGAACCTCGTCGCCAAGGAATATATCGCGGCGCAGGACCCGGAGGACCCCGGCGTGCTGATCCTGTCCCGCTTCGCGGGTGCCGCCGAACAGCTGACCGACGCGCTGCTGATCAATCCCTATAGCCCCGAGGAGATCGCCGACGCGATCGCGCTGGCGCTGGACATGCCCCTGGAGGAGCGTCAGGCCCGGTGGCGGGCCTGCATGGACAATGTCGAGGCCGAGGATGTGCTGTGGTGGCGCCGACGCTTCACCGATGCGCTGGAGGAGGTGGTGCAGACGGCGGGGTGACGGCCGCCGGTCAAGCTGGGCTTGTCAGCCGCGATTCAGTTTGTCGGTGCCCGCCGACGATAGCTGAGAGCCTCTGCAACATGCATGCGGCCTATCGTTTCCGCTCCCGCCAGGTCTGCCACCGTTCGCGACACTCTCAGCACCCGATGATAGCCGCGTGCCGACAGACGCATGGCCTCCGCCGCCTGCGCCAGCAGTTTGCGGCCCGCCTCGTCGGGTGTCGCCACCGCGTCGAGTAGCTCGCCATCGGCCTCGGCGTTGGTGCGCACGCCCTTGCCCGCATAGCGCGCCGTCTGGATCGCGCGGGCCGCCGCCACCCTGGCCGCGACCTCGGCCGAGCCTTCGGCGGGCGGCGGCAGGACGAGGTCGGCGGCGCTGACGCTCGCCACCTCGACATGGAGGTCGATGCGGTCGAGCAGCGGCCCCGACAATTTGGTCTGGTAATCGACCGCGCATTTCGGCGCGCGCGAGCAGGCCAGCGCCGGATCGTCGAGATGGCCGCAGCGGCAGGGGTTCATCGCCGCGATCAGCTGGACCCGCGCGGGAAAGGTGACATGGGCGTTGGCGCGCGCGACCGAGACCTTGCCCGTCTCCAGCGGCTGGCGCAGCGAATCGAGCACGGCGCGCTGGAACTCGGGCAGCTCGTCGAGGAACAGCACGCCGAGATGGGCGAGGCTGACCTCGCCCGGGCGCACCTTCAGCCCGCCGCCGACCAGCGCCGCCATGGAGGCCGAATGGTGCGGGCTGCGGAAGGGGCGGGCGCGGATCAGCCGGCCGTCCTGCAATTCTCCGGCGACCGAAGCGACCATCGACACCTCCAGCGCCTCGGCCGGGGTCAGCTCCGGAAGAATGCCGGTAAGGCAGGCTGCCATCAGCGATTTGCCCGCGCCGGGCGGGCCGCTCATCAGCAGATTGTGGCCGCCCGCCGCCGCGATCTCGAGCGCCCGCTTGGCGGTCTCCTGGCCCTTGACCTGCTTCAGATCGGCGAGCGGCGCGGGTAGCTCGGCGCTGCCGGGCACCGGCGGGACAAGCGGCGCGCCGCCCTTGAAATGGCCGATCAGCGACAGCAGGTCGGGGGCGCCGATCACCTCGATCGTGCCGGCCCAGGCGGCCTCCGGCCCCTGTACCGCCGGACAGACGAGCCCCAGCCCGCGTTCGGAAGCGTGGAGCGCCGCGAGCAGCACGCCGGGTGCGGGGGCGACCCGCCCGTCGAGACCCAGCTCTCCGACCACGACATAATCGCCCAGCGTCTCGGCATCGATCACCCCCATGGCGCCGAGCAGGCCGAGCGCGATCGGCAGGTCGTAATGCGATCCCTCCTTCGGCAGGTCGGCCGGGGAAAGGTTCACCGTGATGCGCTTGGGCGGCAGGGCGAGGCCGATCGCGGACAGCGCGGCGCGAACCCGCTCGCGGCTTTCGGCCACCGCCTTGTCGGGCAGGCCCACGACGACGAAGGCGGGAAGGCCGGGCGCGACCTGCACCTGCACCTCGACCGCGCGCGCCTCGAGGCCGAGAAACGCGACCGTCGCGACATGTGCCACCATCAACCAGCCCCCGGATGTTCGCGCCCTGTTCTAGAAAGGGCGCGCGCCGATCGCAACCGCCGCTGTTCAGAAAAGCGGCGGCCGGGGCCAGGGTCTGTCGAAACAGGGGCCGGCGCCCTCGCCAGCGGCGCGGTCCGGCGTCGCGGGGCGGATCGCCGCAGGCACCCGGTGGAGGGGCGCGAGATAGCTGTCCTTGGGCCAGGCCGCGAAGCTTTCGTCCCACGCGCGGGAAAAGCCGCAGCGCGGCGGCGGCGTGGCGGGGAAGGTCAGCGCGCGGGCGATCTCGGTCAGGCCGGTGACGCTGCCGATCGCGAGCAGGCCGGCCAACGCCGCCTTGCGCCGTCCCGATGCGGGCCACAGCCCGCCGAGCCCGTCGGCCAGATGGAGCGCGAGGATGGCGAGCGCCGGAATCGACGCGCGCATCGCGAAGTCGATCCACCAGCCGACCTGGATCAGCGGCATCACCAGCAGCGATCCCGCGGCGATCGCCAGCAGCGGCCCGCCGAACCTTGCGCGGCGCCCGGCGAAAGCGATCAGCAGGAAGGGGAGCAGCTCGATGGTCAGGAACAGCAGGTAGAGATCGGGCCGGATCGGAAACGGGCGAACGCCGACCCGTTCCCCCGCCGCCGCCAGATAGAGCAGCGCCGGCAGCGCGATCAGGGTGGCGAGCGCCGGCAGCGCGAGATCGGCCAGCGCGATCCGGCGCTGGCGCAGATCGTGCCAGGCGGCATAGGCGATGAAGGGCAGGCATCCCATTGCCGCGAGCGGCGACCACAGGGCGGTCAGCGGCGGCAGCATCAGCAGGGGTCCGAGCCCGAGCCGCCCGGCGCGCCAGAGCAGGATGCCGAGCGCGCCGATCCAGCCGGCGATGGCGTGCTGCGGCACCCAGAAGGCGAGGGTGATCGTCGAGGAGAACTGCGTCGGCCCCCAGCCTTCGAGATGCGCGGTGGGGGCAAGGCCGGCGGCATGGCCGGCCTTGAGCTGGCCGAGGATGTCGAGCCCGCTGAAGGCGAGGAACACCGCGAGCGCGATCAGCGCGCGGCGGGTGCTGTCGAACAGCGTCGATCCGATCGCGAGCAGCAGCCCCAGCAACAGGCTGTTCTGCGCCAGCAGCGCGAGATCGGCGCCGGGCTGGCCCCAGGCCTTTCCGGCGAGCGCCGGGACCAGATACATGCCGATCGGCGCACGCAGCAGATCGCCCGAGGCATAGACGAACGGCCAGGGATGGCGGGCCATGTCGCGCAGCACGGCATCGCGTACCTGCCAGTCGACATTGGCGTAGAAGAAGCGCCCTTCGCCGCCGAGCAGCATCAGCAGCGTAGCGAGGGCCAGACAGGCGAGCAGGGTGGCGACGGTCGGCCCGGCGTGGAGATCGCACCGCCGCGGCAGGGTGAGCAGCCAGAACAGGCCGGCGGTGAGCACCGCCCAGCCGCCATGGACCCACGGCGAGGTCAGCCCGAGGAAGCGGCAGAGCAGCAGCAGGTCATAGGCCAGCCAGGCGATGCCGATGCCGAACAGCACGGCCGCCGGCACGCGCCGGGCGAGCAGGCCCTCGCGCATCAACGCGGCGGGCGGGGCGAAGGCGATCGCGGCCATGATCCTCCGCTAGACCGTCAAGGTTAACATTCCCCGATCAATCGCCTAGAGGGCCTCCATGGCCCTGATCCTCGGCATCGAATCAAGCTGCGACGAGACCGCCGCCGCGCTGGTGACAAGCGACGGCCGCATCCTCGCGCACCGGCTGGCCGGGCAGGAGGAGGCGCATCGCCCGTTCGGGGGCGTCGTCCCAGAGCTGGCCGCCCGCGCGCATGTCGAAATGGCGGTGCCGCTGGTCGAAGGGGCGCTGGCCGATGCCGGCGTCACCCTGGCCGATGTCGATGCGATCGCCGCGACCGCCGGGCCGGGGCTGATCGGCGGAGTGATGGTCGGGCTGATGACGGGCAAGGCGCTTGCCCATGCCGCGGGCAAGCCGCTGATCGCGGTCAATCATCTGGAGGGGCATGCGCTGTCGCCGCGCCTCGCCGATCCGAACCTGGCCTTTCCCTATCTGCTGCTGCTCGTGTCGGGCGGGCATTGCCAGCTGCTGCTGGTACGCGGGGTCGGCGATTATCGCCGGCTCGCGACGACGATCGACGATGCCGCGGGCGAGGCGTTCGACAAGACCGCGAAGCTGCTCGGCCTCGGCTTTCCGGGCGGCCCGGCGGTCGAGGCCGCGGCGCGGGCGGGGAACCCGAAGGCGGTTCCGCTGCCGCGCCCGCTGGTCGGCAGCGGTGAGCCGCATTTCTCCTTCGCGGGGTTGAAGAGCGCGGTGCTGCGCGCGCGCGATGCCGGGCTGCACAGCCCGCAGGACATCGCCGCCTCCTTCCAGCAGGCGGTGGTGGATTGTCTGGTCGATCGCACCCGCATCGCCATCGACAAGGTGCAGGGCGATGTCGGCGCGCTGGTCGTCGCGGGGGGAGTCGCCGCCAACCAGACGATCCGGACGGCGCTGTCCCGGCTCGCCGAAGGTTCGGGCCTGGCCTTCGCCGCGCCGCCGCTGTGGCTGTGCACCGACAATGGCGCGATGATCGCCTGGGCGGGCGCGGAGCGCTTCGCGGCGGGGCTGATCGACGATATGGACGTGCCGGCGCGGCCCCGCTGGCCGCTCGATCCCAGTGCGGAAAAGGCGCGCGGCGCCGGAGTGAAGGCATGACGATGGACTATCCCAGGCTGGGCGTTATCGGCGGCGGTGCCTGGGGCACCGCGATGGCGCAGGTGATCGCCAGCGACGGATCGGACGTGCTGCTCTGGGCACGCGAGCCCGAAGTGGTCGATGCGGTCAACGCGATCAACGCCAATCCGATCTTCCTGCCCGGCGTGCCGCTCAGCAGCCATGTCCGGGCGACCGGCGATCTCGCGGCGCTCCACGACTGCGATGCGCTCGTCGTCGTGGTGCCGGCCCAGTTCCTGCGGTCGGTGGTCGCCGGGCTGCCGGTATCGGGCCGCCCGCTGATCCTGTGCGCCAAGGGGATCGAGGCGGGCAGCCGCATGTTGATGTCCGAGGTCGCCGCGGCGGTCGCGCCGGCGGCGCCGGTCGCGGTCCTGTCCGGCCCCACCTTCGCGCATGAGGTGGCGGCGGGGCATCCCACCGCGATCACCCTCGCCTGCGCCGACGAGGCCGTTGGCCTGCCGCTCGCCGAGCGGCTGCGGCGGCCGGGCTTCCGCCCCTATCTGTCGCAGGACGTGATCGGCGCCGAGATTGGCGGCGCGGTCAAGAATGTCCTGGCCATCGCCTGCGGGGTCGTCGAGGGCGCGGGGCTGGGGCAGAATGCCCGCGCCGCGCTGATCAGCCGGGGCTTTGCCGAAATGACCCGCTTCGGTCTGGCGCGCGGCGCGAGGGCCGAGACCTTGGCCGGCTTGTCCGGACTGGGCGATCTCGTCCTGACCTGTTCATCGACCAGCTCGCGCAATTTCTCGCTCGGCAAGGGGCTGGGCGAGGGCAGGGATGCCGCCGAACTGCTCCGCGACCGCCGCTCCGTCGCCGAAGGTGCGGCGACCGCGCCGGTGCTGGCGGAAGCCGCGCGGGCAGCCGGGGTCGACATGCCGATCGTCGATGCGGTCTGCGCGCTGCTGGCAGGACAGGCGACGGTGAAGGATGTCGTGGCGGCGCTGCTGGCGCGGCCGCTGAAGCAGGAAGGCCATTAGCCCGGCCTGCCGTATCTCCGCGAAGGCGGGCCCTTGCAGGGTGGTGGCGCGCGGAGGCCGGCTCTGGCGGCAATGGTGATGGAGATCCGACGTGAATCTGAAGATGCTGGCCCTGGGAATCGCCCTTTTTCTCGCCGCGCCCGCGCTGGCGGAAGTCCCGCTCGATCCCGGCCAGACCGCCACGGTGCGGCTCAGCCTGCAGCGCGATCTGGTCTATCCGGTGGCGCCGCCCTTCACCCAGCCACCGGCCAACCATGGCGCGGTGCTCGGCATCGATATCGACGAGCCCGGCCGTTACCATGTTTCGCTGGGCGCCAAGGGCTGGATCGAGGTGATCCGCGACGGCAAGCCCGTCCCCTCGATCGCTCATGACCATGGCGCGCCGGGATCGGGGATCGCCAAGATCGTCGATTTCGACCTGGGCGTCGGCCATTACACGATCGCGCTGTCGGGCATGGCGGAGGGCGAGGCGGTGATCAACGTCGGTCGCTAGGCGATGGAGCCTCCTGCACCTGGTCTCTGAGCGATCAGGCACAGGCCGATCCGGTAGGTGATCTGGCGCGGCCCGGCGTCGAATCGCGCCATCGCCCGCCGCATCTCCGCAGCGGTGAGCGGGCGATAGTCTCCGGTCGGCGTACCCGCGCCGATCGCCTTGAGCCGGCGCAGGAAGCCGCGGGCATCGGCTTCGGGCTGGACGATATCGACGATATCGACCTCCACAGCGAAGCCCGGGGGCGCGACCGCCGCCAACGCCGCGGCATCGGGATAGGCGGGGACGCCGGAGGACAACCCCTCCGCCGCGAGCGCATCGGTCCATTCGACGAAGCTGCCGCCCGCCATGGTCGAGAAAGCGATCAGGCCGCCCGGACGCAGCTGCGCCGCGAGCCGCGCGACGGCGCCGGGCAGGTCGGCGAACCACTGGAATGCCATGCTCGATGCGATCAGATCGAACCGGCCGAGCGCGGGATCGAGCGCTTCGCCATCGATCACGCGCCAGTCGGCGTTAAGATCGCTCGCGGCCTGCGCGCGCGCGATCATTTCGGGGGCGAGATCGCTCACCGTCCAGCGCGCGGGGCCGATCGCCGCCGCCAGTGCCCGCGTGAGGAAGCCGGTGCCGCAGCCCAGTTCCAGGATGCGCGGATCGGTGACGACCGCCGCCGCGGCGATTCGGCCCGCAAGCAGCGTCGCCGCTTGCGCCTGGGCGTCGGCTGCCTCGGCATAATCCCTCGCCCCGCCAAAGGCTGCGGCGATGCGGGCGCGGCGCTGACGCGGTATTTCGATCATCGGCGGCGGCTAGAGCAGGCCTGCGCCGACCATGCAAGTGGCGCGGCATAGGATATGCAATGTCTATTGATATTCAGTCGCAATAGCTCTACTTTGCGAATCGAGAGGTGTCGCGATGGTTGTATGTGTCTGCAATGCGATCCGGGAAACCGAAGTGCGGGATGCCGTCCGGAGGGGCGCCACCTGTCCGCGCAGCGCCTATGAGTCGCTCGGCCGCCGCCCGCGCTGTGGCCAGTGCCTGCCATTCGCGCGCAGCATCGTCGAGGAAGAGACGGCCGCCGCCTGATCCGGCCATGTGACCGGACGGCCTGTTCGCTGGCGCGACTGCATGGCAATCGCGGAAAATCTTTTCTGCGAATGAATGACGATCTCAACGCATTGTATTTAGGTTCTTTTTCGGAACGGCTTCGGATCGCCGCCCTTTTCATCCTGTCGTGCCTGCCGTAGAGCCGGGCATATTCTTTGAATGGAGGCAGGCATGAAGGGTGATGCGAAGGTCATCGACATCCTCAACGAGACGCTCAAAAATGAGCTGACCGCGATCAATCAATATTTCCTCCATTACCGGATGCTCGACCATTGGGGCGTCGCGAAGCTCGCGAAGTTCGAATATGAGGAATCCATCGATGAGATGAAGCATGCCGATCGGCTCGCGAAGCGCATCCTTTTCCTCGACGGACTGCCTAACTTCCAGCTGCTCGGACGTCTGCGGATCGGCGAAACGGTGGAGGAAATCCTCAAAGCGGACCTTGCGCTGGAGAATGAGGCGCTGGTCCAGCTTCGCGACGGCATCGCCTATTGCGAGCAGGTCCGCGACTATATCTCGCGCGATCTGCTCCAGTCGATCCTCGATTCGGAGGAGGAGCATGTCGATACGCTCGAAACCCAGTTCGAGATGATCGAACGCATGGGCATCCAGAACTATATCCAGCTGCAGTCGAAAGCGGCCGAGGAATAGTCGTCGAGCGCCTGTTCCTGTTCGGCCCTCGGTCGCTGATCCGGTAAGGGTCAGCCGGCCTTGCGGCCGAAGCCCGCGGCGGCCTGGCGGCGGATCGGTACGGCCGGCGCCTTGGTCAGCTCGCGTTCGAACAGGCCCAATGTCTCGATCAGCAGCGGGCGAAGCCGGAGAATCTCGCCGTCCAGCCTGTCGGGGGCACTATGCTCCTCGACGCAGCGGCGGGCGCTATGTTCGATATATTCGGCGAGCTTGCCGAGTGCCTCGCCGCCGAACTGAAGCGAATCGCCCTTCAGCGTGTGCGCCGGGCGTACCATCGAGATCGCGTCGCGCAGCTTGTAGGCCTGTTCGACCGCGACGACGCATTTGGCGGCATCGTCGCGATAATAACCGAGAATCTTGGCGAATTCGTTGCCGATCAAGGCGCGCGTCTGGTCGAACGTCGTCCAGTTCACCACGCCATTGCCGCCCTGCACCATGCCCATATCCTGCCGTCATCGTGGCTGCCCTTCACGGACAATAAGACAGGGGCGTAAACGACAGGTTACTGCGAGGTGCTTGTATTTCGTCGGTTTTCGACGGCAGTCCTGATGGCGATCACGGTACCGGCCGATAGCCTCAGGCGCGGTCTGCGGCGATCAGCCAGCCCGTGGGGTCTTCCGCCGGCACGACTGTCCAGCCCTGCGCGGCGGCCAGTGCCGCAATTTCGCCGGGGGCGATCGGATCGTCGGCGAGGATCAGCACCGGGCCACCGGGATGCTCGCGCATCGCCCGCGACAACCGTATCGCCGGCCACGGGCAGCGCATCCCCCGCGCATCGACCCGGACGGGATCGTCCATCTCAGTCGAACGGATTTTTCGGTGCCCGCACGGTGAGCCGGACCGGCACCGCGCCAAAGCCGAGATCGCGGCGAATGCCGTTGATCAGATAGCGGCGATAGCTTTCGGGAAGCTGATCGACGCGTGTGCCGAACAGTACGAAGCTGGGCGGCCGGTTGCGCGCCTGGGTCAGGTAGCGCAGCTTGATCCGCCTGCCGCCGGGGGCGGGCGGCGGATTGGCCTCGATCGCCTTTTCGAACCAGCGGTTGAGCACGCCGGTCGAGATGCGCTTCGACCAGGCATCGCGTGTCTCGTGCGCAACCTGGAGCAGCTGATCGACGCCGCGGCCGGTCTCGCCCGATACGGTCAGCAGCGGCAGGCCCTTGACCTGCGCCAGCCCTTCGTCGAGCGCGGTACGTACCCCTTGGAACAGCGAGGGCGGATCGGCGGCGACATCCCATTTGCTGAGTGCGATGATCAGCGCGCGGCCCTCCTGCAGCACCTTGTCGGCGATTCGCAGATCCTGCGCCTCCAGCCCCAGGGTCGCATCGAGCAGCAGCACCACCACCTCGGCGAAATCGACCGCGTGGAGGCCGTCGGCGACCGACATCTTCTCGAGTTTGTCCTGGATCTTGGCGCGCTTGCGCATCCCCGCGGTGTCGATCAGCCGCACCGGACGGATCGTGCCGTCGGGCGCCTTCCACTCCCAGTCGATCGCGATCGAATCGCGGGTGATGCCGGCCTCGGGGCCGGTGATCATCCGCTGCTCGCCGAGGATCTTGTTGATCAACGTCGACTTGCCGGCATTGGGACGGCCGACGATGGCGAGCTTGAGCGGGCCGCTCTCCTCATCCTCCTCGGCCTCGTCGTCCTCGCCTTCGACCTTGTCGATGAAGGGCAGCAGATCGGTGAACAGGTCGGCGATGCCCTCGCCATGCTCGGCCGACAGCGGCACCGGCTCGCCAAAGCCGAGGTTGAACGCCTCGATCACGCCATGCTCGCCGGCCTTGCCCTCGGCCTTGTTGGCGACGACGATGACGGGCGTGTCCTCGCTGCGCAGCCAGCGGGCGATCTCCTCGTCGAGCGGCATCAGGCCCGCGCGGGCGTCGATCATGAACAGCGCGACATCGGCGCCCTGCACCGCCGCCTGGGTCTGCGCGCGCATCCGGCCGGGCAGGGTCAGGGCATCGTCGGTCTCGAAACCGGCGGTGTCGATGATCTTGAAATCGACGCCGAGCAGATTGGCGTCGCCTTCGCGCCGGTCACGCGTCACGCCGGGCCGGTCGTCGACCAGCGCCAGCTTCTTGCCGACCAGACGGTTGAACAGCGTCGACTTGCCGACGTTCGGCCGGCCGACGATCGCGACTACAGGTAATTGCTTCATGCGGGCGCCATAGAGGACGCGGGAGTTTTTTGTTAGCCCTCAAACGCCGGGCGCAGGGCATCCGCCCTGCTTGGCTTCCTCGCTATCGCTCGGCCGCGCTCTTCGCGCCTGTCTCTTCGAACCTCGATCAAGTCGGACTGGAGCTCGACGCCGGGACTGATAGTGTCCCGCAAGGCCAAAGGCCGCGCGAGCGTATGCGAGGAAGCCAAGGCACGCGGAGGCGGGCCGCCCGGCGTTTGAGGGCGCCGCTTCAGCGGCTATCGATAAGCTACCAGCTTGCCCTTGTCGGTCAGCACCAGCAGCGTGTTGTCCGCCACCACCGGCGCCTGATAGATCGTATCGCCCAGCTTGGTGATCGCTCCGATCTTGCCGTCGTCGATCGAGACGTTGACGATCTGGCCCAGCGTATTGGTGACGATCAGCCGTCCGCCGGCCAGCACCGGGCCGGACCAGCCGATCGGCTTGTTGCGCTTCTTCACGTCCTTGTAGCGGCTCAGCTGGGTCTGCCAGCGGATACGGCCGCTGTTGCGCGCGATGCACATGATCTTCGCATCGTCGGTCACGACGAACAGCCATTCGCCCGCGACCCAGGGGGTTTCGATCCCGGCGATGTTGAGTTCCCACAGCCGCTGGCCGGTGAGGATGTCCATCGCCACCATGCGCCCGCCCTGGCCGACCGCATAGACGCGGCCCTGGTCGATCACCGGCGAGGCATCGATATCGACGAGACTGGCGACCGAGGTGGTGATGCTGGTACGCGACAGCGAGTCCTGCCACACCGGACGGCCATTTTCGTAGCGATAGGCGTTCAGTTCGCCCGAGGAGAAGCCGGCGACGACGGTGCCCTGCCCGATCGCGGGCGCGGCGGCACCGAACACCGCGGCATTTTCCAGGCTGCCGCTGGCATTCCAGATCTGCTCGCCATTGGCTTCCTTGAGGGCGAACAGCTGATTGTCCTGGCTCATCACATAGACGGCGTCGCTGCCGACCGAGGGGGCGCCGCGCAGCGGACCGCCGGGACGCACCTTCCAGAGCTGGCTGCCGGTGCCGGCATCGAAGGCGGCGGCATCGCCGACGCCGTTGGCCGCATAGACCTTGCCATCGGCGTAGCTGACACCGCCGCCGAACAGCGAATCCTTGTTGCCGTCCTTATCGCCGAGCGTCGCGGTCCAGACCGGTGCGCCGCTCTTCAGGTCGAAGGCGTGGATCGTCGCATCGACGTCCATCACATAGACCCGCCCGGCACCGACCACCGGGCCGGCGCCGAGGCGCTTCTTCGAGCTTGAACCTGAAATGCTCCGATTCCAGGCGACGCCAAGCTGCTGGCCGAGCGCCACATGCCCCATCGCCTTGGCGGCATTGCCGCCGGACTGCGACCATTCGGGATTGACCTGCTCGACGGGCACCGTGACCGGTACGACTTCGAGCGTGGGATCGACCTCGACCCCGGTCTCGGCGGTCAGCACGGCGATCCGCTGGCCCAGCACCGGCGTCTTGGCCTTCTTGCTGTCGCCGCCGCCGAAGATGCCGCAACCGCTCAGCATGGTCGAAAGGGCCAGCGCCCCGGTAAGGGCGAAAAGCTTGCGATTCATCCGGTCAATCCTTGGCGGCGGGAGCAGGAGCGGGTTTGGCGTCGACGTTGACGCCCAGGCTGGTGGCGAGCCGCGCGGCACGGGCGCGCAGCGAGTCCGGGGTCTGCTTGTTGCGGGCGACCTCGGCGAGCAGGCGGCCCGCCTCGGCGGCACGGCCGCTCTGCAGCATGGCGATCGCACTCAGTTCGCCGGCGGTACCGAAGAAGGCGTTGTCGGGGGTCGTCAGCGGCCGCAGCCGGTCGATCACCTGCTGCGGCTGGAGACCGTCATATTCGATCAGCGTCTGCCGGATCAGCGCGACATCGCGATAGGGCTGCGGGGCATCCTCGTCGCGCGCGATGCCGGCATAGATCGCCGCGGCGGCCTTCCTGTCGCCTCCGTCGATCGCCAGCGCCGCGCGGGTGAACAGGGCCGAAAGCCGATAGCCGGGGCTGCCATCGGCGACGAGCTGGTCGATCTTCTTCGTCGCCTCGGCCTTGCGACTGGCCTGCACGTCGGCGATCAGCGCGCCCATCGTTTCGCCCTGGGCTTCGCGCTTCTTCTGGGCTTCGGCGCGCCAGAACAGCCAGGCCGCGAGCGCCACCAGCAGGACGACCACCGCGACGAGCGCGATGCGGCCGTAGCGCTTCCACATGGTGAGCATCTGTTCCTGGCGAAGCTCTTCGTCGACCTCGCGCAGAAAGGCTTCTTCAGTGGGCGGCGTGGAAGCCAAGCATTGTCTCCGTCAGATAGGGTGCCGGCCCTCTTAGCGGGCAGATGCGCGCGGTGCCATAGTCAATAGATATGGGCGGTGAACGGAGGACCTCACGCCTTCGGCTGATAGGTCTGCTCGATGGTCGGGAAGCGCCGGGCGCGGACATCGGCGGCATATTCGGCAACCGCGGCGTCGATCTGCTGGCTGAGCTGCGCATATTTCTTCACGAAGCGGGGCACCCGATCGAACATGCCGAGCATGTCATCGATCACCAGCACCTGGCCGTCGCACTGGGCGGAGCCGCCGATGCCGATGGTGGGGATGTCGATCGCGTGGGTCATCTCGATCGCCAGCGGTTCGATCACCCCTTCGACCACCAGCGCGAAGGCGCCCGCCTGGGAGATCGCTTTCGCGTCGCCGATCAGCTTGGCATATTCGGCCTGGGTGCGTCCGCGCGCGCCATAGCCGCCCAGCGCGTTGACGGCCTGCGGGGTGAGCCCGACATGGCCGATCACGGGAATGCCCCGCGCGGTGAGGAAGGCCACCGTCTCGGCCATCGCCTCGCCGCCCTCCAGCTTCACGGCGGCCGCGCCGGTCTCCTTGAGCACCCGCGCCGCCGCATGGAAGGCCTGCTCGGGGCTCGCCTCATAGGAACCGAACGGCATGTCGACCACGACCAGGCTGTGATAGCTGCCGCGTACCACCGCGGCGCCGTGGGCGATCATCATGTCGAGACTGACCGGGATGCTCGACGGCAGCCCGTAGACCACCTGGCCCAGGCTGTCGCCGACCAGCAGCATGTCGCAATGCGGATCCAGGATCTGCGCCATGCGGATCGTGTAGGCGGTCAGCATGACCACGGGATCCTTGCCCTTGGCATTGCGGATCGCGGGCACGGTGAGCCGCTTCATCGGTGCCGGCGTCGGGTTCGCGCGGCTGGTGGCGGTGTCTATTTGAAAGGTCGACATTTTTTATTAGCCCTCAAGCGCCGGGCGCAGGGCATCCGCCCTGCTTGGCTTTCGCGGGGATACCGCGGCGCGCATTCGCGCTTGCGGGACACTGTCGTGTCCCGACAACGAACTCGGCGCCGGGGCCTGCCAAGGCTCCGCAAGCGCGAATGCGCGCCCGAGCTTATGCGAGGAAAGCCAAGGCCAGCGGATGCTGGCCGCCCGGCGCCTGAGGGTCAAACAAAAAGACTCTCAGATCATGCCCAGCGCCGCCATGTAGGTTTCGAGGACCATCGCCTCTTCCTCATGCTCGCCCTTCTTCTTCTTGCGGATGGCCAGCAGCTTGCGGACGATCTTGGTGTCGTAGCCGCGGCCCTTCATCTCCGACATGACATCCTTGATGTCGTCGGCGATCCCCTTCTTCTCCTCTTCGAGGCGCTCGACCCGTTCGACGAACAGGCGCAGCTCCTGTGCGGCGATGCTGCCCTTGTCTTCGGTCGTGTCGGCTTCGGCCATGATTCGCTGGTCCCTCGATTAAGCGTGAAGGCGGAGGCTGTAGAGGGACGCGCGCGGCGGCTCAACGGGGAATCGGCGAAGCGCGCAGGATGCGGCAGAGCATGACATTCCGGCGACGGAAAGGCTTGCCAAGCGAATCCATGCTTCTACCTAGGGCGACCTTCGAACAAGGGACCGACATTTGGAAACCCAGCTCTCTCCACGCCAGCGCAAGGTCCGCGTGCTCGCCACGCTGGGGCCGGCGAGCGCATCGCCCGCGATGATCGCCAGGCTGTTCCGCGCCGGTGCGGACGCCTTCCGCATCAACATGAGCCACGGTGCCCATGCCGACAAGGTACCGATCATCCAGGCCATCCGCGCGATGGAGAAGGATCTCGGCCGCGCCACCACGATATTGTTCGATCTGCAGGGCCCCAAGCTGCGGGTGGGCAAGTTCGCCGATGGCGTGGTCCAGCTCGCGACGGGCCACCGCTTCGTCCTCGATCGTGATCCCACGCCCGGCGATTCCAGTCGGGTGGAGCTTCCCCACCGCGAGATATTCGAGGCGCTGGAGCCGGGTACGCGACTGCTGCTCGACGATGGCAAGCTGGTTTTGCGGGTACAGTCGGTCGATCGCGACCGGATCGAGACGATGATCGAGGTCGGCGGCGCGCTGTCGAACAGCAAGGGCCTCAATGTCCCGGACGTGATCGTGCCGATGGCGGCGCTGACCGAGAAGGACCGCCGCGACCTCACCTTCGCCTGCGAGCAGGGGGCCGACTGGATCGCGCTGAGCTTCGTCCAGCGCCCGGAGGATGTGGCGGAGGCGCGCAGCCTGATCGGCGGCAAAGCGGCGCTGCTCGCCAAGATCGAGAAGCCGCAGGCGGTGGAGCGGCTGGAGGAGATATTGGAGCTGGCCGACGCGGTGATGGTCGCGCGCGGCGATCTCGGCGTCGAGCTGCCGCCCGAGCGGGTGCCGCCGATGCAGAAGCGCATCGTCGAGACCGCGCGCCGCATGGGGCGCCCGGTGGTGGTCGCCACCCAGATGCTCGAATCGATGATCCAGTCGCCGAGCCCGACCCGCGCCGAGGTTTCCGACGTCGCCACCGCCATCTATGACGGCGCCGACGCGGTCATGCTCTCGGCCGAATCGGCGAGCGGGCAATGGCCCGTCGAAGCGGTCACGATGATGGACGCGATCGCGATGTCGGTGGAAAGCGATCCCGGCTATGCCGCGCGGCTCCACTTCACCGAGACCCACCCCGATTCGACGACCGCCGACGCGCTGGCCGAAGCCGCCGCGCGGATCGCGGATACCGTCTCGGCGAGCCTGATCATCTGCTTCACCCTGTCCGGATCGACCGCGCGGCGCATCGCGCGCGAGCGCCCCTCGGTGCCGCTGATGGTGCTGACCCCGAAACTGGCCACCGCGCGCCGGATGGGCCTGTTGTGGGGCAGCCATGCGGTGCGCACCCGCGACGTCGCCAGCTTCGAGGAGATGGTGGCCAAGGCCAAGCGCATGGCGCTGCGCCAGCAACTCGCCAAGGCCGGCGACCGTGTCGTGATCGTCGCCGGCGTTCCGTTCGGCACGCCCGGTTCGACGAACATGATCCATGTCGTTCGACTCACGGGGGATGAGCTCAAAGGTTATGGTGCATAAGGCTTGGTTGCCGGACGCGTCCTTGTTTGCGCACCGTTCCCATCAAAACCCATCGGCATCCCGTTTGTAATCCGAAGGTGACAGATTCGAGTGGTAGAACGGAAGTGTGGCAGCGGCACGACTTGAGCGCGGCGTGGCTGCCCACCAAGGCCGGGCATTTTCTGTCCGGTATTGATCGCAAATGGAGCTTTTTGTTTTGAAGCTATTTGGCCTTGGTCGTTTTCCAGGTGGCAATGTTGAATAGCACTGCGGCATCGCCGGTGTTGTTCCAAACGGCTGAACCTAGGCCCCAAAAGAAGCGGTGCACCTTATGCCCGTGCTGAGACGTATATGAATCGTTCTTACCTTTACCAGTCATAAGGACGACGCGTTCCCCCTTCTTCACGGTGTGGGGCGCCCACCAGTAAAAATGGCGTAGCTTATTGGAAATCGCATTCTGTCCGGAATACGTTGTGTCGGCCAAGGTGTAATATTTGAGGTCGCAGTCATTCACGACCTCAAGCCAGACGTACTCCTTGTCCGCATTCCCTTGCTCGTGGATCGACAGGATTTTCAGGTCCATTTATTCCTCCGATAAACCAAAAGGCTCAATTCAGACGGTATACCGCTTCCAAGGAATGCGGCTGGGTGAGATGCGGGATAGGAATTGGGCTATATCGCGGCGGCCGAAAAAGGTCGGCCGACCGGAATGATCCTGTCCCATCAGGACGATCGGAATGCCGGGAAACACGGGCGCAAAGCTACGGACTGCAGATTCCGCCTGCACGGCGCTGTCCACCACGTACCGCTTAACGGCGACTACCGCGAACGTGACACCCTGTTCGCGGACAATTGCTCCTTCGAATTGCATCATCTGTCTCCCATAGAAAAAGGGTGAGCCAGCTTCCTGACTCACCCTCTTGCTCAATCACTTCCGGTTGGGGCGCTGCGTGAGCGCCGACGCTGCCGCAGATTTTGCCGCCGCGCTCGACTTCGGATCGGCCAGTACTTTGGCCGCCGCAGACGCCGCCTTCGCACTCGTCACTTCTTTGTTGCCTGCCATCACATTAACTCCTTCCTGCCCCAATTTTCCTTGCTTTCTCGCTCGGGAATCGGCACTTGTATGGTTTAATCGAACGATGCGTTGGTGTCAATGTAGATCCGACTAATCGTCTTTTTTACCTATACACCTGCAAGGAGAAGCATGGCTATTGGAGATCGACTCAAGGAACTGCGCGTGAGAAAAGGGCAGTCTCTTCAACAGGTTGCCGACGCAATTGGCGCGTCTAAGGCACACATCTGGGAATTGGAAAGCAATCGTAGCCGTAACCCGTCGCTCGACTTGCTCCAGAAACTTGCAACCCATTTTGGGATCACGGTCGCTTATCTGATCTCAGAAGAAGAAGGGGAGCTGTCGAAGGCAGACCAGTTTTTCCGTAAAAACAGCCAAAAACTGGCGGCGCTCGATGACGGAGATTTCGACGTGTTCGAGCAACTGTTGGATATGGTTTCCAAGAAGAAGCAATGACGGCTGGCCCTATACAATTGGATCTCATGCCCCTGGCTGACATCGGCAATCCGAAGCGGCTGGCGTTGGAAATTCATGGCCAACTTAGGAAGCAGTTTGAAAGCGTACCTCTCAAACTGCCTCTGCCGGAGATCGCCGAGGCTGTAGGTATTGTCGGTATCAAAGACTTCGAAACTACCGCGTTCGATGGAACCTTGGTGGTGAAAGCGGGGGTGGGTGCAATTGGCTTACGAAAAGGAATGCCGCCCGGTCGCCGAAACTTCACATTGGGTCACGAACTTGGGCACTTTTTAATCCCGGCACATCGTGTTCGTGGCGGTAAATTCGAATGTGCCGCCAAGGTCATGCGGCTTAGCCGTGGCAAAACCACAGAGTGGGAAACTAGGCCGGAGGTAGAAAAAATTGAGGTCGAAGCGAACGAATTTGCTGCAACGCTTTTAGTACCACTTCCCGAGTTTCGGAAAGCCAGAGCGGATCTCGGGCGCGAAAGTGACGTATCACATATCCGCTCGCTGTCTCAATCGTTTGCCGTTTCGCAGGAGATGATGGCCCAGATCTACGTCAAGCAAAGCCGCCAAAAGCTCGCGGTGATTATCTCCCAAAACGGGTTGGTGCGCCGGGTTATCGTCAAGTCAGACTTTCCATTTCTGGGGTTACGCGCCGGAGCAGAGCTGCCTCGGCTATCGCTCACTAAGGCATTTCAGACGACTAACCACGTTGGCGAAACGTCGCCACCGCGAGAGGTCGAAATCCACACATGGATCGAACGACAGGGCGCGATCACAACGGTGTCCGAGCAGGTTAGATTGCAACGCGATGGTTGGGCAACAACGCTGCTTACAGTTGAGGAAGAGGAAATCGACGACGAGGCGGATGATCGGAGCTGGAATCGGAGTAACTCGCGGCGATACTGAATCCGTTGGATTTCCCGGTTTTCGTTATGGCCGTTTGCAACCACGGACAGTCGCAGTTCAAGATCCAGCGCTAGGGCATCGTAAAAATAGGCTTACTTCCGTGCAGCCGTCATGTAAGAACATTTGAAGAACATGTTCGCTGTACGGACCAGCCGGTAGGGATATATCGGTTTGCTGTGAGGCTGGTCCGACGCAGTTTTATCCGAGTGCCCTTGCAGATATAGGTATCAAGATGGCTTCGAAGTTCGCGGAAAAGAGACAGGACGATTTGAATCGCTTCTACACCCGGACAGCGGTGGGGGAGTTGATGGTGGATCAGTTGGGTGGCCTATGCCCGCAAAATGTGCTGGACCTTGGAGCTGGTGCAGGTTCGCTCTCAATGGCTGTCGTTGGTCGCTGGAACGACACGCAATCCGTCACGGTGGATTTGGACCCTTCGATCACAACCGGTCTCCACAACAACATCGCGATGGCTGGCGGACTGTATCATCGCCACTTTGTGCACGATGTTCTTGACCCCGCTTTACCAACGCTTCTGCATGAACACGGTCGCTTCGATCTGGCGGTGTGCAATCCTCCCTTTTTTCGACCCGCCTGGAACCGCGAGTTTGCGCGCATTCTCCAACATGCCGACATGTCAGAAGCCTGCCGATCAACAGCAGACGTAACTGCCGAAATACTCTTTCTAGCCCAAAGTCTCCGATTGCTTCGCGCTGGCGGAAAGATGGTACTGATCGCTCCAGACGGCCTGATAACCGGAGCGCGAATGTCAGCCTTCCGCCGAGCGATCTTACACTCGCACAGCGTCGATTGCGTAGTTCAGCTACCTAAACACTCGTTCCACGACACCGAGGCGCGGTGTTTTATCTTGGTTCTGAGCAAGGGTGGTGGGCCAACTGAGGCCGTCAAGCTGCTTAGATATGACGCTGAAACGGGCGTCTCCGATCCGATCCGGATACAGCGTAATGATGCCGAACTGCGGATGGACTTCGATTACCATTCGAAGCGCGACCCTCATACAGGCCGTGCTACGACGCTCCGCCAACTCGGCGCTGATGTGAAACGTGGCTCACTAACTACAGTCGCGAGGAAAGCGGCCCAGTTTCCGGTTTTTCATACAACGGACTACCGCGACCTTGATGGCGGTTTGATCGTGCTTGAGAATGTAGGAGATCTACCGCAGGAACATCGCTTAATTTTCGCGGAAACCGGCGACATTCTCATGGCCCGCGTTGATCGAAAGCTGCAACAAAAGGTGGGAATAGTCGTGAGCGGGAGAGTCCCCGTCACAGACTGCGTTTATCGTGTCCGTGTGCCGGCCAAATATCGCGAGCCTGTATTTGAAGCACTCCGATCCCCGGCTGGGGAAGCAGGGCTTCTGGCTGCTACTAAGGGCGTAAGTGCGCGCCTATTGGGGAAGGCCGACCTCCTCGACCTTCCGCTTCAGCTCGACCTTTAATCCTCTGTACCAAAAAACTGTTTCAGGAACGCCATAGCTTGGCGCTTCTGTTCGACACTGGCCGCCTGCAAAATTGCTAAGACGTTCACCTTGCCGGTAGCACCATCCCAGAAATTTTTCTTCATTACTTGATGACGACCACAAAGCGCCTGCCAATGGCCGGGATCTGTGGGGTCGGAATTTGGATCGACGGAATGTGGCGTTGTGTGATCCGGAGTCAGCTTTACTGTGCCTCCCCCAATAGGATCGATAGCACCCTCCTTCAAACCGCAAAGCTGCCCGTCTTCGCGCCATTCACAGGCCGTACTCGCGCGCTCCAGAACCTTGTTCCAGGTTGCAGGTGTAGGTCTCACGCGTTTAGCCGCAATCGCCCGCCGCTCGACGCTGGCAAGAACATATTCCTCGGGCTTAAGTGCCTTCCAATCCCGCGCGGACAAAATGGTGTAACCGCGATCGGTACGGAGTTCCGAAAGGCGCTGATGCCAGTTTTCCGGTTCCTTTCCGGTTTTCGGATCGCGGGCTGCTGCGATAATCTGGTTGCGAGTTACCACTAGACCGACATTGTTAAGAAACAACGCCTCGAGCCTAGCGCTGACGGACTTCTGATCATACGTCGTGCTATCTGCGCTATAAATCTTCTCTATTGGTATCATGAGTCTCTCCATCCGCAGAGCCTCTGTCGGCTGTCAGCGAAGGAGATGTCGAGTCATATTGGCGGGTAGCCTTGATTTGTGCGCCATCGCAGCATGTTACAGCTCCCTCCAAGAGTCGTAGGTCAGCCGCCGATCCGGTAAAAACGGCACTGCCATAACTCTTCTCAGGGCAAATTTCGACGCCCCGAATCGCGCCCGACAGAAGGCTGAACTTGAAGCGCCGCCTGAAGGAAGAGGGCTCCGGGATACCTTCCCACGCGAGCCCATAAATTTGCCGAAGAGTATAAACTCCAGGCCGCTTGCGGGCGATGAGCTCTATAAAATGCGCTAGCTCTTGCTCATCCAAACCTGAGTTCACTGCGATGTCCCCGCATAGAGACGCTATCCTCCACTATGTAGAGCGATAGGCTCTCAAGCTTCAGCCATCAATCTAACAACTCACCCATACGGCAACCCAGCGCTGTCGCGATTCGCTCGACCACGCTGATAGTTGGGTTCTTCACCACCCGCTCGACCCCACTGATGTAGGTCCGATCTAGGCCAGCTTCGTCCGCAAGAGCCTCCTGCGACCAGCCGCGTTCCTTACGCAGCCTCTTCATATTTCCAGCCAAACGCTTCCGGACATCCATCGTCCAGAATGAGCGGAAATGAAGCCGTTTATACCACGGACTATGAATCTCATTTTTTTCTAGCATTCCGTTACGGGGCCGATAAACCATCGGCGTCGAACGGGCCTTATCGCGGCCTCACCAGGACCGCTCAGTCAAGAAAGGACGTTCAAATGAAAATCTATTTCGCACTTATATTACTATTCGTGCTGACGGCTTGCGATCGCCAGAGTCCTGCAACGCCGGGCAGAACGGGCCAAGACGCCGAGATAGCGAATTTTCTGGCACATTCTTCTCATGAGGAGGTCGCTACTGCATCACCATGGTCTCTAAGTGAAGGCCAAAATCCTGTGGATGACAGCAGGATAGTCATAGCGACAAATATCTCTACAGGATTTGAGGGCCAGCGTGATAATATACCTACTCTAAATATCCAGTGCTATTCTGGAAATACATCCGTTTTTATTGAGTGGCATAGAGTCGTTGACTACGACACCGACAACGATACCGTTCCAATAACGATTAGATTTGGCATGAATCGTGCTGAGAGGCAATTATGGCTCAAGTCAAATGAAAGCACCGGCACCTTTGTGCCTAATGATGAGATTTCCTTCATTAGGAAGCTGATCTCGGTAAAGCGGTTCGTAGCGCAGACCACGCCATTTAATAGTAACGAAGTAACAGCGGTGTTTGATTTAGATCAGACTGGAGCTGCCGCAAAGCGCGTTGCTGCGGCTTGCGGCTGGAAGATCTAACCGCTTGGGCGAAAAATTCTGATCGTCTAACTGCCCGACCAATCACCTCACGCGCCTAGGGAGCAATCCTTGGGCGCTTTTTTTTGTCTGAAATCATCCCGAACCCGAACACCCGACACCCAACGAAGGGAAAGCCATGTCCGATCACTATCAAATTATACGAAGGCTAAAGATAGCCACGCGCGAACTAGAGGAGCAAAATGCCGAAGGAAAGTTAGGGAATGAGCTCTTCCGCCTGGAAATGGAAGCTATGGATGCTCCGCCGCGTGAGCAGAGCCGTCTAATGGAAGAGCTTCGATTGAAGCAGGACTACTACGACCGAAAGTACGTGAACAAGAAGGTCGAACCACTTTCGACTAGGGCCTGGCAAGCGTTCAAGGACTCCGAGTTTATCTATGGAGTCTATGGGATTTGGCACCAGCTGATCGTCAACCTCCTTACGCTGGCCCTGTACATGATCGGGATAGCAGGGGCGGTGTATCTGATGGGCTGGCTCTTCGGCTAGCTGCAACTCCGCATCGGGGCGGCTCTGCGCTCCACCCGCGCGCATCTGCCCCGGCTTTGCCCAGAGTGGCCCCCTGAGCGCCATTTCGGCCCTCTGCATCCCCACCCCATCGGCGGCGGCTGGCGTCGCTCTCTGACCACCTCTGCGGCCCGGCCCCACCCGGTCTGACCGCACCACCTCGCACCATCCATCCAAGGCCCCCGGAGCAATCCGATGGGGTCTTTTTTTATGCCCGAGAAAGGGACAATCCATGCAAATTCTCCGTACATGGCAGGAGCTGGAACAGGCTCTGGCCACCCCGCTTGATGCTCCCCTCCAACAAATCCTGAGCGATCACCGCGATCGGCTGGCAGAGTTCTCTCATTATGATCTGCGCGAGCTATGCTGCTTCGTGCTTGTTGAGCCCGGCGATGAGGTCGGAACCATCAAGGCGATCCGAGGCTTCCCCATAGGCACCGACCCTGAATACCAGATCGCGCATCAAGGGATCGGAGAGGCCTGCTTTATCGTCTCGGACGATGGCTTCGGTTTTGTGCTCATCATTCCTGACACGATCGGAGGGCCGAAAATGCTCCAGGCTCTACGTAGCGGCTAGATAGCTACGCGCGCGCGCGCGAAGGGGTATCTTATCTGATAGTAGAAGATACCGGCCCGTTTCGAGCTTTTGCCTCCCCCTGCCCCCACCAGCTAAACTGGCTTAACCCCCTCAAAAGACAGGTCTTAGCTCAAGAATCTCACACTGTGGGGGGAGGGGGGGTGCAGTTTCGCCAGACCCGCATATCGCCAAGTTTGCGCGTCCAATGTTCAACGACCAATCCGAAGGCGCGCGCGAGTTGATCAGGCGAAATTGCTTACGGGTCTTACAACCAGATTTGACCAATCGACCACCATTCCTAACCCATTGATCTGAGGGGATTCCTTGACCCCGTTTACTTAGCCCTATTTTTCTTTGGGAAAGGGCACACGAAAATGAGCGATCCGAGCTCTTCGGAATGCGATACAAAACAAGAACATCAGGCCCGGGCCATCGGCGAGCGAGACACCGAGCCGGACGCACAGGCGGCTTGCACGGCAACGTCGCCAATCGACGGCAGTAGCGAGATCAGCAATCCGCCGGATACCGCCCCCTGTGGCAGTGCCTCGGCCGCAGTCACTGTCCTGGAGGAGGAGCCCCCGCCCCGTCCGGATACCCCCCAGTACCGCGTCGGGCACAGCCGGTACGCGCGCGCTTCATTGACGCATCGTCGTTCCCGGATCAGCCGAGGGGCGGGAAGACTTCGCCACCCGCGACTATCGAGAACGTCGCCCATCTGCTTCGTTCTTACGGCGTCACCGCGCGGTACAATCTCATCGGAAAACGGTGCGAGATAGCGATCCCAGGCCACGCGGGCACGATCGATAACTACGAGAACCGCGTGATGACCGAGATAATGAGTCTCGCGATGCTCAATGGCCTGCCATCGGCGCAGATACCGTCACAGATACAGGCCATCGCCGATCGCAACGCCTATAACCCGGTCGCGGATTGGATATTGAGCAAACCTTGGGACGGCGTGGACCGGATGCCCGATTTCTACGCCACGGTGGTCGCAGAGAAGGGCTTCCCGGTCGGGTTCAAGGAAGTTCTGCTCCGAACGTGGATGCTCAGCGCGGCGGCGGCAGCGTTGAAGAAAGGCTTCCACAATCGCGGCGTCCTTACACTTCAGGGGCCGCAGGGGATCGGCAAGACCAGTTGGGGAAGGGCGTTGGTTTCCGACCCCGTCCTTCGCGATCAGGTCATCTTGGTGGATCACCACCTCGACCCCAGCAACAAGGACTCGCTCTTGCTCGCGTCGGCCAATTGGCTGGTTGAACTTGGTGAGATCGATAGCTCGTTCAAGCGCGATATCGCTCGCCTGAAGGGTTATCTTACCAGTCCCTCGGACAAGATCCGTGCACCGTATGCGCGTGTCGCGTCTGAGTTTCCTCGTCGCACGGTGTTCTACGCGACCGTCAACGCCAAGCAATTTCTCGTTGATGAAACGGGCAATAGCCGTTGGTGGACCATCCCCGTCGCATCCCTCGATTTCCGTCATCAACTCGACATGCAGCAGGTCTTTGCCCAGTTGGGCGTTGCCCTGGACGATGGCGCGAAGTGGTGGCTGACCCAAGAGGAAGAGGCGACACTTGAGCAGCTAAATCGACCGCATCGATCGGTCAGCGTCATTCGCGATACCTTGCTCGAACACGTCGATCTCGAACCTGACGCGCAGGTGCAGATCAAGCGAGTGACGCCCATCGGCCTGCTCCGCGAGATTGGCTTTAGATCGCCATCGAATGCGCAAGCTCGGGAGTGTGGGGCCATCCTTCGCGAATGGCTAGGCGAGCCCACCAAGATTCGGGGCGAGTATAAATGGCCCGTGCCCATGCGGCAGGCGCCCGCGTGGTCCCCGCACGTGACTAGCGACGACGACTACTGACCGCCCGGAAGGGGGAGGGGTGGGGGTGCAAGGTTCGCAGCTTCGGCCGTGAGCCCAACACCTTCACGCTCGCAAGAGACCGGGAGTTCGCTCCCCCCCTCCCCCCACCGTCTGGCTTTCTACCTTTTTTGAACGCCTCCAGCCGCGCCTCCCAGTTCGGTTGGATGCGTCCACACCCACAATTTTAAGATGAGAAAAGACAATGGAAACGCATAAGTTTGACCTTCAAGTTATCACCAATACCGCCAGAGAGATCCTGAAGGACTACGAGTCCGCCAATATGCCTGATCGCTGTAACACCCTGATTTATCTGTGCATCGGGGCGGGCATGACGACTGGAAATGAGATCGTCGGCTGCGTTCGTGTGATGGCACCAGATTTGAACAACAGGTTCATCGGGATGCTCTTGAATCGGCCTCTTAGGGCAGCGTCAGGTGAGCCATTCTGGCGCAAAGATTCCGTCGCCGGTTATGTTCTGAACTGAATCCGTGACGTGACCTAGCCTGCCCAAGGGGGGAGGGGTGGGGGTGCAAAGTCTGCCGCTTCGGCACGGCCCGGACACTCTCAACGCCAGCCTTACCTGAATGCGGGGGAGTTCCCTCCCCCCTCCCCCCACCCCGTCCCTCCGAGACCCCAACACCCCGTTCGGCCGCGCCCCTATGCGTCGGTCAACGCCTTCCCATGTCCACGAAAGGATGATCACCATGCCCAACGAAAAGTTGGATAGCTTCTTTGTTCAGTCCGCTCATTGCCCTTTCGGGAAGAGTAAGATTGACTACTATGACACTGTAATTACTGGATTTATTCTGGAAGTCCGGGCCAGCGGCAACAAGACTTACAGTGTCCGTTACCGGGACGCCCATGGCACCCAGCGCCAGTATAAGATCGGCAATGCCGCCGACATCACCTTCGACAAGGCCAAGAAGGAGGCGCTGAAGATCAAATCCCGCGTCACGGTGGGCGAGAACCCTTCCGAGGCGAAGCAGGCCAAGCGGGCCGTGCCAACGGTGCAGGAGCTATCGGTGCGGTTTCTCGACCACGTGCGCACCTATAAGCGAAGCGCCATCAATGACGAGCGCGCACTTACCAAGCACATCCTGCCCCGGTTCGGCCGTCTTCGGCTTGACGAGATTGAACAGTCCGAGGTGGCGGCATGGCTCAAGTCGAAAGTCGATGAGGGCTATGCAATGGCAAGCGCCAACTTCCTCCACGTCGTGTTCAGTCACATGTACCGGCTGGCACGGCAGTGGGATGTTCCGGGTGCTGCCACGAACCCGCTCACCGGGATCAAGCACTTCGAGGCCAATAACGCCCGTGATCGTTATCTCAACGCCGCCGAGACCGAGCGCCTACGTAAGGCGATCGAGGAAAGCGAGAATTCCCAGCTCCGCTACTTCATACCTCTGCTGCTGCTTACGGGTGTTCGGAAGAGCGAGCTGATCCACGCCGAATGGAAAGATCTCGACCTCGAACAACGGCGTTGGCGCGTTCCCTTGGCTAAGTCCGGCAAGGCTCGGCACATACCCCTGTCAACCGATGCGATCGACATCCTCAACCGGGTGCCGAGGTGGGAAGGGTGTCCTTATGTGTTGCCAAATCCGCGCTCGAAGAAGCCATTCAGCTCCTTCTATCTCGCGTGGGATAATGCGCGGAAAAAGGCGGGACTTGCGGATGTACACCTGCACGATCTGAGACATACGGCGGCAAGCAACATGGTCAACGCAGGCCAGTCGCTCTACGTCGTGGGGCAGGTGCTCGGGCATACCCGGCCGACCACTACCCAGCGGTACGCGCATCTCTCTCAGGAGGCCCTGCTGGCGGCCGTAGATGCCGGTGCAAAGGCGATGGGGTCAACATGGAGCCAGCCGCTCCAAGCTGAAGCCTGAGACCCAGCCGCCATCCCGTCGTCCGTTCAAATTGCTGCAGGCCCCGGCAATTTGGGCGGGCGATGGGCGAACTCCGAAGTGTCCTCCCTACCGAGCGACTCCAGCTTCGAAAATTTGCCGTCACGGCGATCGTCGAAAATGGGTCGTCGGTGGGTGGTGCGAAAATGAAGGCGCCAGATCCTCGCCATTGCCTTACGCTACATACGTATCTCGAGGGGGTTGGATAATTTGATCCATGTCGTCCGGCTGACCGGGGATGAGCTGAAGGGCTACGGCGGGTAGCGGGACTCGCTCAGCCGCCGACCGGCTGGGTACGGATCATCGCCTGCGCCATGCCGTCCAGCGCATCGGCCATGCGCGTGCCGATATCGGCAGCTATGCCGCTGTCGGCAATCGCCTGCCGCATCGCATCGGCCCATTGTCGCGCCGTCGCGGCGGTCACGGCGATCCGGCCATGAACCGACATGACGCATTTGCCGGGGTTGTCGGCGAACCAGTCGCGCGGACCACCGAGCCAGGCGGTCAGAAAGCCGGTCAGCGACGTCCGCATCGGCGCGAGATCGGACGCATGAAGCGCTCGCAGCTCGGCATAAGCGGGCTGTTCGTCCATCAGATCGTAGAAGCGATCGACGATCGTTCGTACCGTGGCGGCGCCCCCCACCATGTCGAACGGCGTTTCCCGTACCGCAGCTTCAGCCATAACCGGAGTCCTCTTCCTCTCGGCGCAGCTTGGTAGGGCGGCCCGCTTGGGCGCATTGACGTGGATCAAGCGCGCTGATCGGCGACCATAGCTCGCGCGGCGCGTCGGTGCGGCGTCCTGCCCTCTTGAAGGATGCGGCGCGGGGCCATATGTTGGCTTCTGCGGTACCGGGCCCCTCTGACGACTGCCACGCAGTCGTGATGTCGGACCGCATCGAGTGGGCTCGGTGCGCTGTCCTGGCAATGTCTCCGTCCCCCTCGATCGATCAACGTATCGACAGGAGTGAGGCAATGAATCCGTCCATTTATCGTCTGAGCACGATCCACAGCCAGATCGATCGCGAAATCCGGAGCGAACTGCGCCGGCGGGTGCCCGACTGGATCCGACTGCTGCGCCTGAAGAAGCTGCGGCTGGCGATCAAGGATCGCATCGCCGGCCATATGGCGAAGCTGCGCCGCCGCTGACGGCCTGGGCCAGCCCCGGCATCGGAGCGATCCTGAAAGCGGGGTGGTGAAGTGGGCTGATGGACAAAGGGACGGCGGCGCCCCGGAGGAGGGGAGTGGGGCGCCGCCGCTTTTTCGGCACAGCCGAAACCATCAATGCCGCCTGAACGCGTCCTCGATGCTGACAAAGCCGACGACCGCCATGAACAGCGCCGCCGCGCTGAGCGCGAGGATGAGATAATTGTCCCCGAAGAAACCGATCATCGCCCTGTCTCCATATCTTTGATGCAGAGGCTTGTGGGACGTGGCGGGCTTCATCGCTTTGATCCTGGTCAAATCGATCGATTTTTCCGGCGCCTGCCGTCGCGGGTTCAGAGCAGATCGAGCGATCCCAGCCGTGCCCGCAGATCGGCCGCGTCGCGAAAGACATGGCCGCGCAGCCCGCACGCCTCGGCGGCGATGACATTCTCGGCGCGGTCGTCGACGAAGATCGCTTCGTCGGCGGCCAGCCCGAAGCGGCGCAGGGCGAGATGGTAGATCGCCCGGTCCGGCTTGATCAGCCGTTCCTCGCCCGACACGACGATATCGACGAAGAGATCGAAGATCGCGGCTTCGCGGGCACGGAAGGGCGGCCAGAATTCATGGCTGAAATTGGTGATGGCGTAGAGCGGCACGCCGGCGGCGTGAAGATCGCGGACAAGCTCGCCCATGCCGGGCAGCAGGCCCGTGACCGTTTCGGAGAAGCGCGGGCCAAAGGCTGCGATCGCGTTGGCGAAGCGCGGCCATCGGGCGATATGTTCGGCGCTCGTTTCCGCGAAGGGGCGGCCGGCATCATGCTGGCCGTGCCAGTTCATGGTGACGACCTCGCGCAGAAACAGTTCAAGCTCGTGCGCGGGCACGAGCTTTTCGAAGAACTGCCGGAGATTCCAGTCGTAGAGCACATTGCCGACATCGAAGATGACGGCGCGCGTGCGGCGCGGGATGATCAGCCCTGGCGCGCCTTGAAGCGGCGGTTGGTCTTGTTGATCACATAGGTGCGGCCACGACGACGGATCACGCGGTTATCCCGATGACGGTCCTTCAGGGACTTGAGCGAGTTGCGGATCTTCATGGCTTAACGCGCCTGCTTTCTAAGCTGATTGGTTTGAAAACGAGGCGCTCCCCTATGGTGAAGGAGGGAAGGAGTCAACCCGTTTGGCCCGCTCCGGCCGCCTGGCCGCGCATTATCGGGATGGATATCCGCTCATGCCATCGCCGTCCCCGGGAAATCGGCGGCTGGCCGGTGGGCGTGGTTCGATCCGGGCCGTTCATAGGTTATGCATCCGAATCGATGCAGCGATTTCGTAACTGCCGCGTTTCGATGCCACGCATCGTGCCGAGAGGAAGACGACATGAATATCAGACCCCTGCTTTCCAACGCCCTTCTCTCCGGCACCGCGCTGCTGCTGGCCGGCTGCGCGTCGCAGATGCCCGAGACGCGGGTCACGCGATTCCACCTCGGCCAGCCGATCGCCACGGGGCAGGTCGCGGTCGAGCCGCGCGATCCGACCTTGGCGAAGGATCTCGAATTCCAGAGCTATGCGCGGATCGTCCAGGGCGAACTGGCCCGCGCCGGCTTTGGCCTGGCTCCCGATCTTCCCCGCTCCGAACTGGTCGCCGTGACCGAGGTGAACCGCAGCTGGCGCCCCGCCGGACAGGCAGGCGGCTCGTCGGTATCGATCGGGCTGGGCGGCGGCAGCGGCGGCGGCTGGGGGGGCGGCACGAGCGTCGGGCTAGGCGGCTCGGTCAGTTTCCCGATCGGCAAGCCGCGCGAGAAGATGGACGTGCTCACGCAATTGTCGGTGCAGCTCAAGCGCCGCTCGGAGAGCACGGTGATATGGGAAGGCCGGGCCGAGACGGTAGCGCGCGACGGGACCCCGGCGGCCAATCCCGAAGCCTCCGTCGTCCGGCTTGCCGCCGCGCTGTTCCAGGGCTTCCCCGGCCGGTCGGGCGAGACTATCACGGTTAAATGAACGGACAGAACATCGACATTTCGAGTGGCTTCGACAGCGGCAACATCGCCGTTCTCGGCCGCAACGGCAGCAGCTTCGACCTCGCCATCGTCAAGGACCACCAGTCCGATTTCTACCAGTGGTTCCACTTCCGCCTGACCGGCGCGAAGGGCGCGCCGGTGACGCTGCGGATCACCAATGCCGGCGGCGCGGCCTATCCGGACGGCTGGCGGGACTATCGTGCCTGCGCCTCGGCCGACCGGCAGGACTGGCGCCGCGTGCCCACCCGCTATGCCGATGGCGTGGTGACGATCAGCATCACGCCAGAAGCCGACAGCATCTGGCTGGCCTATTTCGCGCCCTATTCGATGGAGCGGCATCACGACCTGATCGCGCGGATCGGCAAGTGCCCCGGCGTCGTCCACGAACGGCTCGGCGCGACGCTGGACGGCCAGGACCTCGATCTGCTCATAATCGGCGACGGGCCGAAGCGGGTGTGGCTCTACGCTCGCCAGCATCCTGGCGAGAGCATGGCCGAATGGTGGATGGAAGGCGCGCTCGACATGCTGACCGACGGCCATGATCCGGTGGCGCGGAGCCTGCGTCAGCGGGCGACCTTCCATATCGTCGCCAACATGAATCCGGATGGATCGCGCCGCGGCCATCTGCGTACCAACGCCGCGGGCGTGAACCTCAATCGCGAATGGCACGGACCGACGCTGGACCGGAGCCCGGAGGTTTTCCATGTCCTCAACCGGATGGACGCGACCGGGGTCGATTTCGCCATGGATGTCCATGGCGACGAGGCGATCCCGCAGGCCTTCATCGCCGGCTTCGAGGGCATCCCCAACTGGACCGAGGAGCAGGGCCGGCTCTACCACCTGTTCCGCGACACGCTGGCGCGGCGCACCCCGGATTTCCAAACGAAGCATGGCTATCCGGTGGCGGGCAAGGGCAAGGCCAATCTGTCGATGTCGACCAACCAGCTCGCCAACCGCTTCGGCTGCGTCGCGATGACACTGGAAATGCCGTTCAAGGACAATGCCGACCTGCCGGACGAAGTGCATGGCTGGTCGCCTGAGCGATCGATGCGGCTAGGCGCCGAATGCCTGGGTGCGCTTCACGAGATATTGGATCAGCTGCCAGCGAAGGCGTGAAGGGGGTGATCCCACGTCATCCCGGCTCCGCAGGATCTCCGCGTCAGGCGTTGCCGCCGCGCTCGGTCGCGCTCGCCTGAAGCGTCGTTACCGTCGCTTCGTCCAGCGGACGATCAAAGCGGCAGCCCGCCTCCCGACCGTCGGCCCAGATGATATGCGCGTCGACCAGCCCCTTGCCCGGCAGCGACAGCCGGATCGATGTCTCCGGAGCGAGCTGCTGATAGAGGCGGAGCCGCGCGCCGCCGCTGGAAATGTCGATGATCCGGCAGGGCGAGCGCGCTGCGCCTGCGGCCGCGCGGAACTGGGTATCGAAGGCGGCGGCTAACCGTGGCACAGCGCGGCGGCTCTTGTCCTCGCGCAGCTGTACCTCGGAAGAAAACATACGCCTACTCTCCCCGCGATCCCGCCTTTCACCGGCTGGCCCCCCCGGACCATGATCGCATTCACCGTATTTCTACTTAGTCCCCTCGCGGGGCCGGAGCAACGGGGAATCGGGGATATCGTTACGCTTCCAGCTCGACATCCCAGTAGAGCCAGTCGCGCCAGCTCTGGTGCAGATAGTGCGGCGGGAAGCTGCGGCCATTCTCCTGCAGCTCCCAGCTGGTCGGGCGACGGGCCATTTCGAACAGGCGCATGCCGGCCTGGCGCGGGGTGCGGCCGCCCTTGCGCAGGTTGCACGGCGCGCAGGCCGTGGCGACATTCTCCCAGGTCGTCCGTCCACCCTGCGCGCGCGGGATGACGTGATCGAAGGTGAGATCCTGGAGCGAGCCGCAATATTGGCAGGAGAAACGGTCGCGCAGGAACAGGTTGAAGCGGGTGAAAGCCGGGTTGTCCGACTGCTTCACATATTGGCGAAGCGCGATAACCGAGGGCAGCCGCATCGCGAAATTCGGGCTGCGCACCTCTCGGTCATATTCCGAGACGATGTCCACCCGTTGCAAAAAAACCGCCTTGATAGCGGTTTGCCAGTTCCACAACGATAAGGGGTAATAGCTCAAAGGCGTGTAATCGGCGTTGAGCACGAGCGCCGGACAACTGTCCGGATGTCGCATGAGATCACTATGGTACATAGTCGAACCAGGGCCTCCCGCGCAGGATGGAGAGCCCCACCCGGCTTCGTGCCTCGACCTTCCGTTCGCACACCGGAACGCCTATGGCCGAACCGGCCGCGCCCTCGTGGCCACCCTTTCGCC
>CAZJXG010000006.1:0-50374 GCA_964549965.1 uncultured Sphingomonas sp. | reverse complement strand
GCTTCTCGCTGCTGATCGTCACCACCCTGCACAAGCTGCTGCTCGGCAGCAGCACGGCAGGTGCCGCTTCGGCCGGCGCGCTGCAGATGATGGTGGTCGAGCAACGCCCGCTGCCGCTGCTCCGCGCGCTGTTCGCAGGCATATTCGGCCGGGTCGGGCGCGACGAGATGAAGGGTGTCCATTTCGGACGCGGCGACGAGATCAAGATCGAGGGCGACCGCTCCAGTGTGATCCTCGACGGCGAGATATTCCAGGCCGATGCCGGCAAGCCGATCATCCTGAAGACCACGCCGCCGGTGCCCTTCCTGCGCCTGGCAGCCTGAGACAACCCACTTCATGACGATCGAACAGCTGGTCGCGGCGGAACTCGCCGAGCCTGTCGATCCACGCGTGACGACGATGGCGGCCGCGCTGGCCGGGCGATATGGCACAGCGACCCGGGCGGTGCTCTTCTACGGATCCTGCCTGCGCGAAGCCAATCTCGAAGGGCTGATGCTCGATTTCTACCTGGTCGTCTCCGACTATCAGGCCGCCTATGGCAGGGGCTGGCTAGCCTTGGCCAACCGGTTGCTCCCGCCCAATGTCTTTCCGTTCGAGCATGACGGGCTGATCGCCAAATATGCGGTGCTGAGCGAGGCCGACTTCGCCCGCCTCGCCTCGTCCGCCACCCGCAACGTCTCGGTCTGGGCGCGTTTCGCCCAGCCCTCGCGACTGGCCTGGGCCGCGGACGAGGCGGCACGGCAAAGCGCCATTGCGGCCGTAAGCCACGCCGCTCCCGCGCTGCTGTCGGCGGCGCGCCCGATGCTCCCGGCGCAGCTGCCGCTCGATCGGCTGTGGGAGGAAGCCTTCGCGCTCACCTATGGCGCGGAGCTTCGCGCCGAGCGAAAGACCCGCGCCGGATCGGTGGTCGCCGCCGATCCCGAGCGCTATCGCCGCTTCACCGCGCCCGCCCTGTTCGCTGCCGGACTGGACCATGTGATCGAGGGCGGCACGATCCGCTTCCTTCACCCCGCCAATCGCCGCGCGGGCGAACGGACATGGGCACGCCGCCGCCGCGAGGGCAAGGCGCTGACCATCGCCCGGCTCGCCAAGGCCAGCACCACCTATGCCGGCGGCATCGATTATCTCGCCTGGAAGATCAACCGCCATGCCGGCGCCGCGATCGAGATCAAGCCGTGGCAGCGCCGCTGGCCGATCCTGGGCGCGATCAGCCTGTTGCCAAGGCTGTTGATGAAGGGGGCGGTGCGTTAAGTAGGCGGCATAGCGAGCGGCTGCCACTTTAGAAAATCGGGCATTGGCTTTTCGGAGGCGTATGCCACCAGCACAGACAATATCTCATCGAACGAGAAAAGACGGTTTGTCGTAGCGGTGCTTGCGCTCACGCGGAGGGCCTGAAAGTGCCGCAAATGGCTTCCATCCCGCCTTTCAATAACGAAGCGACCATCCTCAGCCATCGTCTGAATATACTGCTCCGGGGCCGAATGCAGGATCACGAAATCCCCTTCTCCGACATCGAGCAGGGCATCGTGAACCCTGTCAGCGGTGACAGGGCCATCAATATCCTCTCCACCCACATTGAGTTTGATCGCCGACGAGATGTCAGCCGCTAACACCTTGGAGAGACGCGTCGACGGCGATTTGCTTGCTGCATCGTGCAAAAACCTGACCAGCGGCTCGGCGTGGCGACGGTCCTTATGAGCCATCCAGAAAATCAGCGGAAACAATAGCAGGGTCACAACGAGTACAGGTGAAGAGCCTTCGCCATTCAATGCCATTTGGAAGATCAGAAAGATCATTAGCAAGAGCAAGAACACAGCCATTATCATGCCGTTCAGGTCAGACCCGGCACGGCCGCGAATGCTACACCCCGTTCCGCTTTTCGAAATCCAGCCGAAAAGCATCGGGCCATGGCTGTCCAACGCGCTCAACCAAAGACAAATGATTGGGCCAGCGATCCAGCCCCGCGCGCCGTTTTTCACCTCGAACCACGATTTCATCCGAGCGCGGATGGCTGCCTTCGCCTCCGCTGGCGATTTCGCTGTGTCGATATGAAAACTGTACCCGAAAGGCAGAAATGCCATGTTACGCCGCCTGCGACGTCGGCGGCTCTCCCCGCCGGTCCATGGCTTGCGTAATCGCATGGCCGAGCGCGGCGATGGTGAAGGGTTTGCGCAGCACTTCATGGCCGGCGAAATCATCGGTCTGGCCCGCCTCGCCGACATAGCCGGTGACGAACAGCACGGCGATGTGCGGGTGGTCGCGGCCGAGCCTCCCGACCAGTTCGGGGCCGGTCATGCCCGGCATCATCACGTCGGTCAGCACAAGGTCGAAGCGTTCGCCCTCGGCAAGGATGGCGAGCGCCTCGTCACCGGAACTGCACGCATGGATGACATGCCCAAGCTCGACAAGCCCCGCGCGGGTCGAGGCCTGGACGCGGGGATCGTCCTCCACCAGCAGGATCGAGAGCGGGCCGACGCGCGGTTTCGCGGCCTTGACCGGCTCGGCAACCGTAAGCTCGGTCGCGGCGCCATGATGGCGCGGCAGGTACAGCGAGATCGTCGTGCCCTTGCCCACCTCCGATTCGACACGGACATCTCCGTGCGACTGACGAACGAATCCGAAGATCTGGCTGAGCCCCAGGCCGGTGCCCTTGCCGACCGGCTTGGTCGTGAAGAAGGGCTCGAAGGCGCGGTCGAGCACCTGAGGCGGCATCCCGCAACCCGTATCCGCGACGCTGATCCGGACATAGTCGCCAGCCTCTAGTTCGCCGGGGTCGTCGGCGCGGACCTTCACATCGGCGACGCTGATATCGAGCCGCCCCGCCCCGTCCATCGCGTCCCGCGCGTTGACGGCAAGGTTCAGGATCGCATTTTCGAGCTGATGGGCATCGGCCCAGATCGGCCAGTGCGCATCGGCGGCATCAACCGTGACACTGATCCTTTCGCCCAGCGTGCGGTCCAGCAGCAGGTCCATCCCCGTCACCAGCTTCGCCGGCTGGATCGCGGCCGGCAGCAGCGGCTCTGCCCGCGCGAAGGAAAGCAGGCGGCGGGTGAGCGCGGCGGCACGGTCCGCGCCTTCCATAGCCCCGTCGAGATGGATGCCAGCCTCGGCCGGCCGCTGGGCGATCTTGCGACGGGCGAGATCGAGACCGCCGACGACGACCGCCAGCATATTGTTGAAATCATGCGCGATGCCGCCGGTAAGCTGTCCGACCGCTTCCATCTTCTGCGCCTGGGCAAGCTGGGCTTCCGCCCGCGCGCGGGTCTCGCTCTCCTCTTTCAGCCGCTCGTTGCTCTGCTGGAGTTCGCGGGTGCGCTCGCTCACCGCCTGTTCGAGCTGGGTGGCGCGATCGGCCTCGACCTCGGCAAGACGGGCAGCGCTCGCGCGTTCGGTCGCCGCCGCCGCCGCGAGCCAGCCGAGCCATATCGCCAGCCCCATCAGCACGATGCCGAGCACGGACAGCAAGGTCGCGAAGCTGTTCGAGCGTTCGGCGGTGAAGAAGGTCGCCTCGGAGCGCAGGCCCAGACGGGCGCGCTCACTGGCCGCAATCGCCTCCAGCGTTTCCGAAATCGCCCGGACATTGGACGATTCGCCGGCCTTGTTGAACATACCGATCGCGTACCAGCCCTTGCCGACATTGGCGAAGGAGGCCGCTGCCGCCAGCTCCTTCTCCCGGGCCGCGGCCAGCAGCTTGAGCCGGCCTACCATCACGACCTCGTCGGGCTGGCCTTCGACCAGCCGCTCCAACTGGCGAAGCTGGCTCTGCGCGCGGCGCCACTCATCATAATAGATGGTGCCCATCCGCCGGTCGCCGCTGACGACATAGCGGCCCAGCGACGCCTCCGCCCGTGCCAGCGAGGCATCGAGCGAGCGGGTGAGCACCATGATGTCGTAGCTATGCTGCTCCCGCTGGAGCGCGGCATCGCGCGCGGCATTGGACCGCGCGACCATCGCGACCACGGCGATGAGCAATCCCAATGCCACCAGCGCGAGGGCGGCGGTCGCGATCGCCCGCCGCGCCGCCGGAGACAGTCCCCGCCTCAACGCCTCGGGAGAAAATGTCGCCATGTGCATATTGTATCGCAGCCGCAGCGACCGGCATAGCCGCGAATGCGACAGGCCGTTCGATGCGTCAGGGGATCACGCCGGTCGCCCGGCCCGCGCTTTCGAACATGCCGAGGATCTCGTCCACCTGCTCGTCGCTATGCTCGGCACATAGTGAACAGCGCAGCAGGAACATGCCCGTTGGCGTAGCCGGCGGACGGGCGGTATTCACGTAGAGCCCGGCTTCGAGCAGCCCCTGCCACAGCCCGACCGCCTGGGCCATGTCGGTGAGGATCACCGCGATGATCGCCGACTGGGCGGTTTCGGTGCCGAGTTTATAGCCCATGTCACGCAGTCCCTGGTGCAGGCGGCGCGAATTCTTCCAGAGGTGGGCGCGCTTGTCGCCGGCATGCATCAGCTTGCGGATCGAGGTCGCAGCCGTCGCCACCACCGAGGGGGGCAGCGAGGCGGTGAACACATAGGGCCGGCAGACGAGACGCAGCACCTCGAACTTCGGATGATTCGATACGCAGAAGCCGCCGACCGTGCCAACCGACTTGGAGAAGGTGCCGACGACGAAATCGATATCATCGGAAACGCCGGCCTCTTCGAACACGCCGCGGCCATGCTCTCCGAAGAAGCCCATGCCATGCGCCTCGTCGACGAGGATCATGCAGCCATGCTTCTTCGAGACCTCGACCATCTCCTTGAGCGGGGCGATATCGCCCATCATCGAATAGACACCCTCGAGAACGACCAGCTTGCCCGCCTCGGGGGGCAGGCGGCCGAGCCGCTTGTCGAGGTCCTCCACCGAATTATGCCGGAAACGCACCACTTCGGCATTGCCCAGGGCGCAGCCGTCATAGATCGATGCGTGACTGTCGGCGTCGAGGATGATGTAATCACCCTTGCCGGCAATCGTCGATATCATCCCCAGATTGGCCTGATAACCGGTCGAGAAGACGATCGCATGCTCGGTGCCGTAGAACGCCTTCAGCGCCTCTTCGCATTCCTTGTGGCCCTGATAGGTGCCGTTGAGAACGCGGCTGCCCGTGGTGCCGGAACCGAAATTGTCGAGCGCCGCCTTGCCCGCCGCGATCACGTCGGGATCGAAGGTCATCCCCATATAATTATAGGTGCCGAGCAGGATGGTGCGCTTGCCGCTGATCAGCGCCTCGGTCGGCGACAGCACCTTGTCCATGACGATGCCATAGGGGTCGCGCAGGCCGGTTGCGAGCAGAGCCTCCCGCTCGTTGATCAGCGGATCGAATTTGGAGAACAGGTCCTTCACCTTGGCCTCAGCCCCTTAATTTGGCGACGGCATCGACAAGCTGGCCGACATTCTCGATCTCGGCCTGCATGTTCATGGTGATGATGATGTCGAACTCATCCTCGACCGCGGCGACGAAGTCCATCACGGTCAGGCTGTCCCATTCAAGATCGCCGGCGAAGCTGGTTGCGTCGGTCAGGTCGATGCCCTTCTTGTTGAAAGGCTCGATCTGCTCGGCGACCCGGGTGAAGATATCGTCTCTGCTGCTCATGCTTCGTCCTTAAGAGTCTTCGACAGCGCTTGCCAAGCGATTACGGCGGCTTCACGGCAGTCACGCGGCGGCGCTTGGCAGCGAAAGGCCGGCAGTGCATAAATATGACAATCTGAAGTCGATATAGGGGGGCAAGTGTCGGCCGATCCAGCCAATCCGACGGGGCCGCGCGTATATGCGCCTGATTTCGTCCATCTGCTGCGTACCACCCAGTCGATCCAGTATCAGCTGAGCCAGATGGCTGACCAGAAGGCCAATCTGCTGATGGGCACCACCTTCGTGATCTTCACGATCACGATCGGCCAGGCCAAGAGCGGCAATCCGCCGGTCGCGCTGCTTATCCTGGGCGCCGCCGCCTTCCTGTCGGCGCTGCTGGCGGTGATGGCGGTGCTGCCTTCGACCAAGGCCGTGCCGCGCGCCGACGGCCCCGCCAACCTGCTGTTCTTCGGGTCGTTCAGCCAGCTGACCGAGGACGAGTTCATCGCACTGATGCTGAAGACCGTGCAGACCCATGAGGGCGTGTTCGAGGCCTTCGCCCATGACATCTACCAGAATGGCCGGGTGCTCGCCCGCAAGAAGTACAAGCTGCTTGGCTATGCCTATAAAGTGCTGGTGTGCGGGCTGATCGCCAGCTTCATCGCCTTCGTGATCGATTTCACCCTGGGGATCGGCTGAGAAATCAGAGCCAGCCTTGCCGGCGATACCAGTCGGCGGTCGCCTTGAAGCCTTCCGCCGCGGTGACGACCGGCCGCCAGATGTCGACCGGCGGCCGCGCCTGAACCACCCAATCGGGATGGCAGAAATAGCGGACCCTGTCAGGCGTCAGCTTCGCCCGCTCGCCATGGCGGAGCCGCTCCGCCACCGCCGCGAGCCGTAGCGCGAAGCGCGGCACGGCAAGGGTGAGAAGCCGAGGCCGGCCTACCGCCGCTCCGATCAGCTTGCCGAACTCGCGATGGCTATAGCCTTGGGCGATCCCGTCGTCGGGCTCGTAGGTCTGGCCGATCGCGGCATCGGCCGTGGCGAGGTCTAGCAGCAGCCGGGCGAGATCACCGGCCTCGATCAGCGACAGCCGCCCTCTTGGGGGCAATGGCAGCACACCTTTGGCCTTGGCGATGCGGAACAACTCCAGCATTTCGCGATCGCCGCCGCCATAGATGGCCGGCGGCCGGACGATGGTCCAGTCGAGCGGCGCATCGCGGACCAGCCGCTCAGCGCCCCATTTGGACCAGCCATAATCCGACAGATCGGGCTCCCGCGCCGACAGCGAGGAGACATGGATGAAGCGCCTGACGCCGACCGCCTCGGCCGCGGTGAGCATCGAGGCGGTACCGGTGACGTTCGCCTCGACGAAGCCGGCCAGCACGCGCGCGTTGATCGCCCCGGCGATATGGATGACGGCGTCGGCACCCTCGATCAGATCGGCGAGGACCGGATGATCCTCCAGCGTGCCCTTCACCCATTCGACATTGGGCCGGGGGAGCTGCGGGCTGCGGGTCAGCGCCCGTATCTGATGCCCCCGGGCGGCCGCCTCGCGCAGCACATGGCCGCCGAGGAAGCCTGTCCCCCCAGTGACCGCGAGAATCACATCAGCACCATATGATCGCGGTGGACCAGCGCAGATCGCGGCGCATAGCCAAGGATCGCCTCCAGCGCGTCCGAGCGGCGCCCGACGATCTTCGCCGCGTCGTCGGCGTCATATTCGGCCAGGCCCCGTGCAATCGCATGCCCATCGGGCCCGACGATATCGACGACATCGCCGCGCGCAAACCGCCCTTCCACGGAAAGTGCGCCGGCCGCGAGCAGGCTGCGCCCCTGCAGCAGCGCGTTCGAGGCGCCGGCATCGACGACGATCTGCCCGCGCACCGTCAGCCGGCCGGCAAGCCACGCCTTGCGTGCCGTGCCCTGCTTCTCCCCCACGAAGACGGTGCCCCGGCCGTCGGCATCGAAGGCCGCGAGCGGATGATCACGCTTGCCGGAGATGATCGCGAGATGCGCGCCGGAGCGCTGTGCGATCCGCGCCGCTTCCAGCTTCGACACCATCCCGCCCGATCCCATGCCGGAGGCCGAACCCGCATCGGCCATCGCCCGGATCCGTGCATCGATGCGGCGCACCTCCGGAACCAGCTTCGCCGCGGGGTCACGATGCGGATTGGCGGTGTAGAGACCATCGATATCAGACAGCAGGATCACCCCCTGCGCCTCGGCCGCCTGACCGATGCGGGCCGCCAGCCGGTCGTTGTCGCCGAAGCGTATCTCCTCCGTCGCGACCGAATCATTCTCGTTGATGACGGGAACCACGCCGAGGCTGAGCAGCCGATCAAGGGTGGAGGCCGCATTGAGATAGCGGCGGCGGTCCTCGAGATCGTCGAGCGTCACCAGCATCTGCGCGGCAGTCAGCCCCCTGTCGTGGAGCAGCTCCGCCCAGCAGTGCGACAGGGCGATCTGCCCGGTCGCCGCGGCGGCCTGCGCATCCTCAAGGCTCGCCCGCCCGCCCTTGGCCAGCCCGAGCCGTCGCGCGCCCAGCGCAATGGCACCCGACGAGACCACCGCCACTTTCTGGCCAGCGGCGTGCCGTGCGGCGATGTCGGCGACGACGCCCTGCAACCAGTCGCGCCGGACCTCACCATCGGGGTCGACGAGCAGCGCCGATCCGATCTTGACGATCAGCCGTGGACAATGCGCGGGAGAGAAGCGTGCGGCAGGCATCGGCTCAGATCGGCGACCAGGGTTCCGCCCCATCGTCATTGGCGGCAACCGCCTCGGGTGCGGGGCCGAGTATCTCTATGATATGATCAAGCACTTCGGGAAGGCCCTCGCCGCTGGCCCCCGACAGCAGCATCACCTCGGCCCCCGCCTTCTTCGCGAGCTTCTTCGCCAGCTTGTCGAGCAGCTTCGGCTCCACCGCATCGATCTTGTTGAGCGCGATGACCTTTGGCTTGTCGGCCAGACCGGCGCCATAGGCTTCCAGCTCGCCCTCGACGATCTCATAGCCGCCGACCGGGTCGTCGCCGCTGGCATCGACCAGATGGAGCAGCACGCGGCAACGTTCGATGTGGCCAAGGAAGCGATCACCGATGCCGGCGCCTTCGGCGGCGCCCTCGATCAGGCCGGGAATGTCGGCGACGACGAATTCCCGCCCCTTGTGGCTGGCGACGCCGAGCTGAGGCCGAACCGTGGTGAAGGGATAGGCGCCGACCTTCGCCTTGGCATTCGACACGGCGTTGATGAAAGTCGATTTGCCGGCATTGGGCAAGCCCACCAGCCCGCAATCGGCGAGCAGCTTGAGCCGCAGCCACACCCACATCTCCTCGCCCGGCCAGCCGCTGCCATGCTGGCGCGGCGCCCGATTGGTCGATGTCTTGTAGCTGGCATTGCCGCGCCCGCCGTCGCCGCCGCGCAGGAATATCTCGCGCTTGCCGGGAACGGTGAAGTCGGCGAGCACCTCCTCCTTGTCCTCGGACAATATCTGGGTGCCGACCGGAACCCGGATGATCAGGTCGTTGCCGCCCGCGCCGGTACGGTTGGAACCGGCGCCACCGCTGCCGCGCGGCGCCTTGAAATGCTGGGTGTAGCGGAAATCGATCAGCGTGTTGAGGCCGGGCACAGCCTCAAAAATAATGTCGCCGCCCTTGCCGCCATTGCCGCCGTCGGGACCGCCATATTCGATGAACTTCTCACGCCGGAAGCTGACAGCCCCCGGCCCGCCGCTGCCCGAGCGGATGAAGATCTTGGCCTGATCAAGAAAATGCATCGCGCGCCTTTATACGAATTGGCGGCGAAAAGAACCCCAAGGCCCAAAGCTTACCAGCCGCGCATGATCCGCAGCTGATGCGCCAGGGTTGCACGCGCCGTCTCACGCGGGACTTCGAGCGCCTCGGCGATCGGCCCGCCTATCATGCCTTCGCCCAGCGCTGTCAGCACCAGGATCTGGGTAATCTGCCGCAGCGGAGCGCCGCGGTGCTCGCCCAGCTCCTCGACGAGATTGTGGACCGCGTCTAGGATCGGGGCGATTCCCTCGTGGTCGCTCGACAGGATCATCCAGGACATCAGCGCCGCCATGCCCTGCTTCTCGAAGGCATCGAAGGTGATATCGACGATCTCGCGCATGTCGCTTTCGGTCTGACGCGCCTCGACGACCTTCTCGCCGATCTCGTGGATGATCCGGCCCACCATCATCTCGGCCATCGCCCGGCGCAGCTCACCGGCCGAGCCGAAATGATGGAGCACATTCGCGTGGGTTCGGTTGATTCGCTTGGCCACCGCCATCAACGTCACCGACTGCGGCCCATCCTCGATCAGGATGGTCCGGGCCGCATCGAGCGCGAGTTGACGCATCTCCTCGGTGGACAGGCGCGATCGTGTATGCGGCATGGCAAGCCCTGATGATGATGGCCGAGCACGAGGGAGATGGTTCCGGCTAGCGGAAGCGACAGCTCACCCCGTCGCCGCGCCGCATAGCATCCGCCGCCAGCCCGCCCGCGCAGCAAATTCTGTGCTGGCTGCAAGCGACACTATGGGCGTGCCATGTCAGCAAAACAGCAAGCTGGAGTCCATTTGCAACACTGTAAATAGCACTTACGAAAGCTTATTACGCAAATGGCCGCAATGCCCCCTGGAAAACGCCGATAGCGCGCCAGGAGCGTCGCTCATGCCGCCATCGCGTCCTCGCGGTCGTAACCGGCCTTCGATCCCAATGCCGTTCGCGCCCGTGCGAAAGCCGGGCGGACGTAATCGATACTTGATTCGACCAAACCGCGGGCCCGGCAGATACGGGGACGAACGGTGCCTGTAGGCGCGAAGCCCAGCTTTTCCAGAACCCGTGCCGAACTGTGATTATCCGCGAAATGGCCGGCATGTAGCTTCGGCAGCCGCAGCCCCCGATCGGCCAGATCGACCACCGCGCGCGCCGCTTCGGTCGCGAAGCCGAGCCCCCAATAGGGCCGGGCGATCCAATAGCCGAGTTCGACACCGTCATCGCGCAAGTCCAGAGCGACACCGCCGACGAGGCGGGGCGCGCCATGGGTGCGTGCGAAGATCAGCAAATTGGGCAGTGGACCGTGATCGGTGGCCAGAAAGGCCTCCGCATCGGCCAGCCCATAGGGCCAGGGTGCGCTGGAAAGGCGGCCGACGACAGCGAAATCACCGATCGCGGACGCCAGTGCAGGCGCATCTTCCTTCCAGCCGGGACGCAGCAAAAGCCGCGGGGTACGAGCGAACATTTTCTAGAACTCCCTCTCCGCCGCCCCGAAAACGCCTTTGAACTGAAAAGGTTACAGGGCGGCGACAATTTTTTGAGGAAGACACGAAAAAGGGAGCCGGTGCTACCGTCTCCCCTCGCGGTCCGGCTTGCCGGACCCTCGGGTCGCCCTCTGGACGACCCGTATATGGGCTCGTCCGATTACTCGGCGGCTTCGGCCATGGCAGCGACGCTGACATATTTACGGCCGAGCTTGCCGCTGTGGAATTCGACGCGGCCTTCGGTCAGCGCGAACAGGGTGTGATCCTTGCCGATACCGACATTGCGGCCCGGATAGACCTTGGTGCCGCGCTGGCGAATGATGATGTTGCCACCGATCACGAGCTCACCACCGAACTTCTTGACGCCGAGGCGCCGGCCAGCCGAATCGCGACCGTTGCGCGAAGAGCCGCCTGCTTTCTTATGTGCCATCTCAAACTACTCCGTTGGCTCTTCAATCAGGCTTCGGCTGCCACAGGCTCGTCGGCCTTGGCTTTGGCCGGAGCCTTCTTCGCCTTGGCTTCGCCGCCGATCGCGAGGATCTTCAGGATCGTGTGCTGCTGGCGATGGCCGTTGCGACGACGATAATTATGGCGGCGGCGCTTCTTGAAGACGATGACCTTCTCGCCCTTTGCCTGCGCGACGATCTCGGCCGACACGGTCAGGCCCTTCACGTCCTTGAGGTCAGCCCCCTCGCCCGCAAGGAGAACGTCGCTAAGCGACACGGTCGAACCCGCGTCGCCTTCGATCTTCTCGACGACGATCTTGTCTCCTGCGGCAACGCGATACTGCTTGCCGCCCGTGCGCACGATAGCGAACATGGCCCTCATCACTTCTTCAAAACGTTAGCGCAAAGGCAATGGCTCGCGGCCATCGACCCCGCACGGGAAAGCGGCTCGCTAAAGGGGGAAGGACCGAAAGTCAACCATTATGGCCGGCGCCCCGACCCGAAATTGTCATCCGCCCGAAGGTGGAACGACCCGGGCCTCACCCCGCCATTTTGATCGATCGCGATTCCGCAACCGGCCTACCGGTTCGTTCGCTGCTAAACCGCCTTTAGTGGCGATGCTCGCGCCGCAAATGGTAGCGGCCATCGGCAAAGCTGTCGAACAGCCCGTCGATCGCCGGATGATCGATCATTTCATCGCTGTCGTCCTGCACCAGATTCTGCTGGCTGACATAAGCGATATAGCTGCTCTCGCTGTTCTCCGCGAAGAGATGGTAGAAGGGCTGGTCCTTGGCAGGCCGGATATCCTCGGGAATCGAATCATACCATTCGTCGCTGTTCGCGAAGACGGGATCGACATCGAAGACGACACCGCGGAATTCGAACAACCGATGCCGCACGACATCGCCGATCGCAAAGCGGGCGTGGGCCACGGGCGGGGAGATGATTCCCTGGTGCGGGGCACCGATCACCGGCGGAATGGAAACGCTCTTTTCAATCACAAGGCCCAATGTAGGGAAGTCTGACCGACATGCAAGCAGGCGCTTGGCAAGTGCCGATCCTTCCGCTAATGCCCCGCCCCTATCGACTGGCGGGCGGCTCCACGGCCCCTGCTCGCTCCTCTGCGGAGAGGTGCCGGAGTGGTCGATCGGGGCGGTCTCGAAAACCGTTGTGCCCGCAAGGGTACCGTGGGTTCGAATCCCACCCTCTCCGCCATTTCACGCCGCCGTGCGCGGCTTTGCGGATCAGCCGCCGATTACGCCGGATTGTCCCAGCCTTCCCGATGCCGCATAGCGCCGCCATGGGCGCATTGATGCTTCAGGGGACCGGCTCCGATGTCGGCAAGTCGGTGCTGGTGGCGGGGCTGTGCCGTGCCTTCGCCAATCGGGGCCTGACGGTTCTGCCCTTCAAGCCGCAGAACATGTCGAACAACGCCGCGGTTACGATCGACGGTGGCGAGATCGGCCGCGCACAGGCGCTGCAGGCGATCGCCTGCCGCACCGAACCGCATAGCGACATGAACCCCGTGCTGCTGAAACCGCAGGCCGACATGACGTCGCAGCTCATCGTCCATGGCCGGGTACGCGGGACTCTGGGCACGGACAATTTCCTGGAAGGCCGGCGCCCGCTTCTCGCCGAGGTGCTGGAAAGCCATGCGCGGCTGCGGGCGCAATGCGACATATTGGTCGTCGAGGGCGCCGGTTCGCCCGCCGAGATCAACCTGCGGGCAGGCGACATCGCCAATATGGGCTTCGCGCGGGCCGCCGGCGTTCCGGTGGTTCTGGTCGGCGACATCGATCGTGGCGGGGTGATCGCGGCGGTCGTCGGCACGCGTACCGTGATCGACCCCGCCGACGCAGCGATGATCCATGGCTTCATCATCAACAAATTCCGGGGAGATCCGGCGTTGTTCGAGGACGGCTATCGTTCGATCGAGCGGCTGGCGGGCTGGCGCGGCTTCGGCGTCGTACCATGGTTGCCGCAGGCGGCGCGGCTGCCGAGCGAGGACGCCGTGATCCTCGAGCGGCCGGGCCAGTACGATTCGGATCGACGCCTGATCGCCTGCCCGATCCTGCCGCGCATCTCCAATTTCGACGATCTCGACCCGCTGAAGCTCGAACCGGGCGTCGAACTGGTGATGATCCCCCCGGGTCAGCCGATCCCGGCCGAAGCTGCCCTGATCATATTGCCCGGATCCAAAGCGACCATCGCCGACCTTGCCGCGCTGCGGGCCGAAGGCTGGGATATCGACATCCGGGCGCATCATCGCCGGGGCGGTGCGATCCTCGGCCTGTGCGGCGGCTATCAGATGCTGGGACGCCGGATAAGCGACCCGCAGGGAATGGAGGGCATCGCCGGCAGCGTCGAAGGGCTCGGCCTGCTCGATGTCGAAACGCTGCTGTCGCCCGGAAAGGCGCTGCGCCGGATCGAGGGCGTGGCGCTCGGCGCGGGCTTTGCCGGCTATGAGATGCATATCGGCGAAACCGGCGGCGCCGACGCCGCCCGCCCCTTCGCGCGCTTCGCCGACGGGCGTTCCGACGGCGCGATCGACCCGCGCGGACAGGTCATGGGCAGCTATGTGCACGGCCTGTTCGCCGACGCGGGTCTGCGTGGCGCATTGCTGGCGCGAATCGGGACGGGCTCGACAGGTCGCGACCATCGCCACGATGTGGACGCCGCGCTCGACGCCATCGCCGAGGCGCTCGAACGGCATCTCGACATCGCCAGCCTGATCGACGTCGCCCGGATCGCCGATGGCGGCTGAGGGGCGCTCCTTCTCAGCCAAGGCCCACGCGGGAGAGCAACGCCGCGAATCGGTCGATGAACCATGGCGGCGAGAGCGCTTCGATCAACCGCGCCTGCGCCCGCCGGACGATAGCCAGACGCGCGTCCTCATCGGCGAGATAGGGCGCGCAGGCCGTTTCCAGATCGGCATAGTCCCAGGCGACCCGCACATAGGTCTCACCTGCGACGAACAGGTCGGGCGCGGTGCGGATATGCGCCATGTCCGGCTTGACCAGCAGGCATCCCGCCATGATCGCCTCGAAATCACGCCAGCACAGCTCGCCATAGCCGAACGGGCTGACGCAGATCCTGGCATCCCGCAGTTCGCGGTCATAATCCGCCTGCGACACCCGCTGGCGGGGTATCGCCACCGTCCAGCGCCCTGCCACCGCTTCGAGCGCCCGGATCGCCGGTGCGCGCAGGTCGTGAAGCCAGTTGTCAGGCGCCGTATGGGCACGGCTGCAGATATCGATGCTCCGCGACGCCTCCGGCGGATGGGGCGTCAGCCGCGCGATCTTGTCGTCAAGCGCGATGTTCCAGCCGAGATGAAGGTGGCCCAGCCGGGCCGGATCGATACCGCCCGACGCGGGAATGATATCCGCCGCAAAGGATCGGCCGGTGGTGCGGGCGGCGTGATCGGTCAGGTTGCTCTTGCCGGCGAACCGCCGGGCATAAGCGGCGGGATCGGCGAAGACATGCTTCTTCACATAGAGATCGCAGATATCGAGCAGCGCGGGCCAGAGGATCCCGCTGTCATCGTCCCCGTCGAAATAGACCAGGCGCGGCCCCTGCCCGGCGAATCGCGCCGCGATGGCCATGGCTTCGTCGGCCGGCCGGCGGAAGGACAGCTTGAGCCCGACCAGATCATAGCGCGACAGCGATGCCGGCGTTGCCGCATCGAGGCTCTGCCAGTCGACGGCAAGGCCAAGCGCCCGGCGCAGCCGGGACCGGTGTCTCCAGATCGGCGCGAATTGCTGCTCGCTGGTATATTCGCGCCCGTCGCTGACCAGCAGCATGCGGCATTCGGGCGGGCGCCATCCCGTCGCGAGCGCCGCCCCCCAGCCGCCGAGCTTGCGGCGGATGAGCGCCTTCATCGCGGTCTGGTCCGGCGATAGGTGGCCAGTGCCTGCGCGACCACCTGATCCATGTTGTAATAACGATAGGTGGCGAGCCGTCCGACGAAGATCGCATCGGGACAGGCATCCGCCATCGCCTCGTAGAGCTTGTAGCGTGCCTGGTTCTCCGGGCGCGGCACCGGATAATAGGGCTCGCCATCGGCGCCGGGATATTCATAGCTGATGCTGGTCCGCGGCACGGCCTGGCCGGTCAGCCATTTGTACTCGGTGATTCGCGTGTGCGGCACCGCCTCGTCCGGATAGTTGACGACGGCCGCCGCCTGGAGGCGATCGACATCCAGCGTCTCGTGATGGAAGCGCAGCGACCGATAAGGCAGTGCGCCGTGAACATGGCCGAAATATTCGTCGATCGGCCCGGTATAGACGAGCCGGTCATAGTCGACCGCCGCCCGCACCTGGGCGAAATCCGCGCCGGTCAGCACGGTGATGCGATCATGGGTCAACATGCGCCCGAACATCGCGGTAAAGCCGTCGGCGGGCATCGCCTGGTAGCTATCGGTAAAATAGCGGTCGTCGGTATCGGTCCGCACCGGCACCCGGGCCGTCACCTGCCGATCGAGTTCCGACGGATCATGGCCCCATTGCTTGCGCGTATAGCCCCGGAACAGCCGTTCGTAGAGGTCGCGGCCTACCCGCGCGACGACGACGTCCTCGGAGGTCCGAATCGAGTCGACCCGCTCGGCCCGCGCGGAAAGGAACGCCTCGGCCGCCGCCTCATCCTCCAGCCCCGCGTCATAGATCAGATTGAGCGTGGTGCGATTGATCGGGATCGGCACCTGCCGGTCGCCAAGGTCAGCGAGGACGCGATGCTCATAGGGCCGCCAGCCGGTGAAGCGGGAGAGATAGCCGAACACCTCTGCACTATTGGTGTGGAAGATATGTGGCCCATAGCGATGGACCAGGATGCCGGCCGCGTCATATTCGTCATAGGCGTTGCCGCCGATATGCGGGCGCCGGTCGATGAGCAGCACCCTCAACCCGGCATCGGCCGCGAAGCGCTCCGCCATCACCGCCCCGGCAAAGCCCGCGCCGACGACCAGTATGTCGAAACGACGGCCCGCCACATCGGCGAGCCCGCCTGCCCGCCTCACGGCACGCGCTTCCGTTTCCACAGCGCGATACCGTAAATGGTGAGCGCCACCGCGGCGAACAGGAACCACTGCACAGCATAGGCGCGATGATTGTTCGGGATTGTCTCGATCGACGGCGCGATGCTGGCCCCCAGTCCGGGGACGCCGCCGTCGAGCACGAGCAGCAGTGCCGTCGCGCCCGGCCCCGCACCCAGCACGCGCTTCGCCAGCGCCTCATCGGGAATCAGCAGGCCATCGCCTTCAACCCTCTGGCCGATTCCGGGCAGCACGGGCTTCGCGGAGGGAGGGCTCCAACCGAGATCCGTCATGATCCGCCGCCCGTCGATCAGCGCGCAGCCGACGATATTCCGGAAACCCGGCTGCCCCGTGCGGTCCGAGCCGCCGATCATCGTCGGTGCGCTGGTGATCCGGCACAGGATATGGGCGCGGCGGAACGCCACCCGATCGACGGAAAGATCGGCGGGGAGGCCGTAGAGGGCGGGCTCATGCGCCGCGCCGCGATAGCTGGCGAGCAACCCTTCCTTCCACGTTGCGCGATGCAGCTGCCAGACCCCTAGCGCGATCATCGTCGCAACCGCGAGCCCGACGATCAGGGTCGGCACGATCGGCACCCGGCGCATCAGTCGCGCTTCACGATCCGCCCCTCGCGGGCGGCGTTGCGATATTCGAGCACCAGCAGCAGCCCCTTGGCGATGCGGAGCAGAACGACGGTCAGCGCGATCGTCAGCGGAATCCACAGAAGCAGATGGACGACGAGCGGGGGCGACCATTTGAGTTCGACGAGGATCGCGAGCAGGCTGACCAGCCCACCGACGATCAGGATCAGAAAGGCCGCCGCGCCGTCCCCGACGTTGAAATCCCGATAATCCAGTCCACAGCTGCCGCAGCGATCGGCGAAGCGCAGGAAGTTCGCGAACAGACCGGGCGCGCCACAGCGCGGGCACAGGCCCCGTAGCGCGGCCTCGATCGGTGCGGGTGCGGTCGGGGCTTCGGTCATCGACATTCTGCCTTCAAAAGAAAAGGCGCGGCGGCAGGTGTTCCCCGCCGCCGCGCCCCGGTTTCGGTCAAGTCGATCCGGCGGATCAGCCGGCGTGGACCGGTGCGCCCCAGCCGCCCCAGACATAGACGACGACGAACAGGAACAGCCAGACGACGTCGACGAAATGCCAGTACCAGGCCGCCGCCTCGAAGCCGAAATGCTGCTGCGGGGTGAAGTGGCCCTTATAGACACGGATCAGGCAGACGATCAGGAAGATCGTGCCGACCAGCACATGGAAACCGTGGAAGCCGGTCGCCATGAAGAAGGCCGCGCCATAGTTGATGCCCTTGAAGGGGAACGGCGCGTGCACATACTCATAGGCCTGCACCGAGGTGAAGACCGCGCCGAGGATGATGGTCAGCCACAGGCCCTTCTTCAGACCGTCGCGATCGCCGTGCAGCAGCGCATGATGCGCCCAGGTCACGGTGGTGCCCGAACAGAGCAGCAGCAGCGTGTTGAGCAGCGGGAGATGGAAGGCGTCGATCACCTCGAGGCCCTTGGGCGGCCAGACGCCGGCGGCGTGGGTGATCGTGTTCGGACCCTCGATGATCGAGGTGGCGCCCTCGTTGAACTGCAGCGCGACGGGGAAGAGCGAGAAATCGAACCACGCCCAGAACCAGCCGACGAAGAACATCACTTCGGACGCGATGAACAGGATCATGCCGTAGCGCAGGTGAAGCTGGACCACCGGGGTATGGTCGCCCGCATGGGCTTCCTTCACCGTGTCGCTCCACCAGAAATACATGGTGGCCAGGACACCGGCGATACCGAGACCCATCACTTCGGCGCCATAGGCTACCTTGTGCATCCACATGACCAGGCCGCCGAACAGCGCGAACGCCGCGACGGCACCCATGAACGGCCATGGGCTCGGTGGAAGGATATGGTAGTCGTGGCTCTTGGCTCCGGCCATTTTCGTGCCCCTGATCTTTCGCCCGCAGGCCTATTGCTGGATCGTCCTTAACCGCCCGCCCGTTCCGAATCCACAGCGGATTTGTCCGGGAAGAAGGTGTAGGACAGGGTGATTTCGTTGAACTTGCCCGCTTCCTTATCCCTTAGGATGGCGGGATCGACATAATAGATGACGGGCATGCGCACCGTCTCGCCCGGCTTCAAGGTCTGACTGGTGAAGCAGAAGCACTGAATCTTGGTGAAATAGGCACCGGCCAGTTCGGGCGTGACGTTGAACGTCGCGGTACCGGTGATCGGATGATCGCTGAGGTTGGTCGCGGTGAAGAAGGCCATTTCGCGCGCACCGATCGCAACCCGCTCGACCTTCTTTTCGGGCGCAAAGGTCCAGGGCAGGTTCGGAGAGACATTGGCGTCGAAGCGGACATTGATCAACTTGCCGACGACGCTGCCCGGCGCCACGCCGGTTGCGCTGCGCATGGTGGTGCCACCGAACCCCGTGACTTGGCAGAACATGCGGTACAGCGGCACCGCCGCGAAGCCCACGCCGAGCATGGCCAACGCGACCAGCGCCATCGTGGCGCCGGTCAACTGGTGGCGGCGCTGGCTCACAGCATCTTCGCGATCGAGATCGCATACATCAGGATGACGAAGCCACCCAACAGCAGCGCCATCACGATCGCGCGCGACTTCTGCCGGCGGCGGATCTCGGCTTCCTCGTCAGGGGTCAGGTTCACAGCACCACCTTGTCGGCCACGAGGAGTCCGAAGACGAGGAAGAGATAGAGGATCGAGAAGGCGAACAGCTGGCGTTCCGGCTTCATCGCCGCCTGATCGGTCTCGCGGCTGAATCCGACCCGGACCGCGAGCAGGAGGAACAGCGCCGACAGCAGACTGGAACCGATGCCGTAGAGCGCACCGGTCAGGCCCAGCGGCCAGGGCGCGACGGCGGCGACGGCCATCGGCACCGCATAGAGCATGATCTGGATGCGGGTGGCGCGCTGCCCGACCACAGCCGGCAGCATCGGTACGCCGGCGCGGGCATAGTCGGAGTTGATGAACAGCGCGAGCGCCCAGAAATGCGGCGGGGTCCACAGGAAGACCGTGGCGAACAGCAGCACCGGCAGCGTCTCGACACGACCGGTGGCTGCCGCCCAGCCGATCAGCGCCGGGAAGGCGCCGGCGGCACCGCCGATGACGATGTTCTGCGGCGTCCGCCGCTTCAGCCAGATCGTATAGACGACCACGTAGAAGAGGATCGAAACCGCAAGGATCGCGGCGGCGAGCAGATTGAGCGCGAGGCCCATGAGGATCACCGAGAAGGTGCCGAGACCGACGCCGAAATGCAGCGCCGACTGACGATCCATCCGGCCGGCGGGTAACGGCCGGTTCGCGGTACGCACCATCATCGCGTCGAGATCGGCCTCGTACCACTGGTTGAGCGCGCCCGCTGCACCTGCGCCCATCGCGATACACAACACCGCGGTGAAGCCCAGCACCGGGTTGATCGACTGCGGCGCCGCGAGCAATCCGCACAGCCCGGTGAACACCACCAGGCTGAGCACGCGCGGCTTGGTCAGCGCGAGGAAATCGCGCCAGTCAGCCGCGGCCGGGATCGCAACAGGATAAGCCTTACTCGCCATGGTCTTTCATTCAGTCCTTGTGGAACCGCCGCTCAGACAGGATGTCGAAGCGGCGGCCCATCATATCGCTGCAGCCGTCGATCAGTGGCTGTGATCGTCACCGATGTGCGGCAGCTGCTCGAACTGGTGGTACGGCGGGGGGCTCGACAGCGTCCACTCAAGCGTGGTGGCGCCTTCGCCCCAGTAATTGCCTTCAGCCTTCTTGCCCGCGAACAGCGACCAGAAGATGTTCACGAAGAAGAAGATCATGCTGAACGCCATGATCTCATAGCCGTGGGTCGCGAGCGAATTCCACTTGGCGAACGCATCCGGATAATCCGGGATACGGCGCGGCATGCCGTCGAGGCCCAGGAAGTGCATCGGGAAGAACAGCACGTTCACGCCGATGAAGAACAGCCAGAAGTGAACCTGGCCCAGGAACTCGTTGTACATGCGGCCCGACATCTTGCCGAACCAGTAGTAGAAGGCCGCGAACAGCGAGAAGACCGCGCCGAGCGACAGCACATAGTGGAAGTGCGCGACCACATAATAGGTGTCGTGCATATAATTGTCGACGCCGCCGTTCGCGAGCACGACGCCGGTGACGCCGCCCACGGTGAACAGGAAGATGAAGCCGATCGCCCACAGCATCGGCGTCTTGAAGGTCATCGAGCCGCCCCACATGGTGGCGATCCACGAGAAGATCTTGATGCCGGTGGGGACCGCGATGACCATCGTCGCGGCGGTGAAGTACATCTTCACGTCGACCGACATGCCGGTGGTGAACATGTGGTGCGCCCACACGACGAAGCCGACGACGCCGATCGCGACCATGGCATAGGCCATGCCGAGATAGCCGAACACAGGCTTCTTCGAGAAGGTCGAGACGATCTGGCTGATGATGCCGAAGCCCGGCAGGATCATGATGTACACTTCGGGATGGCCGAAGAACCAGAAGAGATGCTGATAGAGCACGGGATCGCCGCCGCCCGACGCATCATAGAAGGTCGTGCCGAAGTTACGATCGGTGAGCAGCATGGTGATCGCCGCGGCCAGGACCGGCAGCGCCAGCAGCAGCAGGAAGGCAGTGACCAGCACCGACCATACGAACAGCGGCATCTTGTGCAGGGTCATGCCCGGCGCACGCATGTTGAAGATGGTGGTGATGAAGTTGATCGCGCCGAGGATCGACGAGGCACCCGCGATGTGCAGCGCGAAGATGCCCATGTCGACTGCCGGGCCGGCCGAACCGCTGGTGGAAAGCGGCGCATAGACCGTCCAGCCAACGCCCGCGCCATGGCCGGTGCCGCCCGAGACGAAGGATGAGCCGAGCAGCATCAGGAAGGCGGGAACGAGCAGCCAGAAGCTGATATTGTTCATCCGCGGGAAGGCCATGTCCGGCGCACCGATCATGATCGGGACGAACCAGTTGCCGAAGCCGCCGATGATGGCGGGCATGACCATGAAGAACACCATGATCAGGCCGTGCGCGGTGATCAGCACGTTCCACATGTGGAGCGCGGTATCGAAATCGGGCGCGCCGCCCATGAGCGCGGTCCAGGTCTGCAGATACTGGATGCCCGGCTGTGCCAGCTCGGCGCGCATCAGACCCGAGATCGCGCCGCCGACGATGCCGGCGAAGATCGCGAAGATCAGATAGAGGGTGCCGATGTCCTTGTGGTTGGTGGACATGAACCAGCGCTGGAAGAAGGCCGGCTTGTGGTCGGCATCATGATGACCATGATCCTCGTGCGCATGGAAGTGCGAAGCGGTTGCGGTTGTGTCGGTCATGGATCAGGCCTTAGTTCTGCGCAGTCGCAGGCTGGGACGTGACAGGAACGGCGGGCGCGGCCGGAGCGGCAGCGGCGACCTCGGGAGCGGCGGCCGGGGCGGGAGCCGCGGCTGCGGCCGCTTCCTCACCCGGCATCTTGCCGCCCTTGGAGCGGACCCACTCGGCGAACTTCTCCTTGGAGACGACCTCGACCGCGATCGGCATATAGCCATGGCGGGCGCCGCACAGTTCCGAGCACTGGCCATAATAGAGGCCTTCGCGATCGGCCTTGAACCAGGTTTCGTTCAGGCGGCCGGGAACGGCGTCCATCTTGGTCCAGAAGGCGGGCACCGCCCAGCTGTGGATGACGTCGTTGGAGGTGACGATGATCTTCACGGTCGCGTTGACCGGAACGACCACCCGCTCGTCGACCGCCAGCATGCGGGGCTCGCCACGCTTCTTGGCCTCGGCGTCGGGCAGCATGTTCGAGACCAGCTCGAAATCGCCATTATCGGGATATTGATAGGTCCAGTACCACTGGTTGCCGATCACCTTGATCGTCAGATCGGGCTTCGGCTGCGCATATTGATGCGCGAGCAGCCGGATCGACGGAACCGCGATCACCAGCAGGATCAGCACCGGAACCAGCGTCCACACGATCTCGATCAGCGTATTGTGCGAGGTCTTGGAGGGGACGGGGTTCGCCTTGGCGCGGAAACGAATCACCGCATAGGCGAGCAGGATCAGGACGAAGATCGAGATGATCGTGATGATCGGCATCAGCAGCGAATTGTGGAACCACTCCGCATCCTGACCGACCTCGGTCACCTGCGGCTGAATCTTGAACCCGCCGGGAATCGGCTGGCCGATAGTCGCGTCCGGGGCACGATGCTGGAACGCCGGAGCGGCAGGCGCCGCCGCGGGCGCAGCCTCTGCGGTTGCAGCCGCAGCCGGAGCCACGGGTGCGGCTGCGGCATCCTGAGCCTGGGCCGCTACCGGAATGGCTGCCAGCGACAGCGCCATCATGATTGTCTTCAACGTCTTCATCTTACCCCCGTGAAGCGCGGTTGAATCCGCGCCTGCCTGTTGTCGGGCCCTACGAAATCGAGCGCCTTATAGGCGCGGCTTCTCTGCGCCTCAAGCACCGCTTGGCGCCGAATGCAAGCGGTTGAAGCGAATATATACTGCCTCTATCTGAGCAAATGCTGCAAAGCCGCAGCGACTTACGGGATTCACATGATGACGGATGATGAGGTACTCGCCGAATTTCGGGCCGCCGGAGCGCTGCTGGAAGGGCATTTCATCCTGTCGTCGGGTCTGCGCAGTCCCCGCTACCTGCAATGCGCGCGCGTGCTGATGAATCCGGCCCGCGCCGCGCGGCTTGCCGAGGCACTGGCCTTGAAGATTCCCGACAAGATCAAGATTCGGCTCGGCGCGGTCGTCTCACCGGCGATGGGCGGCGTGATTGCCGGCCATGAGATGGGCCGCGCGCTCGGCCTCGACGCGATGTTCGTCGAACGGCCCGAGGGCGTGTTCGGCCTGCGCCGCGGCTTCCGGCTCGATCCGGGCCAGAAGGTGCTGCTGATGGAGGATGTCGTGACCACCGGCCTCTCGTCGCGAGAGGCGATCAGGGCGGTCGAGGATGCCGGAGGCGAGGTGATCGCCGCCGCGTCACTGGTCGACAGGTCAAATGGCACCGCCGATCTCGGCGTGCCTTTCTTCCCGCTCATCCAGCTCGATGTACCCACCTACTCCGCCGACGCTCTGCCACCCGAGCTGGCGGCGATCCCGGCGGTAAAGCCCGGCAGCCGCACGAAGGTCGCGGCGTGAACAAGCTGCGCCTCGGGGTTAATATCGACCATGTCGCGACGATCCGGAACGCGCGGGGCGGGCTCTATCCCGATCCGATTCGTGCGGCCGAGATCGCCAGCGAAGCCGGTGCGGATGGCATCACCGCCCATCTTCGCGAGGACCGCCGCCATATCATCGACAACGATATCGGCCGGTTGATCGGTGCTATCTCGCTGCCGATCAACATGGAGATGGCGGCCACCGAAGAGATGGTGGCCATCGCGCTCAGGCATCGGCCGCACGCCGCCTGCATCGTCCCCGAACGGCGCGAGGAGCTGACCACGGAGGGCGGGCTCAACGCCGCCGGCCAGCATAATCACCTGAAGCCGCTGATCGCCCGGCTCGCGGATGCCGGCATCCGCGTCAGCCTGTTCATCGAGCCCGATCCCCGCCAGATCGAGGCCGCGCTGTCGCTGGGCGCGCCCGTCGTCGAGTTCCACACCGGCCGCTATGCCCATAGCGAGGGAGAGGAACGCGCCGCCCAACTGCGCCGAATCGCCGATGCGGCGGCGCTGGCCGCCAAGAACGGGATCGAGCCCCATGCCGGCCACGGCCTGACCTTCGACAATGTCACGCCGATCGCCGCCATTCCGCAGATCGCCGAGCTCAACATCGGCCATTTCCTGATCGGCGAGGCGATCTTCGAAGGGCTCGGCCCGGTGGTCCAGCGGATGCGGGCGCTGATGGACGAGGCGAGGTGATCGTCGGCATCGGTTCCGACCTCTGCAATATAGAGAGGATCCAGGCTTCGCTCGACCGCTTTGGGGAACGCTTCGTCAATCGCGTCTTCACCGATATCGAGCGCGCCAAGGCCGAGCGGAGGACGCTGACCCGAGCCGGGACCTATGCGAAGCGGTTCGCCGCCAAGGAGGCGTTTTCAAAAGCCGTCGGCACCGGCTTCAAGGCGGGCGTGTTCATGAAGGACATCGGCGTCGCCAACCTGGCGAGCGGTGCCCCCACCCTGGTTTTGACCGGCGGCGCCAAGGCAAGGCTTGACGCATTGACGCCGCCGGGCCACGCGGTCGAGGTACATTTGACGATGACGGACGATCATCCCTGGGCGCAGGCGTTCGTCATCCTGTATGCGCGCCCGCTGTAAGGAGGGGATCGCGTGAGCGATCAGCCGAGTGAAGACATGGACAATGCGACGGACGCACCCTCCGCACCGGCCGAACCGCCGGCGGCTTCGAAGAAGCCGGGTACCGACTGGTGGGCGGAGGCGCGCGGCATCTTCTGGCTGATCCTGGCCGTGCTGGGCTTTCACAGCTTCATCGCCAAGCCTTTCTATATCCCGTCCGAATCGATGATGCCGACCCTGATCACCGGCGATCGACTGGTGGTCACCAAATATCCCTATGGCTGGTCCTATGTCTCGCCCAGCTTCCACGTGCTGCCGTTCATCCACGGGCGGCTGCTCGGCCGCCTGCCCGAACGCGGCGACATCGTGATCCTCAAGCCGCCGCAGGCGGATACCGATTTCATCAAGCGGGTGATCGGCCTGCCGGGCGACCGGCTGGAGGTGCGCGGCGGGGTGGTGGTGCTCAACGGCGTACCGGTGAAGCGGGTGCCCGAGAGCCCGGCGATGATCCCTGTCGACGCCAATGTTCCGTGCGATCAGTTCGAGGTCGCGCGGTTCCGCATGGTCGGCCGCGACGGCAAGCTCTATTGCGCGCTGCCGCGTTTCCGCGAGACGCTGCCCAACGGCCGCAGCTACGACACGCTCGATCTGGGCTATATGCCGGAGATCGACGATTATCCGGCGGTCACTATCCCTGCCGGCCATATCTTCGTGATGGGCGACAATCGCGATCAGTCCGCCGATAGCCGGGTGCCCGCCTATCGCAACGGGCTGGACGGTCCTGTGCCGTTCGAGAATCTCGGCGGCCGTGCCGAGTTCATAACCTTCTCGCTCGATGGCACCACCAAGCTGTGGAACCCGATCAGCTGGTTCACTGCCCTGCGCGGCGGACGCGCCGGCACCAGCCTGCACCCGCAGCGCGAAGCGCGCTGACCGGACACGGGGGACCCTCCGGGGCTCCCCCCGCATATCCCACCGTCATGCTGAACTTGTTTCAGCATCCCCCGGGCAGCGAACCCGACGCCCGGCTCCTGCCGAAGCGGCTCGACCATCTTCCAGCCCATCTGAGTGGCTGAGTGGCTGCTGAAACAGGTTCAGAACGACGAGCCTGCGATATAAGCGGAACGCCACCACCCCAAACAGATCGGGGCCGCGTTTTACCGCGGCCCCGTCCTCTCCTATCTCGTGATGCCGGGCGGCTTCACATGCCGCCATGGCCGGGCGGCATCGCGCCCATGCCCATCGCCTGCGGCGGAATGATCGCCTTCAGCGTGACATCGAAAACGATCAGCGAATCAGGCGGAATCTTGCCGGGTACGCCGCGATTGCCAAAGGCCAGTTCGGGCTTCATCCAGAAACGATATTTGGAACCGCTGTTCATCAGCTGGAGCCCTTCGGTCCAGCCCTGGATCATGCCCTGCAGCGGCATCGGTGCCGGGCCGCCATGACGCGCGCTCGAATCGAACACCTCGCCGTTGAGCAGCCGCCCCTCATAGTCGACGAGGGCGAGATCGTTCAGGCCGGGCTTGGGCCCGTTGCCTTCTTCGAGGATCTTGAACTGGAGCCCTGACGCGGTCTCGACGACATCGTCGCCCCGATTCTCCTCGAGGAACTCGGCGGGCGACTTCGCCATCGCCACCTGCTTCTCGGTGGTGACATAGGCAGCGCCGACGCCGACAAGCACGACCGCAGCAACGCCAACCCACAGCTTGGCTAGCGAACCCTTCGCGATCGGACGAAGGGGGACTGCGGTGACTTCGGACATAAGCGGTTCGCTCTCTCAGCCGGATGGAAACTCCCGCCGCCCGGCAATCCCGGGCACCGGTACGCCAACTATAGCTTAGCGGACGCCGTCACGCTCCATCCGCTTGCGCTCGAGCTTGCGGGCGCGGCGGATTGCGGCAGCGCGCTCGCGTGCACGCTTTTCCGAAGGCTTCTCATAGTGACGACGCAGCTTCATCTCGCGATACACACCTTCACGCTGCAGCTTCTTCTTGAGCGCGCGGAGGGCCTGATCGACATTGTTATCGCGAACGATGATCTGCATAAAAACCCAATTCTCCAATCATTTGCGGAGCGAGCCATCCACGCCGCCGATCCGACGGTGCCTCCAGCTACAACGCAAAAAAGCGTATCGCCGCGAAAACGGTTCCGCGCCGTGAAGCGCCGCCCCTAACAACCAAGTCGTGATTCTTCAAGCGAAAGTGGTGATTTTTCCGCTGCACCGATGCGCCCGGCAGGTTATCACGGGTCATGACAAGGTTTACCGTCAACGGCCAGCCCGTTCACTACCGCATGGACCCGGCCACCCCGCTGCTCTGGGCGTTGCGCGACGCATCCAACCTAACGGGAACGAAATATGGCTGCGGCGCCGGGCTGTGCGGCGCGTGCACCGTCCATATCGACGGCCAGCCGGTGCGATCCTGCCAGGTGCCGATCGGCTCGATCGAGGGCAGCTTTGTCACCACGATCGAGGCGCTGTCGCGGGATCGCGGCCACCCGGTGCAGCAGGCCTGGGTGGCGGAGAATCTTCCCCAATGCGGCTATTGCCAGTCGGGCATGATCATGGCCGCGGCAGCCCTGCTCGACAAGAATCGCAGTCCGAACGACGAGGAGATCGACGCGGCGATGACCAATATCTGCCGCTGCGGAACCTATCCGCGTGTCCGGCGCGCGGTGCGGCGGGCGGCGCGGGTGCTGGCGGGCAGCGAAACCATCGCGGCCGCCCCGCCACCCGGCATCGATCCGGCCGATGCCGCACGTGCGGTCCCGGCGCTCGATTCGAAGGCCGGCGGACAGAGTCGGTGATTCTTTCTGTTTGCTGACGAGCGGGTTCAGCCGGCACTCAGTCGACCGGGCGCATGAAGCAGGCAAGGGTGGCATCTTGCCGCCTATGTGGAGAGTATCCGATGCGTGACCTTTCGAGGACGATGATCGGCCTGCTGGTGGGAACGGCGATGCTGATCCCCACCGTGGCGCAGGCGCAGGAGCGTGGCCGTGATCGCGGCGACCGTGGCGGCGAGCGTTCGTTCGATGGACCGCGGGACGGCGGCCAGGCCCGCGAGACGCGGGGCGGCGATCCGGCGGCGCGCGAAGCGGTCGCCCGCGGCCGCGAGGCCGCCCGGGAGGTCGAGCGTCCCGCGCCGATCGCCCCGCCACGCGCCCAGCCGTCGGATGACTCGCGCCGCCAGTGGCAGGGCGGCAACCGCGACTGGAACCGCGGCGGCGCCGGCCGGACCGACAATGCGGCGCAGCGCGATGTGATCGCGCGCGGCCGCAACGATGGCGACCGAAGGCGCGATGCGGGGCGCGGCGCCGACGACAATCGCCATCCCGATGCCGATCGTGATCGCGGTGGTGACGGCAACCGGCGCTGGTCGACCGACCGCCGGGACTGGGACCGCGACGGCCGCACCGACAATCGCAGGGATGATCGCGCAGACCGGCGCGACGGTCGCAACTGGGACCGGAACTGGACGAGCGATCGGAACCGCTGGAACAACCGCGACGATGGCCGGTGGGATCGCAACTGGCGCAACGACCGCCGCTATTCGTGGCAGGATTATCGTAGCCGCAACCGGCAGGCCTATCATCTGCCACGCTACAACCCGCCACGCTGGGGCTACAGCTATCGCCGCTGGTCGCCCGGTTTCCGCTGGGACAGCTGGTATTATAGTTCCAGCTACTGGATCGCCGATCCCTGGCAATATCGTCTGCCGCCGGCCTACGGCGATTATCGCTGGGTGCGCTATTATGACGATGCGGTGCTGGTCGACATCCGCTCCGGCGAGATCGTCGACATCATCTACTCCTTTTTCTTCTGAACACCGCGTTCGGGCAGAGAGAGTGGCCGAAGGAGGCCCGGTGGCGAAAGCCGCCGGGCCTTTCTTCTGGAATGATGGAATCCGCGTCCCGGCGACGGCCTGCAACATGATGTCAGCCCCGCAACAAAGCGCCGAAATCCAGCCCTTTAGCTTTCATTTTGCTGACCGCGCCATTCCCGGGGGGTTCATGCGCGCTGTGCGAATCAGGAACCTGTGATGGCGCCGATCATTGACGCCGCCACGGACGAGTTACTCGGAAAGGAGTTTCCAATGCGTACACCGATCATCCTGGCGCTGATGGCTGCGGTCGCGGCGCCGACCATTGCCCAGGCGCAGTCGCTCGGCGAAGCGCGCCAGAGCCAGCGCGAGGTGCGCGAAGAGCGGCGTGAGCTGCGCGATGCGCAGCGCTATGGCAGCCGCAGCGATATCCGCGAGGAACGCCGCGAGCTGCGGGGCGCCCAGCGCGAGGCGCGTCAGGACTGGCGCGACTATCGCCGCTCGCACCGCGACGTCTATCAACGCCCCTCCTATGTCGGCCCGCGCGGCTATGCCTATCGGCCGATCAACCCCGGCTATCGCTTCGCCCCGACCTATTACAGCTCGCGCTATGTGATCGCCGACCCGTGGCGCTATCGCCTGCCGGCCGCCCGCGGCCCCAACCGCTGGGTTCGTTACGGCAATGACGTGGCGCTCGTGAACATCCGCACCGGTCGCGTGATCGAGGTGCACAACCGCTTCTTCTGGTAATCCCCCGACCAGAAGACAAAGGGCCCCGGCATCCAAACGGATGTCGGGGCTTCTTGCGCCTGCTGTATTAGAAGAATAGCACGCAAGCTTATCAGCCGGGATGCCACGCCACATGACGATCCGCCCTCTTCACTTCGCAGCCATTTTGTTCGCAACGGCGGCCCCACTCACCGGGCCGGCGATCGCCGCCGCGCCGGCGGAACGGGTAGCCGGGCAGGCGGACGACCGCCTGCTCAAACTGTTCGCCGACAGCGACGAGGCATCGCTTAGACGCAACCCTATCAACGCCATATATCGCGGCGATATGCGCTTCGCCGACCGGCTGGGCGACTATGTCACCAATCGCTATTTCACCGAAGAGCGTGCCGCCGCGCGGGCCGACCTCGCCGCGCTGAAGGCCATCGACCGGGCGAAGCTCACGCCCACCAACCAGATCGCCTATGACGTCTTCCGCTGGCAGACCCAGCTCTCGCTCAAAGGCCTGTCGCCGGACCTGCTGGCCGTCACCGCGGTACAACCGGTCGATCACTTCTCAGGCTTCCACAATAATTATCCGGGCTTCGCCTCCGGCGGCGGCGCCGCGCCGTTCCGCACCGTCGAGGATTACGAGAATAATCTGAAGCGGCACCGCGACTATGTGGTGATGATCGATCGCTGGATCGAACGGTTCCGCGAAGGGATGAAGACCGGCGTCGTCGAACCTCGGCTGGTGGTCAACAACATGATCGACCAGATCGACCTGCAGCTTGGCCAGGGTGTCGAGGGATCGACCTTCTACGGGCCGGTCAAGCATTTCCCCGAAGGGATATCCGCGGCCGATCAGGCGCGGCTGCAGGCCGAGACGGCGGCGATCATCCGCGACGGGATCATCCCCGCCTATCAGCGCTTCCGCACCTTCCTGAAGTCCGAATATCTGCCGGTAGCGCGCGACAGCGTCGGGCTGGTCGGCCTCAAGGGCGGCGACCGGCTCTATGCTTATCTGATCGAGAGCAATACTACGCTTCCGCTCAAGGCCGAGGATGTCCATCAACTGGGGCTCAGCGAAGTCGCGCGGATCACGGCCGAGATGGAGAAGATAAGGGCCCAGGTGGGCTATAAGGGCAGCTTGGCCGAGTTCTTCGTCTATCTGCGCGACGATCCCAAATTCCAGCCGGAAAGCGCCGCCTGGCTGCGCGACGAATATTTCCGGATCGGCAAGCGGGTCGACGCGCGCATCCCCGAACAATTCTCCCTGCTTCCCCGCAGCCCGCTGGAGATCAAGGCGGTCGAACCCTATCGCGAGAAGACCGAGGCAGGGGGCAGCTACCAGCAGGGCACCCCGGACGGATCGCGCCCGGGCGTCTTCTATTACAACAGCTATGATCTCAAATCGCGGACCACGCCGGGTATGGAGACGCTGTATCTGCACGAGGGCGTGCCGGGCCATCATTTCCAGATCAGCCTGGCGCAGGAGAACGAGGCGCTGCCCGCCTTCATGCGTTTCGGCGGCAATACCGCCTTCGTCGAGGGCTGGGCGCTCTATGCCGAAACCCTGTGGAAGGATCTGGGCATGGAGACCGATCCCTATCAGCGTTTCGGCGGGCTTTCGGACGAGATGCTGCGCGCGATGCGGCTGGTGGTCGATACCGGCATCCACGCGAAAGGCTGGAGCCGCGACCAGGCCATCGACTATATGCTGAGCCATTCCAACATCGGCAGGACGGACGCGACCGCCGAGGTCGAACGCTATATCGCCATTCCTGGACAGGCGCTGGCCTATAAGATCGGTGCGCTGACGATCCTGCGGCTCAAGGCCAGGGCGCAGACGGAACTGGGTTCGAAATTCGACCCGCGCGCGTTCCATGCCCAGGTGCTGGACAGCGGCGCTCTGCCGATGGGTGTTCTGGAGGCGAAGATCGACGCCTGGATCAAGGCCACCAAGTAGACGATCCTCCACGAGGAGGGACGATAAGCCCCCGGCGTGGCCGCGCCGCATGATACGCAACGGCGCGGCCGACATCGTGCATCCGCACGGATGCCGGTCCGAAAGGGGGTGGACCGGAAGCGCAACGCCGGGTCAGCCCGAGGGTTTCCCGCAAGGTCGAAAAATTAACCCTGATCAGGACGATTTTTTACGCGAGCGCGTCCGCGATCAGCCGGCGGCTGTTGGCGATGCCGTACAGCGCGATGAAACTGCCCATGCGCGGGCCCTGTTCTGCACCCAGCAGCGTCTCGTAGAGCGCCTTGAACCAGTCGCGCAGTGATGCGAAGCCATAGGCCTCATCCTTGCCGATCGCATAAACCTCGTTCTGGATATCCTCGGCGGATGCATCGGCAGGCATGTCGGCCAGCTTGCCGTCCAGGGCGCGTAGCGCCGCCGCCTCATTGGCTTCAGGCTTCCGCCGCTTCAGCGTCGGCGCCACGAAATCGCGGTGATAGGCCAGCGCATGGCCGATCAGGCGATCGAGCTCGGGATATTTCTCCGCCGAGGCGTCCGGCACATAATTGGCCAGATAGCCCCACACCTGCTCCGGCTGCGCATCGCCCATCACGCCGACGAGATTCAGCAGCAGCCCGAAGGTCACGGGCAGCGGCGCCTCGGGCACGGCCTCCAGCGTGGCGCGGTGGATATGATGGACTGGATTGCCGAGCCGCTGCTCGACCGGCTGGCCCGGATAATTGCCACGGAACTGCCAATATTCGTCGACCGCGCGGGGGATCACCCCCATGTGGAGCTGCTTGGCCTTCTTCGGCTCGCGATAGGCGTAGAAGGCGAGGCTCTCCTCAGGGCCATAGGTCAGCCATTGCTCGAGGCTGAGGCCATTGCCCTTCGATTTGGAAATCTTCTCGCCCTTCTCGTCGAGGAACATCTCATAGTTGAATCCCTCGGGCGGACGGGCGCCCAGCGCACGGCAGATCTTCGACGATTGCGTCACCGAGTCGATCAGGTCCTTGCCGGACATCTCATAATCGACGCCCAGCGCCACCCAGCGCATCGCCCAGTCGACCTTCCACTGAAGCTTGGCCTTGCCGCCCAGGATCGACTGGGTGATCTCTTCCCCCTCATCCTCGAAGCGGATCAGCCCGGCATCGGCATCGACGACAGTGACCGGTACCTGAAGGACGATGCCGCTCTTCGGGCTGACCGGCAGGACCGGCGAATAGGTCGCCTGCCGTTCCTTGCGAAGCGTCGGCAGCATGATGTCCATGATCGCCTGATAATGGCGCAGGATGTCCTTGAGCGCCTCGTCGAACTGGCCACCCTCATAGGCTTCGGTCGAGGACCGGAAATCATAGTCGAACCCGAAGCGGTCGAGGAAGTCGCGCAGCATCGCGTTATTGTGATGCGCGAAGCTCTCGAACTTGCCGAAGGGATCGGGAATCTTGGTCAGCGGCATCCCGAGATGTTCGGCCAGCATCGCCTGGTTGGGGACGTTGTCCGGCACCTTGCGCAGGCCGTCCATGTCGTCGCTGAACGCGATCAGCCGGGTCGGGATATCCGACATCTCCTCATAGGCGCGGCGCACCATCGTCGTGCGCAGCACCTCGTTGAAGGTGCCGATATGCGGCAGGCCCGAGGGTCCATAGCCGGTTTCGAACAGCACATGCCCCTTGGTCGGCGCGCCTTTCTCATAGCGCTTGAGCAGCTTGCGCGCCTCCTCATAGGGCCAGGCCTTGGAGACGAGCGCGGCTTCGCGCAGGGCTGCGGGTGTGATGCTGTCGGACATGATGGCGCGCTCTTAGCAAGTTTCGGGTCGGTTTCCACCCAATGAGGGAGCATTAACTGTTCCCCAATCGTTCCCGACACCCTAGATTTACCGAAAATGCCGCCGTCCCTCCCCTATCCCGCGCTCCACGCGACCCATGGCGGCATCTGGATCGCCGCTCCGAATGGCGAGGTGCGCGGCATCGGACGCGGCGAGGCTGCGGCGCGGGCGGCGGAAACGCCGATGATCGTGCTCAACGCCGCCGTCACCGCCAGCCGGCTCGGGATCGCCGATTTCTCCGGACTCGACCTGCTCGAACTGTTCGCCTTCGTCCATCCTGCCCGCTTCGCAGTGCCGACACCGGCCGGCCTTGCCCGCGCGCTGGGCCTCGCCCCGCCGGTCGACGACGCGCGCGCGCCGGCATTTCTGATCGAGGCGGCGCAGGCGATGCTCGGCCGCATGGCCAACCGCGAAGCCTGGCCCGAAGCCTATGGCGCCTGGAACAGCGCCCAGTCGCTCGCCCGGCTGCGCTGGCCCTGGGCGCCCGCCATCGGCCAGGTGCTGCGCGAGCCGAGCCGGCCCGAACGCGGCCTGTTCGCCCGGCTGCCCGAATGGGATGAGGCCGGCGGACGCGCCCAGCCACGCAACGTCCAGCTGGGCGAGGCGGAAACCCTCGATCGGCTCGCGCGGCTCGTCGGCGACAATGCCGAGCCGCGCGAGGGCCAGAAACAATATGCGGCGACCAACGCCCGCGCCTTCGATCCCCGCATTGCCGAGGGGCGACCGAACCTCGTCCTCGCCGAAGCCGGCACCGGCATCGGCAAGACGCTCGGCTATCTCGCCCCTGCTTCGCTGTGGGCCGAGCAGGCGGGCGGCGCGGTATGGATCTCCACCTATACCAAGGCGCTTCAGCGACAGCTGGATCAGGAGACCAGGCGCCTCTTTCCCGACCCCGCGATACGGCGCGAGAAGGTGGTCGTCCGCAAGGGGCGGGAAAATTATCTCTGCCTGCTCAACCTGGAGGATGCCCTTCAGGGCGGCTTTCAGAATCGCGCCGCGATCCTTGCCCAGCTCGTCGCCCGCTGGGCTCAATATAGCCGCGACGGCGATATGGTCGGCGGCGATCTGCCCGGCTGGCTGCCGCCGCTCTTCCGTCGCGCCGGATCGACGGCACTGACCGACCGGCGCGGCGAATGCGTCTATGCGGGCTGCCCGCATTATCGGAAATGCTTCATCGAACGTGCGGCGCGTGCCTCGGAAGGTGCCGACATCGTCATCGCCAACCATGCATTGGTGATGATCCTGGCCCAGCGCCGCGCCGACGAAGGGCAGCCGCTCGGCCGAATCGTGTTCGATGAGGGGCATCATCTGTTCGAGGCCGCTGATTCGACCTTCGCCGCCGCGCTGACCGGTCAGGAGACAATCGAGCTCAGGCGCTGGATCATCGGCCCCGAGGCGAAGGCGCGCGGGCGGCGGCGAGGCCTGTCCGCCCGGCTGTCCGACGTTGCCAGCTATGATGAAGAGGGCGCGCTCGCGATCGAGGCGGCCTCCGCCGCCGCCACGCAGCTGCCCGCCGACGGCTGGCTTGGCCGGCTCGGCGAAAACCTACCGCTCGGCCCCGTCGAACGGCTGCTCGCGGCGGTGCGGGCAACCGTTTATGCGCGGGCCAACGCCCAGGATGCGGGCTACGGCCTGGAGACCGATGTCGGCGAGCCCGATCCCACACTGATCGATGCAGCCCAGCCGGCGATCGAGGCGCTGGAAGCGCTGCTGCGTCCCATGGCGCGGCTGAAGCAACGGCTTGCGGCGGTGATGGAAGACGGCCCCGACTGGCTCGATGGCCAGGCCCGCGCGCGGATCGAAGGGGCGATCGCGGGGCTGACCCAGCGCGGCCAGCTCGCCGCCGCGTGGATCGCCATGCTCGCGCGGCTCGGCGGTCCGCTGGACCCCGATTTCGTCGACTGGCTGGCGGTCGACCGGATCGAGGGGCGCGAGATCGACATCGGCCTGCACCGCCACTGGCTCGATCCGGCCCGGCCGCTGGCGGAGACAGTCCTGAAGCCCGCGCATGGCGTGCTCGTCACCTCGGCCACGCTACGCGACGGCGAGGACTGGACGATCGCCGAGGCGCGCAGCGGTGCCGTCCATCTCGACCAGGTTCCGCGCCATATCGCAGTGCCCAGCCCATTCGACTATGCCGCGCGCGCCGAGGTACTTGTCGTCACCGACCTGAAGCGAGGCGATGTCGCCCAGCTTGGGCAGGCCTATCAGCGGCTGATCTCGGCCGCGGGCGGCGGCACGCTGGGCCTGTTCACCGCCATCTCGCGGCTGCGCGCGGTCCATGCCCGGATCGCCGACCGGCTCGCGCGGGATGGGCTTCCGCTCTACGCGCAGCATGTCGATCCGATCGATACCGGCACGCTGGTCGATATCTTCCGGGACGATCCGCACGCCTCGCTGCTCGGTACCGATGCGCTGCGCGACGGTGTGGACGTACCGGGCGATTCGCTGCGGCTTGTGGTCATGGAAGGCATACCCTGGCCACGGCCGACCGTGCTCCACGCCGCGCGGAAGGCGGCCGGCGGCGGCAGCGTCTATGACGACCGGATCGTCCGTGCGCGAATGCGCCAGGCCTTCGGCCGGCTAATCCGCAGCGCCCAGGACCGCGGCCATTTCGTCCTGCTGGGCGCCGCCACGCCCTCGCGCCTGCTCGATGCCTTCCCGGGCGGCGTACCGGTACTCCGAGTGACGCTGGATGAGGCCGTGGCAAGGATATCGGGCGAGAAGGCCACGACATCAGCGGACTTTCTTCCGACGCATCTTTCGGGCATCACGCCATGATGACGGAGGAGGGCGCAAGGATCGTGAAGAAGCTGATGCTGCTGCGCCACGCCAAGTCAGGCTGGGACGATCCCGTCTCGCGCGACTTTGACCGGCCGCTCAACACCAAGGGCAAGCGGGCGGCTCAACGGGTCGGCGAATATCTGCGCACGCATGATATCCAGTTCGATCATATCGTCGCCTCCCCTGCGGTTCGCGTCGTCGAGACGATCGAGCAGCTGGCCGAGGGCGTCGGTGAAACGATCGCACCCGCCTGGGACAAGCGGGTCTATCTCGCCTCGGCCGTATCCCTGCTCGATGTCGTCCAGGAAGCCGATGACGCGTATGACAGCCTGCTGCTCGTCGGCCATAATCCGGGGCTTGAGGATCTTGTGCTGATGCTCGTCCCCGACAGCCCTGACGATGCGACCCGAGACCAGATCGAAGAGAAATTCCCGACCGCGAGCCTCGCCGAGATCAGCTTTCCGGTCGATCGCTGGGAAGATGTGCGACCGAATGGGGGCGCATTGTCGCTGTTCATTCGCCCCCGGGATCTCGACCCGGCGCTGGGACCGGATCAGGCCTGATCCGATACCGCCGGGGCCGAATGCCTCAATCCATGTCGGCTGCGAGCGCCTGGACGAGCGATTCGCGAATCGCCAGCAGCTCGCTGCGCGCAGGCGACGGAATCGTCGACTGGTTCACCACCAGCACCGGCTGTGGGGCGATCGGAGCAGCCTGAACGGCCGCTGCGGGTTCGACGGCCGGGCTGGCCGAAGTCTTCTGGGCGAGCAGCTTCTGGACGCCGCGGATCGTGTAGCCCTGTTCGTTCAGCAGGCTATGGATCCGGCGGACGAGCGCCGCATCGGCAGGCCGATAATAGCGGCGGTTGCCGGCCCGCTGAAGCGGGCGAAGCTGCGGGAATCGCGTCTCCCAATAGCGCAGGATATGCTGCTGGATACCGAGCTCGACCGACAGCTCGCCGATGGTGCGGAAAGCGTCTTCAGCCTTCTCTGCGCCGGAAGTCATTCAAAAATAGCCTTAATTTCCTGCGACGATCCGGTCACGCAGCATCTGGCTGGCACGGAAGGTCAACACCCGGCGCGGCGCGATCGGCACTTCGACGCCGGTCTTGGGATTGCGTCCGACCCGCTCGCCCTTCTCGCGCAGGATGAAGCTGCCAAAGCCGGAAATCTTCACATTCTCACCCTTGGCGAGCGCGCTGCACATATGTTCGAGCACCTGTTCGACGGCAGCCGCCGAATCGGCACGAGACAGGCCGATCTCGCGATGAACCTCCTCCGACAGGTCCGCTCGCGTCAAAGTCCCCCGATCCAACGCCATACTGTCCCCCAATCACACCGAGTATCGGCCACCTTACGTTCACTGCGAAGCGAATCAAAGCCGATTCCAATGGGTTCAGGGTCAGGGCGCCTATTTAGTACCGGATCGCCGCCGCGCCCCATGTGAAGCCGCCGCCCATGGCTTCGAGCACCAGCAGATCGCCGGGCTTGATCCGGCCGTCGCGCACCGCGACGTCGAGCGCCAGCGGAACCGACGCGGCGGAGGTGTTGGCATGCTGGTCGACGGTGATGATCACCCGCTCGGCGGCAAGGCCGAGCTTCCTTGCCGTAGCGTCAAGAATGCGCCGGTTGGCCTGATGCGGCACGACCCAGTCGATGTCCGCGGTGGTAAGGCCAGCCGCTTCCATCACCTCGCGCAACACCGAGGCAAGGTTAGTGACGGCGTGGCGGAAAACTTCCTGGCCTTTCATCCGCAGCTTGCCGACCGTCTGCGTCGTCGACGGGCCACCGTCGACATAAAGAAGCTGGTTATGCCGCCCGTCCGCGTGAAGCCGGGTCGCCAGGATGCCGCGCGTGCCCTCCTCGCCGCGCAGCACCACCGCGCCGGCACCGTCGCCGAACAGGACGCAGGTGGTGCGATCCTCCCAGTCAAGGATGCGGCTGAAGGTTTCCGCGCCGATCACCAGCGCGGTCGAGACGCCGCCCGCGCGGATCATGCTATCGGCGACCGAAAGCGCATAAAGGAAACCCGAGCAGACCGCCTGGACGTCGAATGCCACGCAATCGTCGATGCCGAGCGCGGTCTGGACAGTGGTCGCCGATGCCGGGAAGGTCTGATCGGGCGTGGCCGTCGCGAGGATGATGAGGCCGATGTCGGCGGCGGCGATGCCGGCCGATTCGATGGCACGGCGCGCCGCCTCGGTCGCGAGGCTCGCCGTCGTCTCGCCCTCTCCCGCTATATAGCGGTTGCGGATGCCGGTCCGCTCGACGATCCATTCGTCGGAGGTGTCGACCGTCTTGGCCAGTTCGGCATTGCTGACCTGACGCCGTGGCAGCGCCGATCCTGTGCCGATGATCACGGCGCGTCGCGTCGATTCGGCCGTCATGCCGCGTCCTCCTCGGTCGGGACCGCATGACTGCGGAAATCCTCGAGATCGTCGGTGATGCGCCGGGTCAGGTCCTCGCGCGCGATCTTCGCAGCGACGGCGATGGCGTTGGCGATACCCTTGGCGTCGGCGCCGCCGTGGCTCTTCACGACCAGGCCGTTGAGACCGAGGAAGACGGCGCCATTATGATTGTTGGGATCGAGATGGTGGCGCAGCAGCGCAAAGGCCGGGCGCGACAGCAGGAAGCCGGCCTTCGAGCGCAGCGAACTCGAAAAGGCGCGCTTGAGCAGATCGGTGATGAAGCGTGCGGTACCCTCGATCGACTTGAGCGCGATATTGCCCGAGAAGCCGTCGCTGACGACGACATCGACATCACCGCGACCGATCGTGTCCGCCTCGACGAAGCCATCGAAGCGCCAGGCGCTGCTGTTATGCTGTCGCAACAGGGCGGCGGCGTCCTTCAGTTCGCCGGTGCCCTTGACCTCTTCGGTGCCGATGTTGAGCAGGCGGACGCGCGGACATTCGACGCCGAGCGCAAGCCGCGAATAGGCCGCGCCCATCACCGCGAACTCGACAAGGTTGCGGGCGTCACACTCGGTGTTGGCCCCCAGATCGAGCATCACCACGTCCTGATCGCCGAGGGTCGGCATCGTGGCGGCGAGCGCCGGCCGGTCGATGCCATGCATCGTGCGCAGCGAGAGCTTCGCGATCGCCATCAGTGCGCCGGTGTTGCCCGCCGATAGCGCAGCGGTCGCCTCCCCGCTCTTCACGGCAAGGATGGCGGCCCCCATCGAACTGGTCCGGGTACGGCGGATCGCCTGGCTGGGCTTGTCGTCACCGGTGATGACGTCGTCGCAATGGACGACATCTGAATCGGCGATCTGCGGATAACGGCCGAGCTCGCTCCGGATAGCCGCCGCATCCCCGAACAGGATGAAGCGAAGACCCGAATCAAGATCGCGCGCCTGTGCGGCACCGGCGATGATCGTCGCCGGCCCGCCGTCACCGCCCATCGCGTCGATTGCGATTCGCGGTGCCTTGTTCACGCTCATGCCCCCGTTGGCCTTGATCAGGCCTCTACGGAGATGATCTCGCGGCCGTTATAATGGCCGCAAGCGCTGCACAGATTGTGCGGGCGCTTCAGCTCGCCACAGTTCGGGCATTCCTGGAATGCTTCAACCGTCAGCGCATCATGGCTGCGACGCATATTGCGCTTCGAAGGCGAGGTTTTTCTCTTGGGGACGGCCATGTCGGCACCTGTTCCTAGCTACTAATAAATAAAGCGACGAACGCCCGTTACCCATGTGGCCGGGCTCGTCGCGAGCGCGCGACCTATAGCGATTTCGCTCTACGTTGCAAGTATCGCCGCGACCTGCCAATCATCAGCCCGAAATTCCATATGGAGGGGGAAGATGATCCTACCGATCACACTGACGATCGCCGGGGCTGCCGCTATCGTCAACATCTGGCTGGCGATCCGTATCGTCACGCTTCGGGTCAAGGCCAAGGTGCTGATCGGCGACGGGGGCAACGCGCTGCTCACCGCCCGGATGCGCGCCCAGCTCAACTATATGGAGTATACACCGCTGGTGCTGATCCTGCTCGGGCTGATCGAGTTCGCCCGCGGCACCCATGTCTGGCTGTGGGCGGCAGGCATTATATATATCATCGGCCGCATCCTTCATCCCTTCGGCATGGACAGGCAGAGCCCGCATCCGCTGCGCGCCGTCGGCATCCTGACGACCTGGATCGTATTGCTCGGCCTTGCCGGCTATGCGATCAGCATCCCCTACACGACCAAGAATGGGATGGTGACGACGGTGTCCAGCGACGATCTGGGCGCCAGCCGCTAGGCGCCGAGAGCCCTGTCCCCCACAAAGGGATTGCTCGCCCGCTCATGGGCGAAGGTGGACATCGCACCATGTCCTGGCAGGAACGCCGTCTCGCCGCCCAGCGGCCACAGCTTCTGCGTGATCGAGGCGATGAGATCGTCGTGATTGCCGCGCGGAAAATCGGTCCGGCCGATCGAGCCCTGGAACAGGACGTCGCCGACGATCGCGAGGTGCGACGGCGCATGATAAAAGACGACATGCCCCGGCGTGTGGCCGGGACAATGGATGACGTCGAGCACCAGATCGCCCACCGTCACCTGATCGCCATCGCCTAGCCAGCGATCGGGTTCGAACGGCCGCCCTTCAATGCCGTAGTCGCGGCCGTCGTCACCCAGGCGCGCGATCCAGAAGCGATCGTCCGGATGGGGGCCCTCGATCGGCACGCCGAGTTGCTCGGCCAGGATGCCGGTGCCCCCGCAATGGTCGATATGGCCATGGGTGACGAGCAGCTTTTCGATGGTCACGCCGTGTTGCGCCGCCGCAGCCTTGAGCCGGTCGAGGTCGCCGCCGGCATCGACGAAAGCGCCGCGCATCGTCTTCGTGCACCACAGCAGCGTACAATTCTGCTGAAAGGCGGTGACGGGAATGATGATCGCGCGCAGGGGCGGCGTTTCAGGGCTGCTCATAGCGACGACATGAGCAATGCCCGTCGCCATTGCAAGGCCGCAGGCCGCAGCAAAGCGCAGCCTCCCACAATCCGGATGGAGAAATTCCGAGGCGAATCGGTAACTTGCGGCTAGGCTGGCCTCCAGCCGAGTCGGGAAACCTTTTCGCTGGGTGATGCGTATCTTTGAGTCGGTCTGGCGTGACGGGGGCGTTGGGGTCGCTATGGCGGCAAGGGCATATGATCTGATCGAGACGATGCGCTTCGAGGCGGTCGATGGCTTTGTCGAGCTCGAACGCCATCTCTCGCGCATGAAGAACAGCGCCGATGCGCTGGGCTTCACGTTCAACCGCCACGATTGCCGCAACGATCTCCAGGCGGCGACCTTCCGGCTGACCCAGGATGCCAAGGTGCGGCTGATGCTGGCTCGTAGCGGCGCACTCGCGGTCGAGGTGCGGGCCATGCCCAAACCGCCGGCCACGGCGGTCGACGTCATGATCTGTCCGCTGCCGGTTCCCGCCAGCGATCCCCGCCTTTGCCACAAGACCAGCGACCGCGCCTTTCTCGATGAGGCGCGGCAGGCCGCCGGCACGTTCGAGGTGGTTTTCGTCGGCGAGGACGGACTGCTGACCGAAGGCAGTTTCACCAACATCTTCGTGGAGCGGGCAGGCCGGCTGATAACGCCGCGGCGAGGCGCGCTGATGGCCGGCATCCTGCGCCAGCGGCTGATCGAGGAAGGGCGCGCGATCGAAGGCGATCTCCGCCCGGCCGATCTCGCCGACGGCTTCTTCATCGGCAACAGCCTGCGCGGCCTGCTTCCCGCCCGGTTGGTTTCGCAGCCGCACAACTAGGTTGAGGCTTCTGCCCCACTCTCCTATAGGGCGCGCGTTTCCATAAGCGACGAACAGGAAAGCGCCTCGCCATGAGCCTCATCGCCCCTGCCCTCAACCGCATCTCGCCTTCGCCCACGCTCGCCATGACGAGCCGGGTGCTGGAGCTGAAGGCCAAGGGGATCGACGTGATCGGCCTGTCGGCCGGCGAACCCGATTTCGACACGCCCGACTTCGTCAAGGACGCCGCGATCGAGGCGATCCGCAAGGGCCAGACCAAATATACCAATGTTGACGGCACCGCCGAGCTGAAGGCCGCGATCATCGCCAAGTTCAAGCGCGACAACGGCCTGACCTATGAGGCCGGCCAGATCAGCGTGAACGTCGGCGGCAAGCACACCCTGTTCAACGCGCTGGTCGCCACCGTCTCGGCCGGCGACGAAGTGATCATTCCGGCACCCTATTGGGTCAGCTATCCCGATATCGTCCAGTTCGCGGGCGGCACCCCGGTGTTCATCCGCGCCGGCGCGGACCAGAATTACAAGATCACCCCCGCGCAGATCGATGCCGCGATCACCCCGCAGACCAAGTGGGTGCTGCTCAATTCCCCGTCCAACCCGTCGGGTGCGGCCTATTCGGCCGACGAATTGAAGGCCATCGCCGAGGTGATGCGCCGCCATCCGCATGTCTGGATCATGACCGACGACATGTATGAGCACATCCTTTACGATGGCTTCGAATTCGCCACGATCGCCCAGGTCGCGCCCGACCTCTACGAGCGGACACTGACCATCAACGGCTGCTCGAAGGCTTATTCGATGACCGGCTGGCGGATCGGCTATGCCGGCGGCCCGCTGCCGCTGATCAAGGCGATGGCCAAGCTTCAGTCGCAATCGACATCGAACCCCTGCTCGATCGCCCAGGCGGCGGCTACCGCCGCGCTGAATGGCGACCAGAGCTTTCTCAAGGAACGCGCTACGGCCTTCCAGAAGCGCCGCGACCTTGTCGTCTCGATGCTCAACCAGGCCAAGGGCATTCGCTGCCCCCGGCCCGAAGGCGCCTTCTACGTCTATCCCGACGTGTCTGCCCTGATCGGCCTCAGCACGCCGGCCGGCAAGCTGATCGCCAATGACGCCGACCTGATCGATTATTTCCTCGACGATCATCGGGTTGCCGCCGTCCCTGGCGCGGCGTTCGGCGTCGAGCCGGCCTTCCGCGTATCCTATGCGACGTCGGAAACGATCCTCACCGAGGCATGCACGCGAATCCAGACGGCAGCGGCGGCGCTACGATAAGGGCGACCGTTTCGGGGCCGGTTCGCCAAGCTGTTGAATCCGTTTGGTCCGTCCCCATCTGTGTGACATAATGGTCACAGGATGAAAAAAAGGATGGCCCTTTGACGGACACTCCTAACCGGCCTCTGATCGCCGGGATTTCCGCTGGTCTGCTGCTTCTGGCGGCAGCGGGGACGATGGCGACGCGCAGCCCGGCCGTAGCGCCGGCCCCGCGCGTCGAGCCTGGCCCGATCGCCCGGGCACCGGCTGCGGCCAAGGATCCGGCCGAGCCCGGCCAGACCGCTACCGCGGTGTTTGCAGGCGGCTGTTTCTGGGGCGTGCAGGGCGTGTACCAGCATGTCGATGGCGTGAAATCCGCGGTGTCGGGCTATTCGGGCGGCAATGCCCAGTCGGCCGATTACGAAACGGTCGGCACCGGCAGCACCGGCCATGCCGAGGCCGTCAAAGTCACCTATGATCCCCGCCAGGTCAGCTATGGCACCTTGCTGCGCATCTTCTTCGCGGTGGTCGCCGACCCGACCACGCTGAACCGCCAGGGCCCCGATCGCGGCACGCAATACCGGACCGCGATCTTCCCGACGACGCCGCAACAAAAGGCCGTCGCCGAAGCCTATGTGGCCCAGCTCGGCGCCGCGAAACTGTGGAAGGCGCCGATCGTCACCAAGGTAGAGCGCTATCGCGGCTTCTATCCGGCCGAGAAATATCACCAGGACTTCCTCGTCCGGAAACCCGACTATCCCTATATCGTCTATAACGACCTGCCCAAGGTCGAGGCGCTCAGGGTCGCCTTTCCCAATCATTATCGCAAGCAGGCCGTGACGGTGTACCCGGTCGGCTGATCAGGCGGCCAGCGGAAACCCCAGCAGCTTCTCCCGCACCGCGACGAGCGCTTGCGCCTCCCCCCCGACGGTACGCAGGATCGCGGGATCGGCGGCATCCATGCCGCCCGTCAGCACCCCGAAGGACGGCAGGATCAACTTGGTCTTCCCCGCCACGAAACAGGGCCGCGACACCCGCCGTCCCCGCAGCGTTACCTTGTATCTGGGGTGATAATGGCCCGATATCTCGGGGCGCCCGTCCGACGGATCGGCCTCGTGGCGCAGCCATAGCCCGCACAGTTCAGCTTCCGCCACAACCTCCCCGCCAAGCGGATCGCTGAAGCTGCGATCATGATTGCCGACGATCCAGGTCCAGCGCGTCCGCGCGGTCAGCCAGCTCAGCAGGCCACGCGCCTCGTCGCCCAGCCGGGCGATACCGTTCCGGTCGTGAAAACTGTCGCCCAGACAGTAGAGCGCCCTGGCGCCGGTCCGTTCGACCAGCGCGACGACACGGCGCAGGGTTTCGATAGAATCATAAGGCGGCAGCATCTGCCCCCGCATGGCATAGCTGCTCGCCTTTTCGAGATGCAGATCGGCCAGCAGCAGGCTCGCGGTGCCGGGGTGGAACAGCCCGCCCTCCGGCAAGGCGCACATGTCGACCGAACAGAACGAAAAGGGAACCATGACGCCGGTATAGTCGGTGGCGGGCGCGGAGCAAGAGCCCAGTTCACGCATGCCAGCCGAAATGGCCAGCCGAATGGAAAGCCAACCCTTCCCTCCGCCGCCCGAAATGACTAGCCCTTAGCCATGGATCTTTACCTGCCCATTGCCGGCCTGTCGGTGAACATCCTGGTGATCATCGGCCTGGGCGGACTGGTCGGGGTGCTGTCGGGCATGTTCGGCGTCGGCGGCGGCTTCCTGACGACGCCGCTGATGATCTTCTACGGCATTCCCCCGGCAGTCGCGGTCGCATCCTCGGCGCCGCAGATAACCGGCGCCAGCGTATCGGGGGTGCTCGCGCATGGCGGCCGCGTCGAGGTCGACTATCATATGGGCGCGGTGCTGGTCGCCGGCGGCGCGGTCGGCTCGCTGATCGGCGGCTTCCTGTTTCGCCTGCTCCAGGATGTCGGCCAGATCGATACGGTCGTCACCGTCATGTATGTGCTCATGCTGGGCGGCATCGGCATCGTCATGGCGCGGGACGCGATCGGGGCGCTCATGACCCAGTGGCGCGGCGAACCGCCGCGATCCAGCTCCAGGCGCCACCATCCGCTGATCGCGGTGCTGCCCTTCCGCTGGCGTTTCTACCGATCGGGCCTGTACATCTCCCCGCTGGCGCCGCTGCTGCTGGGCTTCGCGACCGGCGTGATGACGGTGCTGATGGGGGTGGGCGGCGGCTTCATCCTGGTGCCGGCGATGATCTACATCCTGGGCATGTCGGCCCGGGTGGTGGTAGGCACGTCGCTCTTCCAGATTCTGTTCGTCACCGCAGCGACGACGCTGGTCCACGCGATGACGACGCAGAAGGTCGATCTTGTCCTCACCGGACTGCTGCTGATCGGCAGCGTCACCGGAGCCCAGTTCGGCGCGCGCTTCGCGATGAAGATCAAGCCCGAATATCTGCGCCTGATCCTGGCCTTCATCGTTCTGGTCGTCGCGATTCGCATGCTGCTGGGGCTCACCTGGCGCCCGCCCGAGATTTTCACGGTGCAGCCGCTATGAGGAAGCTCCTGCTTCTCCTGCTCGCACCGCTGCTCGTCTCGGCGGAAAGCCCCCGGCTGGTGCCGGACGTATCGCAGCGCAAGATCGAGATCATCTACAGCTTCACCGGCGCCGAGCTGCTGCTGTTCGGCGCGATCCTGTATCCGGGCGGCCGCGCGCCAAGCGACGGCGCACAGATCGCCGTGGTGGTGAAGGGCCCGGCCGAACCGGTGCTGATCCGCGAGAAGCGCAAGATCGCGGGGATGTGGATCAACACCGACAGCGCCGATTTTCGATCGGTGCCCAGCTTCTATGCGCTCGCCTCTTCCAAGCCGATCGCCAGCATCGTCGATCCGCGCACCGCGGTGATCTATGAACTGGGCATCGACAATCTCCAGCTCTCTCCCGCCAGCGGCGGAGACCCCGCCGAAGATCAGCGTTTCGAGACGGGGTTGATCGACCTGAAACGCCGCGGCGGCTATTATTCGGAGACCGACCGGGGGGTCGAGATCAGCGAGGGCGTCCTCTACCGCGCCCGCATCGCCATTCCGGCGCGCGTGCCGGTCGGCAGCTACACCGCCGAAACCTTCCTGATCGAGAAGGGCCGGGTGATCGCCGCAGCCACCCGACAGATCGAAATCCATAAATCCGGCATGGAGGCGTTCGTCGCACGCGCCGCCGAACGGCACAGCTTCGTTTATGGACTGACGGCGGTGCTGCTGTCGCTCGTTCTGGGCTGGGCGGCGAGCGCAGCTTTCCGACGGCTCCGGGAATAGGGGATACGTTCCAAACGCAAGCGCCCGGCCTTTATCGCGCTACGCAAGATAGGCGACTTGATTGCGCCCGTCACAGGGGACAGATTCACGCGCGTGACCAGCCCCCCCGCCCTTCCGACATCCGATGCGCCGCTGATGACCATCGGCTCCGTCCGCCCGCTGTTGGGGGTGATGGAGGCGTCTGGCCTCATTCCCGGCCATGTGCTGCGGCGGGCCGGCTTGCCGGCGGATCTTTTCGATCGCGCGGATGGAGCACCGCTGCGCCTGTCGGACTATTTCAGGATATGCGAGCAGATGGCGCTGCAGGGCGGCGACGAGAGCTGCCACGTCTCGCTGCGCCCGTTGATGGTCGGCACGTCGGAACTGGTCCAGGCGCGGCTGCGTGGCTGCACGACCATGGCCGAGGTGATGGAGATATTGGCCAACAGCTACAACATCATCCATGGCCATCGCTACAATCAGGTGCAGCGGCGCGGCGGGCTGATCAGCTATGCGATCGATGACGCCGACTTCCCCTATGCCTTCGATCCCGGCGATGCCTTCGTGCTGCTCTCGCTCGAATGCCTGCTCGTCTATGTCCATGTCCTGCTGCTGTCGCTGGCACCGGCCGGGGCGCCGATCCCGCTCCGGGCGATCCGCACGCGGGGGCCTGCCACGACCCGCGACCATCTCGCCTTTCTGGGCGCTCCGATCCGCGCCTCGGCAGGGCTGTTCGGGCTCGATTATGATGCCGCCCTGGCAATGATGGGCGTTGCCGCAGCACAAAGCCCGGTCCTCAGCGCGCGGACGATCTATGGCGGCGTCGCGGACATGCTCGACCGGCTCGGGCCGATCGCGCCGACCGGCCCCGACCTGATCGGACGGGTCGAACGCGAACTGGCCGGAGGGCGCCACGATCAGGCCGAGGTCGCATCCGCGCTGGGGATGAGCGTCGCTTCCTTGCGCCGCCGGCTGGGCGATGCGGGGCTGTCGTTCCGCGATGTGCGGGCGCGCTATCTCAACAGCGTCGCCCAGGCGGCGCTGGAAGACGGCAACAGCATCGCCGACATCGCGGAAAGCCTCGGCTTTTCGGATGGACGAAGCTTCGCCCGCGCCTTCCGTCAATGGAACGGGGTCGCGCCAGGGAACTATCGCCGCACACGCTCCTGAGCGAATTTGTCCCATTCAAACTGATCCGAAGCGTCATCGACAGCGCTGTCGGTCCGCCTATCCTTATGCGTGAAAGGGCCGCACTGAAGCCGGCCCTCACCGGGAGCAGGAACGCCTGATGGTGCGCCATCGTCTGATCGCCTTATCGATGTTCGCCGCGGCGCTGCCGGTCTTCCCCGTGGCGGCATCCGCCGCGTCTCCCGCCGTCGCGAGCATCTCCCCTGTCGCGGCGGACCGCTTCGTCACGATCGAGGGTGCCCGCATCCGCGTGCGCGAAGAGGGGCCGCGCAATGCCCCGCCCATCCTGCTGATCCACGGCTACACCTTCAGCCTTGAAAGCTGGGACGCCTGGGCCGCCGATCTCGCCCGCGACCACCGGGTCATCCGGTTCGATCTGGCCGGCCATGGCCTCAGCGACCCCGTGCCGCGCGGCGATTATGGCACCGCCGCCCGCGTCCGGCAGCTCGGCAAACTGATGGACAAGCTTGGCCTCGCCCGCGCCACCATGGCCGGCAACAGCTTCGGCGGGCTGGTCGCGTGGAACTTCGCCGCCCGCTATCCGCGCCGGATCGACCGGCTGATCCTGGTCGACAGCGCCGCCTTCTCGATCAATGGCGTCACGGAGAAGCCGGTGGCGGTACCGCCGGCGATGCGGGCCTATCTGCTCGATCCGCAGCCGGCCGCGGTCGCCTGGTCGGCCGGCACCATCTTCGCCCATCCCGAGCGGCTGACGCCGGCGCGGCTCGATCAGATGCGCGCGATGATCGCCCGTAACGGCCCCGCGCTTGTCGCCCATCTCGAACAGTTCACCCTGCCCGACCCGCTACCCAGCCTGGCGCGTATCAAAGCCCCGACGCTGATCCTGTGGGGGCGCGCCGACAAGGTCGTTCCGGTCGCGCAGGCCGAGCAGCTCGCCGCTGCGATCCCGGGCTCGAAACTCATCATCTACGACGATGTCGGCCACGCCCCGCAGGAGGAAGCCGCCGCCGCCAGCCTCACCGACGTCCGTGAATTTCTGAACCAAAGCAAATGAACAGGGAGACTATCATGATCGCGAAGACCAAGGCCCTGCGGCTCCTCGCCGCCGCCACCGCGCTCACCGCCTTCGCCGCGCCACAGGCTGGCTTCAGCCAGGAAACCGCGGCGGCCACGGCCGATAGCGCCGAAGACACCGGCGAGATCGTCGTCACCGCGCGCCGCCGCGAAGAAAGCCTCGTCGACGTGCCGATCTCGGTCTCCGCGATCAGCGGCGACCAGCTCTTCCGCCAGGGTGCGGTCGACATCACCAGCCTGCAGGACAAGACCCCCAACATGACCCTGCAGGTCGCCCGTGGATCGAACAGCACGCTGATCGCCTTCATCCGCGGCATCGGACAGCAGGACCCGGTGTGGGGCTTCGAGCCCGGCGTCGGCCTCTATGTCGATGACGTCTATGTCGCCCGGCCGCAGGGCGCGGTGCTCGACATCTTCGACATCGACCGGGTCGAAGTGCTGCGCGGGCCGCAGGGCACCCTGTACGGCCGCAACACGATCGGCGGCGCGATCAAATATGTCACCCGTCGCCTGGGGCATGAGTTCGAAGCGAAGCTGCGCGGCTCCTATGGCAGCTACAACCAGCGCGACTTCGTCGGATCGGTCACGGTCCCGCTGGGCGAGACATTCTCGGTCGGCGGCGCGCTCGCCTATTACAAGCGCGACGGCTATGGCAAGAACCGCTTCACTGGTGCCGAACACTACAACAAGGATGTGCTGGCGGGCCGCCTGTCGGCCGAGTTCACGCCGAACGACCAGCTGTCGATCCGGATCGCGGCGGACTATACCCGCGACAATTCCAACCCGCGCCACGGCTATCGCCTGCTGCCGAATGGCACAGCGGCCGATTTCCTGCCGCTGGGCGACGTCTATGACACCCGCTCGGGAATCGGCGACGACAACAAGGTCGTGACCAAGGGCGTGTCGGGCACGATCGAATATGCGCTCAACGACACTCTGACGCTCAAGTCGATCACCGCCTATCGCAAGGGCCACACCGATACCGTCATCGACTTCGACGGCACGCCGGGGCCGGTGCTCGACATCCCGTCCTTCTACAAGGACCATCAGCTTACCCAGGAAGTCCAGGCCCTGCTCGATACCGAGATGGTCCAGGGCGTGTTCGGCCTCTATTATCTCGACAGTTCGGCCTCCGGCGCGTTCGATACGGTGATCGGCAACGCCAATCTGACGACACTGACCTCCGGCGACGTCGACACCAAATCCTATGCCGCCTTCGCCGACGTCTCGGTGAAGCTCAGCGAGCAATTCTCGGTTTCGGTCGGCGGCCGCTACACCAGCGACAAGCGTGAGGGCACGGTGTTCCGCGCCGATTATCTGGGGCTGCGCTCGCCGCTGTTCGGCCGCCCCACCGCAGTACCGTTCCGGACCCGTACCAACTACACCAACAGCCGTACCGACAAGAAGTTCACCCCGCGTTTCTCGGCCAGCTTCAAGCCGGTCGAGGATGTGAACCTCTACGCCAGCTGGTCGCGCGGCTATAAATCGGGCGGCTTCGATCCGCGCGGCGACGCCATCTTCACGCCGGGCACCGTCAACGGCTACAAGCCCGAGACCGTTACCGCCTATGAGGCCGGCATGAAGGGCGCCTTCCTGGACCGCACCCTGTTCCTGAACGTCGCGGGCTTCTATTCGCGCTATCGCGACCAGCAGGTGACGACCCAGTTCCTGTCGGGCACCACCGTGGTCTCGTCGGTCGACAATGTCGGCAAGTCGCGCATCTATGGCTGGGAGATGGAGGCACGGGTCGTGCCCGACCGCAACTTCCAGGTGCAGGCGTCGATCGGCTACACCAATGCCAGGTTCCAGCAATTCCTGACGCTCGACCCCGCGACGCTGACGATCAAGGATTTCGCGGACCAGCGCGTGTTCCAGAATACACCCAAATATACCGCCAACGTCTCGGCCACCTTGGGCCAGGATGTGGATGGCATCGGCCGCTTCACCATCACGCCGGCCCTGTCCTTCCGCAGCAACTATTCGCTGTTCGAGGTGCCCAATCCGGTGCTCGACCAGAAGGCCTATCAGCTTGTCGACCTCTCGATCGTCTGGACCTCGGACGACAAGCGCTTCTCGATCGCGGGCCATGGCCGCAACCTGTTCGACCGCAAATACCGGGTCGGCGGCTATAACTTCCCCGGCGCGCTGCTTGGCAATTCGGTGATCGGCTTCTACGGCCCGCCGCGCACCTTCACCCTCACCGGCGAGGTGCGGTTCTGA
>CAZJXG010000005.1:49732-52075 GCA_964549965.1 uncultured Sphingomonas sp. | reverse complement strand
CCTGGATCTTGTAGCGGCGGCGCAGGTTCATCCGGCGCTGGCGGAGATTCTCCACATCGTCCGAACCACCGACCGATTCACGGCGACCGCGCGGCTTGCGCTCCTCGCCGCCCTCGCCGTCTTCGCCCTGGTCGTCCTCCTGATCATGATCATGGTCCTGATCATTATGGTCGTGACCGTCGTCCTCGAGCTCGTCGATATCCTCGTCATGCTCGGATTCGCGGGCGCGCAGCGCCTCTTCCTCGGCGGCATGCTCGGCCTCCTCGCGGAGCAGCGCCTCGCGATCCTCCTTGGGGATCTGATAATAATCGGGGTGGATTTCCGAAAAGGCGAGGAAGCCATGGCGATTGCCGCCATAGTCCACGAACGCCGCCTGAAGCGACGGTTCGACTCTCGTTACCTTGGCGAGATAGATATTTCCCTTGAGTTGCTTCCGCTCAGCGGACTCAAAGTCAAATTCCTCGATCCGGTTCCCCTGGACGACGGCCACGCGGGTTTCCTCCCGGTGGCGTGCGTCGATAAGCATGCGGGTTGTCATTTAAAGCTCTCCAGGCGCGGGGGCCGGCAGCACGGCCGGGCCTCGTCGCGCGATATGATAGGGATGCACTCCCGGTCGGCGCGGCAAGCCGCATCACGCCCGGAAGCATCATCGAAGGTGGAAAAAAGGTGTGCGCAGCCGTCGCATCGTCACCTTCGGCGCGTCGCGCCGAAAAAGCGGCCTCGACCCGCGCACCGCCGAAAAACCGGCAGCGGAAGGATCGGGGCGAAAAATGACTCATGCGATCGTCAACCTGTTACACCGCCGCCAAATGGCTGCGGAAAGGCCGGATTGGCCTTTGGAACCTCGCATAGACGAGGGTCGGCCTACTTCCGGACGAAAACAGCTAGCATCCGAATGACTTCGGGGCAAGCATCACCATGACTGGACAAGCGCGGCCCAGCTTTGGATAACCAATGGAGCTGTCGGCATTTCCAGGCCGGCCGGGTAGCGCGGGGCCGTCTTGCCAGGATCACCATATCGTCTGTGCCTTGGCTCGGTAAGCCGCTCGCTGCTGCTGGTCCTGCTGCTGTTGCTGGCCCTGCCGTTCGTGGCCGGCGAGGCGCGGGCGGCGGCGACCGTCAGCGCGATCGAGATAACGCCATCCAATGTGACCCTGCGATTCGATCAGCCGGTCGCGACCGCCTCCGCCTTCATGCTTTCCGGGCCGCAGCGGATCGCCGTCGACCTGCCTGGCGCGCGCATGGGTCAGGTCGCCGCATCTGGCGGCATGATCGCCTCCACCCGTCATGGCCAATATGATCCGAATACGGCGCGGGTCGTGTTCACGCTCAACAAAGCCGCGATCATCGGCGATGCGAGCTTCTCGGCTGACCATCTCGCCCTGACGCTGACGCTCAAGCCTGTCACCGAAAGCCTGTTCGGGCGCGCGGTACGCAAGGGCCGCCAGTTGTTCGGGCTTGACGACAAGCCAGTCGATCCTCGCGCCGCGCAGCGCGGTGGCATCACCGTGCCGCTCGATCCGCCCCGCCCGCTCGCGGTGCCGACCGTCACCGGGGCGCGGGGCACCCGGCGGCCGCTCGTCGTGATCGATGCCGGCCATGGCGGCCATGATCCCGGCTCGCAATCCGCCGACGGCAAGTACAAGGAAAAGAATATCGCCCTCGCCATCGCCAAGGCGATCCGCGACGAACTGGTCGCCTCGGGCCGGGTCAGGGTCGCGCTGACCCGGAGCGATGACCGCTTCCTGGTATTGGGCGAACGGCGCGAGATCGCACGACGGCTGAAGGCCGATCTGTTCATTTCGGTGCATGCCGACAGCGCCACCAACAGTGCCGCGCGAGGCGCCAGCATCTACACCCTCTCCGAGGTCGCATCCGACCGCGTGGCGGCGCAGCTCGCCGCCAAGGAGAATCGCGCCGACATACTCAACGGTGTCGATCTGGGCGGCGAGAATAACGAGGTGTCCTCGATCCTGCTCGATCTCGCCCAGCGCGAGACGATGAACATCTCCTCGCAGTTCGCGGCCCTGCTCCAGCGCGAGATGTCCCCCACCATCCACTTCAAGGACGAGGCCCACCGCTTCGCCGGGCTGATCGTGCTCAAGGCACCCGATGTTGCCTCGGTGCTGCTCGAGACGGGCTATATCTCGAATGACGATGATCTCGCGCTGCTGCTGTCGAGCGATTACCGCCGCAACATCGCGAATGGCGTGCGCAAGGCGGTAGAGATTCACTTCGCGCGGCGGCTGGCGGGCGAGTGACGGCTGCCTCGCTGGCCCGCGGTTCCCGCGAAAGCGGGAATCCGCAACCGCCGACCGCAGGAGCCCGGCCGGCGCCTCGGCC
>CAZJXG010000005.1:47790-49722 GCA_964549965.1 uncultured Sphingomonas sp. | reverse complement strand
GCTAGAGCGCCCCGGTGCCGAAGCTGCCCGCCCTCCGCAATCCCTTTCCCGAATGGCGCGCCCATGCCCGCTATCTCTGGCGTTACAGAAGCTGGCGGTGGACAGGTTATGTGCTCTGGTCGCTCGCCTTTTTCTGGCTGCTGATGTGGGCATTGTTCGCGCGCGGCCTGCCGTCCGCCGACGCGCTGCTCGCCTATCAGCCGCCCCTGCCCACCAATGTCCGCGACTATGATGGCGAGCCGATCGCCGATTTCGCGCGCGAGCGGAGGGTGCAGCTGAGCTATGCCGAATATCCGCCGCTGCTGGTCAACGCCTTCATCTCGGCGGAGGACAAGACCTTCTTCAGCCATCCCGGCATCGACATTGGCGGTCTTGCCGGCGCGGTTGTCGACTATGTCACCAAATTCGGCAGCGGCCGCCGCGCCAAGGGGGGATCGACGATCACCCAGCAGGTCGCCAAGAACCTGATCGTCGGCGACGATTATTCGATCAAGCGCAAGGTGCGCGAGGCGATCCTGGCCTTCCGGATCGAGGAGGCGCTGACCAAGCAGCAGATTCTCGAGCTATACCTCAATCAGATATTTCTCGGCCGCAATGCCTATGGCGTGCAGTCCGCCAGCCGCGCCTATTTCCGCAAGGACGTCGGCGCGTTGACCCTGCCCGAGATCGCCTATCTGGCGATCCTGCCCAAGGCGCCATCCAATTACACAGTCGAGCGCCATGCCGACCGCGCGCTGGACCGCCGCAACTATGTCCTCCGGCAAATGGTGGAAAACGGCTTCATCACGGAGGCGCAGCGACAGGAGGCCGCTGCGGCGCCGCTCGGCATAGTGCCACGCTATGCGCCCCGCGCCAGCGTCGGCGGCTATTTCATGGAGGAGGTCCGTCGCCAGCTGATCGAGCGTTACGGCGAGACGGCGACCGATGGCCCCAACGGCATCTATGCGGGCGGGCTGTGGGTGCGCACCTCCTATGACGGCAAGGTCCAGGATGCCGCCGAAGGCGCGCTGCGCGACGGGCTGGTCCGCTTCGAGGCAGCTGCCGGCTGGCGCGGGCGGCTGGGCAGGATCGACATCGACGGCAATTGGGCGCGCGAACTTGCCGGCCTGAATGTCGGCGCGGGCTATGCGAACTGGTTTCCAGCGGTCGTCCTGTCGAAACAGGGTTCGCAGGCGGAGATCGGCTTCGAAAATGGTTCGAAGGATATCCTGCCGAGCTGGGGCGCGACCATGCCGAAAGCCGGCGTCGGCGGCCGCGCTTTCGATTTCCTGAAAGCGGGCGACGTCATCGTCGTCCGGCGCGACGGCGACGCCTGGTCGCTCCGCAGTATCCCCAATATCTCCGGCGGCATGGTCGTGCAGAATCCGCATAGCGGCCAGGTGCTGGCGATGCAGGGCGGCTTCGACTCGCGCGGCTCCTCGTTCAATCGCGCGACCCAGGCGATGCGGCAGCCCGGATCGACCTTCAAGCCGTTCGTCTATGCCGCCGCGCTGGACAATGGATTGACCCCGGCCTCGATCATCATCGACGGCCCCTTCTGCGTCTTCCAGTCGGCCCGGCTCGGGCAGAAATGCTTCAGGAACTTCTCCGGCGAGAATGCCGGCCAGCAGACGATGCGCTGGGGCGTCGAACAGTCGCGCAACCTGATGACCGTCCGCACCGCCAGCCAGATCGGCATGGACAAGGTGGTGAAGACCGCGAAGCTGATGGGGATCGGCGATTATCCGCCCTATCTCGCTTATGCGCTGGGGGCTGGCGAGACGACGGTGCTGCGGATCGTCAATGCCTATTCGATGTTCGCCAACCAGGGCCGCGCGCTGACGCCGACGCTGATCGACTATGTTCAGGATCGCAACGGCAAGATCATCTGGCGCGCCGACCAGCGCGCCTGCGAAGGCTGCACCAACAAAAAAACCAAACACACCCAACACA